>JBBRTJ010000021.1:0-40161 GCA_038244535.1 Acidimicrobiales bacterium | reverse complement strand
GGCCCAACACCGAACTGGGGCTCTCCACGGCCAGAAGTGGCCGCATCCAGCCCCAGACCTTGAGGACCAGGCGCCCGTGCCGGCCCAACACCGACCCGGGGCTCTCGACGGCCAGAAGTGGCCGCATCCAGCCCCAGATCGCGGGTGGGGTTCCGCGCGGGCGCACCGGCGGCGGATGGGCGGGTCGACCTGCAGCCGGGGACTGCCACCGTGGGGGGATGGGCGGGTCGACCTTCAGCCCGGGCCGGCCACCGTGGTGCGGATGGGCGGGGCGACCTTCAGCCGGGGCCGGCCACCGTGGTGGGGCTGCTCCCCGCCACCGTGCGGTCGATGAAGCGGTAGCGGGTCGACCACTGCTGCTCGCCGGGGCCGAGCACGTACTCGGCGAAGGCCTCAGGGTCGACCACGAGCATGCCGTCGACACCCCACGCCATCGCCGGACGCTGAGCCCCGTTGAGGTGCAGCGGCGGGTTGGGCATCGAGGTGCCGGGGTCACCCGCGACCCGTACGAACGTGCTCTCCGGCGCGGTCCCCATCACTGCAAGCCGCAACCCACCCGGAGCGAACGCAGCAGCGACGACATCGGTGAGACCGGCGAGCACGGCAGGGTCCTCCCAGTGGAACTGGCCGGACGCGAGCTCGGCCACCAAGCGATCGCCGCGCCGCCACGCCAGCCAACCCTCGCCGGCCGCCACGAACGCACCGGATCGCGCCACGGGCAGCGGCCCCGCGACGTCCTTCGGGTCCCACAGGGCCAGGCCGGGACGGCCACCGACGCGCTCGAGCACGAGCACTCCCGAGGTGCCGCCTCGCAAGCGCCAGCCGTCGGGCACCGCGATGACCTTGCCGTCGTCGACGACGAAGCCAGAGGCACCGTCGACCTCGATCAGGTGGACCCCCTGACGCCCCTCGGCCAAGCCGACGAGCCAGGTCGAGTCGTCGATCGGACCCGGATACGCCGCCACCGCGCCGCCAAGCGGCACGCCTTGGGGAATCGAACGGGACAGCGCTCGGGCCTGCCCGGTCGACAGCACCACCACGACGTGGGACCTGCGGCCGACGGCACCGGTCACCTGACCGAGCTCGGGGAGGAGGCGGGCCACGCCGGACCAGCGCGCCGTGCTGACCCACACGCCTTGGCCGTCACTGGTGGGGACCACGTTGATCGGGTCGCCGCCGTAGCGCTGGTCGTCAGCGCGCCCCGTGACCGGCGCGGGCTCGTCGGCCACGGTCGGGCTGGGCGCGATGGGCTCGGCCGCTTGCTTCGGCTTCGGCGCGCCGCCCACGGTCAGGGCGGCTATGACGACGCCGGCCAAGGCGGTGACCGCGAGCCCGCCCAGCCAGCGGCGACGCGGCCCGCGACCGTTGAGCTCGACATCGGCGCCGTCGTCGGAGCCGCCGTCGACGAGGACGAACTCGAGCTCGGGTCGCTCGTCAACCTTGCGCATCGCCGGCCCCCTCGGTGAAGACCGACAGCAGCTCAACCGGCACGGCCACGTCGAGCTGGGCGTAGGTGCACGACGACGGCTCGCGGTCGGGCCGCCAGCGAACGAGGTGGGCACCGTGACGGAACCGGTTGCCCTGCAACTGATCGAACTCGACCTCGGCCACCCGTTCAGGCCGCAGCGGCACCCAGCTCAGGTCCTTGCCCGCGTTCCACCGGCTCTGCGCCCCTGGCATGCGGCCACCCTCGTGGGCCATCGCCTCGGCCCAGCCCCGCCACGGGTGATCGTCGAGCGCATGATCGGTCAAGGGTCCCAGCTCACCGAGCAGTGCCGTGCGGACCTTGGCGGTGAACCCCGAAGCCACCCCGACGGGATGGAGGGTGCCGGCGGCATCGTGCAGCCCGAGCAGGAGCGAGCCGACGCCCTTGCCGTCCTTGTGCACGCGGTAGCCGGCCACGACGCAGTCGGCGGTGCGGTGGTGCTTCACCTTCACGAGCACCCGCTCGCCGGGGCGATAGGTGCCTGCCAGTGGCTTGGCCATCACGCCATCCAACCCGGCCCCTTCGAAGGGGTGGAACCAGGTGTCGGCGACGGCGCGGTCGGTGGTCGTCGGGGTGAGGCGGACAGCCGTGCGGCCTTCGCCCGCAGGCACGAGCGCCGCCACCAGCGCGGCGCGGCGGGCGCTCTGGATGACGTCGAGAAGCGACTCGTCACCGAGGGCAAGGATGTCGAAGGCCACGAACGACGCCGGCGTCTCGGCCGCCAGGCGCTGCACCCGCGACTCGGCCGGGTGGATCCGTTGCAGCAGCGCGTCGAAGTCGAGACCGTGTCCGTCGGCGCTCGGGATGACGATCTCGCCGTCGATGACGCACCGATCGGGGAGGGCGGCCCGCAGCACGGGCAGCAGTTCAGGGAAGTAGCGGGTCAGCGGGCGCTCGTTGCGGCTGCCGAGCACCACCTCGTCGCCGTCGCGGAACACGATGCATCGAAAGCCATCCCACTTGGGCTCGAAGGCCCACCCGTCACCTTCGGGGAGGGCGTCCGCGGCCTTGGCCAGCATCGGTACGACCGGCGGCGACACGGAAAGACGCACCTGCGAAGCATGGCGCACCCGACGCTTCCTCGCGTCGGCGGGAACCAGGGAGCCGCGACGAGCGTCACATCGGCAACAGCGTCGAGGGTCAACCAAGCCGCGCCGAACCTCTGGAGGCACCCATGCCCGCTCGCAACGTCTCGCTCGCCACGGCCGTCGCCGTCGCCGTTGGCGGTGGCATCGCCGTAGGGCTCATGTTCCACGGAGGGCTCTCGTCCACGGGGCGCACCGGCTCGCCGGCCATCGCCGAGACGAGCACGACCGCGGCCGCCGGCGCGCCATCACCGTCGGCCCGCAGCATCACCGTCCAGGCCACCGGCCTCGTCAGCGGCACGCCCGACCTGATGACCATCAACCTCGGCGTTCAGGTGCAGGCGTCGTCGGCCGCCACCGCCCTCGAACAGTCCAACGTCAAGGCCAAGGCCCTGATCGACACCCTGATCGGAGCGGGCGTGGCCAAGGTCGACGTGCAGACCAGCAACCTGAGCATCTGGCCGCAGTACGACACCAACGGGCAGCGCATCATCGGCTACCGGGCGTCCAACAACGTCACCGCCAAGCTGCGTGACCTCGCCAAGGCCGGCACGGTGATCGACGCCGCCGCGGGCGCCGCCGGTGACGCGATCACGATCAACGGGATCAGCTTGTCGATCGATGACACCAGCGCCCTTCATGCCAAGGCGCGGGAGCTAGCCGTGCAGCAGGCCAAGCGTCAGGCCGACCAGCTCGCCGCTGCGGCCGGCGTCACCGCCGGCAAGGTCATCTCGATCAGCGAGATCGCCCAAGAGATCCCACGGCCGTACGCCGCTGCTGTCCAGGCCGCAGGCGGGGCGAAGAGCTCGGTGCCCATCGAGCCCGGCACGCAGGAGATCCAGCTCCAGGTCACGGTCGTCTACGAGCTGAGTTGACGGCGGCCGAGCGGATCGTTCGAGGGGCTCGGCCGGCAGCCCTGCGAGCAGTCTGAGCCTCACGGCTAGCCTCGCCGCCGTGACCGACCACCCCATGAGCGCCAAGCTGGCCGACCTCGAGGCCCGCAAGCAGTCGGCCCTCCACGCCGGCTCCCCGCGGTCCATCGAGCGCCAGCACGCCAAGGGCAAGCTGCTCGCCCGTGAGCGCGTCGAGTTCTTCCTCGACCCCGGCAGCTTCCACGAGCTCGACATGCTGGCCCGCCATCGGGCCCAGGCATCGGGACTCGAGGAGCACCCATACACCGACGGCGTCATCACCGGCTGGGGCACGGTCGATGGCCGCAAGGTGTTCGTGTTCAGCCAGGACTTCACCGTGTTCGGCGGGGCGCTCGGCGAGGTGTTCGCAGAAAAGATCCACAAGCTCATGGACCTCGCGCTCAAGGTCGGCGCCCCGGTCATCGGGCTCAACGACGGCGCCGGTGCCCGCATCCAAGAGGGCGTGGTGTCGCTGGCCAGCTACGGCGGCATCTTCTACCGCAACGTGCTGTCGTCGGGCGTCGTACCCCAGATCAGCGTGATCCTCGGGCCGTGCGCGGGCGGCGCCGTCTACAGCCCCGCCATGACCGACTTCATCTTCATGGTCCGCGAGTCGAGCCACATGTTCATCACCGGCCCCGACGTGGTGAAGACCGTGACGGGCGAGGAGGTCACGCTCGAAGAGCTGGGCGGTGCGATGAGCCACGCCTCCAAGAGCGGTGTGGCCACCTTCGTGGCCCCGGACGAGAAGTCGTGCCTCGAAGACGTGCGCTACCTGCTGTCGTTCCTGCCGAGCAACAACCTCGAGTCGCCGCCCGTGGTCGACACCGGTGACGATCCCGAGCGGCTGTGCCCTGCGCTGCGCGACATCATGCCGGCCAGCCCCAACCAGCCGTACGACATGAAGAAGGTCATCGCCGAGGTCGTCGACGGCGGTGAGTTCTTCGAGTACTTCCCGTTCTGGGCCCGCAGCATCGTGTGCGGGTTCTCGCGCCTCAACGGCCACCCCGTCGGCGTGGTCGGGAACCAGCCCCTCATGTTGGCCGGCGTGCTCGACATCGAGAGCGCCGAGAAGGCCGCCCGCTTCGTACGCACCTGCGACGCCTTCAACATCCCACTGGTCACCTTCGTCGACGTGCCCGGCTTCCTCCCCGGTGTCGACCAGGAGTACGGCGGCATCATCCGCCACGGCGCGAAGCTGCTCTACGCCTACTGCGAGGCCACGGTGCCGCGCATCCAGATCATCACCCGCAAGGCCTACGGCGGCGCCTACGTGGTCATGGACTCCAAGTCCATCGGCTCCGACCTGGCCTACGCCTGGCCCACGGCCGAGCTGGCCGTCATGGGACCGCAGGGCGCGGTCGAGATCGTCTACCGCCGAGAGCTGCAGCAGGCCGCCGACCCGGTCGCCCGCCGCGCCGAGCTGGTGGCCGACTACACCGAGAAGTACGCCAACCCCTACGCGGCGGCTGAGCGGGGCTACATCGATGACGTGATCGACCCGGCCGAGACGCGCATCAAGCTCATCGCCGGGTTCGAGCTGCTGCGCACGAAGCGCGAAGAGCTGCCCCGGCGCAAGCACGGCAACATGCCGCTATGACCGGCCGCCTGCAGGTGGCGCCCGTGCCCACCGACGACGAGGCGGCCGCCATCGCGGTGGCCGTCGAGGCGCTGTGGCCCCGGCCCGTGGTGCTCCCGGCCGCCGTCAACGACGACGACCGCCCACCTGCCTGGCGGTTCAGCGGCCGCTGGTGGACGCGGCCCGTCGCCGCCCGCCGCGACCGCCCCTGGTACTGACCCATGACCATCGAGGTGTCGACGGTGGCCGACGATCTCGTCGTGCTGCACGACGGCGCCAACCCGCACCGCTTCGACGGGCTCGAGCCGGACACCACCTACGAACTGCTCGGCACCGAGGTCCGCACGCTCCCGCGTCCGCCTGGCGAGCTCCTGTCCGTGGTGGTCACCGTCAACGACGTTCACTTCGGAGAGTTCGAGTGCGGCGTGCTCGAAGAGTTCCCCGGCGGGCCGATCCTGCGGGCCGCGGATGGAGCCGACCCCTACCCCGAGATGATGAACCGGGCCGCGGTGGCCGAGATGGCCGCGCTCGGCCCCGGTGCCGTGGTGGTGAAGGGCGATCTCACCCTCGACGGGGCGCCCGACGAGTACGACGCGTTCCTGGCCTGCTACGAGCCGGCCTTCGGCGACCGGCTCGTGCACGTGCGGGGCAACCACGACGCCTACCACGGTCAGTCCTATGCCGCCGGTCCGCAGGTCCGTGACATGGCCGGCGCGCGCCTCGCGGTGCTCGACACGGTGCAGCCGACCAGCACCTACGGGCGGGTCAGCACCGAGCAGCTCGACTGGCTCGACGAGGTGGCCGCCGGCAGTGATCGACCGGTGCTGGTGTTCGGCCACCACCACCCCTGGGCGCCCGGCAGCCGCAACCGCAGCGACACCTACTTCGGGATCCACCCTGATGACTCCGAGCGGTTGATCGACCTGGTGGCCCGCCAACCCCGGATCGTCGGCTACTTCGCCGGGCACACGCACCGCAACCGGGTCCGCCGGTTCGCCGTCACCGGCGACGTGCCGTGGGTCGAGGTGGCCTGCGTCAAGGACTTCCCAGGATCGTGGGCCGAGTACCGCGTGTTCGAGGGCGGGATCCTGCAGGTCCACCACCGCATCTCCAGCCCCGAGGCGCTGGCCTGGAGCGAGCAGTGCCGGTCGCTCTACTCCCATGCCATCGACTACGTCGCCTACGCGATGGGTGGCCTCGGCGACCGCTCCTTCCCCATCTGGCCCCGGCCGCTCTCGGGCTCGCCGGCCTGACGTGGCTCCCGCCGACCCACCCGCCGCGCCGCGCCCCGGCCCGCTCGCCGACCTCCGGGTCATCGACGTGTCCACGGTGCTCGCCGGTCCGTCGTGCGCGCGCTACCTCGCCGACTTCGGCGCTCACGTCATCAAGGTCGAGCGTCCTGAGGGCGACACGTTACGCAGCATGGCGTGGCGCGATCCGCGCGACGGCCAGGGCATCTGGTGGCGCCTCGCGGCCCGCAACAAGCGCACGGTCGTGCTCGACCTCAAGGACGCCGACGACCACGCCACCTTCCTGCGCCTGTGCGCCGAGGCCCACGTGCTGGTCGAGAACTTCCGGCCGGGCACGCTCGAGCGGCTCGGCCTCGGGCCAGACGTGCTCCATGCCCGCAACCCACGCCTCATCGTCACCCGTGTGACGGGCTTCGGCCAGGACGGCCCCTACGCGAACCGACCAGGCTTCGCCACCATCGCCGAAGCCATGAGCGGCCTGGCCGACCTGATCGGCGAGCCCGGCGGCGGGCCGCTGCTGCCGCCCATCGCCCTCACCGACGAGGTGACCGGGATCGTGGCTGCCTTCGCCACCATGGTCGCCCTGCACGCCGGCGTCGGCCAGGTCGTCGATGTCTCGCTCCTCGAGTCGATGTTCCAGCTGATGGGGCCGCTCATCGGCACCTACCTGATGACCGGCTACCAGCAGCCGCGGTTGGGCTCGGGCATCCCATACACCGTGCCCCGCGGCACCTACCGGTGCGCCGACGGCGAGTGGGTGGCCATCTCGACCTCGGCCGAGAGCGTGGCGGCGCGGGTGATGGCACTGGTCGGCGTCGCCGGTGACGAGCGGTTCGCGACCTTTGCCGGTCGGGTCGAGCACCGTGACGAGCTCGATGCCACGGTGGCGGCGTGGATCGCGGCTCGCCCGCAAGCCGAGGTGCTCGCCGCCTTCGAGGCAGCCGAAGCGGCCATCGCACCGGTGCTGTCGATGGCCGACATCGCCGTCGACCCGCACTACGCGGCGCGAGGCGCCATCGTCGAGCTGGACGGCACGCCGATGCAGGGCCTCATCGCGCGGCTCTCGGCCACGCCCGGTTCGCTCCGCTGGGCCGGCCGCGCCCTCGACGCCGACGGCGACACCATTCGCAGCCACGGTTGGGATGATCCCGCTCCGCCATGATTTTCAGAAGTAGTTACTGGTAGTAATGGGAGGAATGAACGGTGCCCGACCCGGGTACCACCGAGGAGACACTGCCCTCGCCGACCCCCAGGAGGCACCCGATGCCCTACACCCTTCCCGACCTGCCCTACGACTACGCCGACCTCGAGCCGAGCTACAGCGCCACGGTGCTCGAGCTTCACCACGGCAAGCACCACGCCGCCTACGTCAAGGGACTGAACGACACGCTCGACAAGCTGGCGGCCGCTCGTGTCGGCGAGGACTACGCCAACATCGTCGGGCTCGAAAAGACGCTGGCGTTCAACCTGTCCGGCCACGTGCTGCACAGCCTCTTCTGGCAGAACCTGTCGCCTGATGGCGGTGGCAAGCCCGAGGGCGAACTGGCCGCAGCGATCGACGAGCACTTCGGCAGCTTCGATGCGTTCCAGCGCCACCTGACCGAGGCCACCACGACGGTGCAGGGCTCGGGGTGGGGCGCACTGGCGTGGGAGCCGATCGGCCAGCGCCTGTACGTCGAGCAGATCTACGACCACCAGGGCAACACCGGCCAGTCGGGCCAACCCCTCCTGGTGCTCGACGCCTGGGAGCACGCCTACTACCTGCAGTACCTCAACGTGCGCGCCGACTACGTCAAGGCGCTGTGGAACATCGTGAACTGGGCCGACGTGTCGGCCCGGTTCACCGCCGCCCGCGGCTGACCCGGCCGCGGACCCGCTGCCCCATCGGTCAGGCTGACAAGCCGATGGGGCAGCTGACGCCGGTGCCACCGAGGCCGCAGTAGCCGTTCGGGTTCTTGCCCAGGTACTGCTGGTGGTAGGGCTCGGCATAGAAGAACGCTCCCAGCGGGGCGATCTCGGTGGTGATGGGGCCGTAGCCGGCAGCCGTCAGCCGCTCTTGGAACATGGCCTCGCTCGCCTGGGCGGCGGCCAGCTGCACGTCCGACGTCGTGTAGATCGCCGAGCGGTACTGCGTTCCCATGTCGTTGCCCTGACGCATGCCCTGGGTCGGGTTGTGGCCCTCCCAGAACACCTTGAGCAGGCCCTCGTAGCTGATGACGGCCGGATCGAACACCACGAGCACGACCTCGGTGTGGCCAGTGCGGCCCGAGCAGGTCTCGTCGTAGGTGGGGTTGGGCGTGTAGCCACCGGCGTAGCCCACCGCGGTCGTGTAGACCCCCTCGGTCTGCCAGAACTTCCTCTCGGCCCCCCAGAAGCAGCCGAGGCCGAACACGGCCTCCTCGAATCCATCGGGGAACGGCCCGGCGAGGGGCCGGCCGTTCACGAAGTGCGAAGCGGGGACGGGCATGGTCTGGTCGGTGCGGCCGGGCAGGGCGCGCTCAGGCGAGACCATCTCGTTCTTGTGAGAGCCGAACATGGACCCAAGGCTACGGGCCGAGCCGAAGGCGCGCGCCAGTCAGACAAGCGAGCGGCTTCCACCTCAACGCCGCCCAGCGCACTCCGCACGCTGCTCGGTACCAAGAATCCGGGTCAGCGGGTGCGGGTTAGAGGCCGAGGGCACCCGGGGCGCTGGCGGCCACGAAGGCTTCGAGCCGGGCCAGGTCGGCACGGGGGCTGCCCATCACGATCAGGCGGTGGCACCCGGCCTCGGCGTACTGAGCGACGAGCTCTGGCGTGAGCGCCTCGGTCGGCGTGGCGCTGATCTCGAACTGCTCGATCGGCACGCGGCTGCCGTGCCGATCCGCCATCACGGCCAGACGCTCGACGCCGTGACGAACTGCGGCCGGGTCGACCCGGAAGCCATACCAACCATCGGCCTGCGTCGCGGCCCGCCGGTAGGCGGCGTCGCTGTGGCCGCCCATCACCACGGGCGGGCCGGCCGGGTTGGTCGGGCGAGGGTGGGCGTCGACGCCGGCGAAGTCAGCGAACTCGCCGTGGAACTCCGGCGCGTCCATCGTCCACAGCGCCCGCATCGCCCCGAGGTAGTCCGCCGCCCGCTCGTCGCGGCGTTCCATCGGCACGCCCACCGCAGCCATCTCGGGCCCGAGATATCCGATGCCCACCCCGACGATGAGACGGCCCTGGCTGAGCACGTCGAGGGAGGCCAGCTCCTTGGCCAGCGCCACCGGAGGCCGTTGCGGCAGCAGCAGGATGCCGGTGCCGAGCTTCACCTGGGTGGTGACCGCAGCCAGGAACGACAGCGCCACCACCGGGTCAAGGATGGGGTCGGTCGCCTCCATGGGCGACGGCGCCACGCGCGGGCTGGGCAGCACCATGTGCTCGCCCACCCACAGCGACTCGTAGCCGAGCGACTCGGCCAGCTGCGCGACGCGGCGGGCCGGACCGGGCTGGCTCATCACCCCGCCGTTGACGTTGAACAGTCCGATGTGCATGGCTCATCGTGGCGCGGATGGGCGGCCGCGCCCAACCCGTCACTAGCGTCGGACCGTGTCCACTGACGATCGTGCGCCGGTCGGTTACGACCCGGTCGCTCCCGCCACCGCCGCCGATCCGTTTCCGGCGTACGCCGAGCTGCGCGATCGCTGCCCGGTGCACCGCTACGACGGCTACGACCACCCGATGTGGTCGGTCGCTCGACGCGAGGACGCCAAGGCGCTGCTGCTCGACCCGAGCCAGTGGGTGAACCACCTCGGCGCCGGCATCGGCTACGCCGGCGACGAGGGCCGAGGCAACCTTCAGCACTTCGACCGGCCCGAGCACACTCGGCGGCGAGCGTTCCTGCGTGACGAGTTCAACCCGGTGCGGGTCGTGCCCCTGGCCGAGCACACGCGCCAGCTCGCCGAGCAGATCGTGACCGCCGTGCGTCCCCTCGGCCGCTGCGAGCTGCACGACGACGTCGCCTTGCCGCTGCCGATCATCGGCTTCATCGAGATGCTGGGCGTGCCGCTCGACGACCGGGACCGCATCAAGGCGTGGGCCGACGCCCTCGTGCTCGGCCTGTCCGATCCCCACATCGCCGATCAGCCGACGCGCGAGATCAAGGCGTACATCAAGGAAGCCGTGATCGAGCGGCGGGCGGCGGCCGAAGCGGGCCAGCCCGTGCCCGACGGCTTGCTGTCGACCTATTCGCTCCGGCCGCTCGAGGGCGAGCTGATCCCCGTGCGCGAGCTGCAGAACATGTTCCTGCAGCTCATGGTGGCCGGCCACGAGACGACCACGTCGCTGATCACCAACATGGTGTGGCGCCTGCTCGAAGACCGTGAGCAGCGCTGGGAGCGGGTGCGGGCCGACCGCTCGTTGATCGAGGTGGCCGTCGAAGAGAGCCTGCGCTTCGACCCGCCCGTGCTCGGGCTGTTCCGCACGAACGTCGAGCCGACGACCCTCGGGGGCCATGAGCTTCCGGCCGACAGCAAGGTCATGGTGCTCTACGCGTCGGCCAACCGCGACCCAGCCACCTTCCCCGAGCCTGACGTGTTCTCGCTCGATCGCGACGCAGTGCAGCTCCGCCACCACATGGCCTTCGGCTGGGGCGTCCACTTCTGCCTCGGTGCACCCCTGGCCCGTCAGACCGCTCGAATCGCACTCGACGTGCTGCTCGACGAGCTCCCGACGTTGCGCCTCGACGGCACAACCGAGCGCATCGCCCCGGCCTTCCTGTGGGGGCGGCGCCGCCTGCCGGTGGCCTGGGACTGACGACTGGGGTGCCACCGTCGCGGCGGCCCTCGTCCATAGGCTGTTCGACGGTGCTCGCTCGAACCCCCCGCTTCGCGTTCGTCGTCGCGGTCGTTGCCACGTTGTTGGTGACGGCCTGTGGCGCCAACCCCCGCACACCCGGCGGTGCCGCCGCGCCGACGACCACGACCACCTCGGCCACCAGCTCGACAGCCGAGGACGACACCACGAGCGGGGCCGCGCCCGGCGGTACGAGCGGCGCCGCGTCGACCACGGCGGCCGGCCAGCCACCGACCAGCATCGTCACGTCCGCCCCCGCGGCGTCAGGCAAGCCCAGCCCCGAGCGCACGTTGGCGCTCCTCAAGAGCATCGGCGGAGCCATCTCGCCGAAGTCGGTGGTGGCCTCGCAGCACGGGCTCGTGTTCGCGCAGAACATGATGTACCAGCACACCATGACGGTCTACGACCGCTCGCACACGCTGGTGAAGACGATCCCCGACAGCGTCGATCTGAGCACGTTCGGGCTCGCCAAGCCGTCGGCCACCTATCGAGGGGCCCCGGTCGAAGCGGCGTTCTCGGCCGATGGCTCGAAGGTCTACGTGTCGAACTACCAGATGTACGGGCCGGGCTACGTCAACCCGGGCTCCGACAACTGCGGCGGCTCGTCGAAGTGGGACACCAGCTTCGTGTACCGCGTCGACGTGGCCACCCTGGCCATCGACCAGGTGATCAGCGTCGGTGCCGTGCCCAAGTACGTGGCCACCACGCCCGACGGCCGCTACGTGCTGGTGACCAACTGGTGCTCCTACGACCTGAGCGTGATCGACGCCGCCGCCGGCAAGGAGGTCAAGCGCATCCCGCTCGGCCCCTACCCCCGCGGGATCGCCGTGAGCCACGACTCGTCGACGGCGTTCGTCGCGGTGATGGGCACCACGCACCTCACCCGCGTCAACCTTGGCGACCTGTCGATCACCGGCACCATCGCCGCCGGCAGCGGTCCTCGCCACGTGGTGCTCTCGCCCGACGGCTCGACGCTGTACGTCACGCTCAACGGCGAGGGGACCGTGGCCAAGATCGACGCAGCCTCGGGGCGAGTTCTGGGCAAGGTGCGCACCGGCCAGGCCACCCGGAGCCTCACGATCTCGGACGACGGCCTGTCGCTCTACGTCGTCAACTACGACTCGAACACGGTGAGCAAGGTACGGGCGGCTGATCTCAAGGTCCTCCAGAACGTCAAGACCGGCACACACCCGATCGGCATCACCTACGACAACGCCGCGCAGCAGCTCTGGGTCGCCATCTACACCGGCGCCCTCTTGGTGTTCGACGACAAGTAGGTCCCGCTACCCCCGACCCACAGAGCGTCGCCGTACACCATCAGCAAAGGGGACTTGATGACCGACAACGTCGACGACTACGAGGACGTGACCGGCTACACGCTGTCGTCGGACCGCGAAGCCGAGCTCTTGGCCAAGCAGACCGAGTGCACCTTCATCTGGGCCAACCGCGACGGCTTCCCCGTCGGGGTGATCATGAACTACGTGTTCGCCGACGGACGCTTCTGGTTGACGGCCAGCGGCCAGCGCAAGCGGATCGCGGCCGTGCGGCGCGACCCGCGGGTCAGCATCGCCCTCACCAGCCGGGGGGCTGGCATCGCGACCAGCCAGTCGCTCACCTACAAGGGCCGCGGCATCGTCCACGACGACGACCGTACGAAGCAGTGGTTCTACCCCCTGCTCGCCGCCGCGGTGCGGCCCGGTGACGCCGCGAAGCAGCAGGCGTTCGCGTCGTTCCTCGACTCACCGCGCCGGGTCGTGGTCGAGGTCGTGCCCGAGCAACGCATCGGCTTCGACAGCGACGCCATGTTCAAGGCCACCCCGAGCGCAGCACCCGACTGAGCGCCCCTCTCAGCGACGCCTGGGAGCGTGATCGGGCCCTTCGACCCTTCTCCCCCGACGGCGGGGGGCGTTGACTGGTGAGCGCAAGACAAGTGCGGCTTGCGCTTGAGCCTCCATGAAGGGAGGAACGATGCGCAGAACGATCGCAGTGATCGGCGGACTCGCCGCCGGAGCCGTGGGGTTCCTGATGGCGGTGCCCGCATTCGGTTCGGTGACAAGACCGCCCTGATCGGGCTCGGGCTCGGGCTGGCGGGCCGTGCGGCGTTGAAGCCCGGCGCCGCCGTGCCGGTCCCCATGTCGTCGACCCCATCGGCTCCAACCGCACTGCCGGCCCCGTCGGCCGCGCCGAAGCCGTCGATGGAGCCGTCGCCGCCGATCAACGCCTAAGTAGGCGCTGACGGACTACCGCGTCGAGTCGAGACCCGCTCGTCGGGCCTCGGCTCGGCGGCGGCGCACCCACTTGTGCGTGGCGTCCGCGGCCAGCAAGGCGGGTACGGCACTCAACGCCACGAGACCACCGGCCAGCGGTGGCCACGCCTGACCGAGCAGGTCAGCCAGGGGAACGAACGTGAGCGACACGACCAGGAGCACGAGCTCGATGGCCACCGCCCACACCAGGAGGCGGTTGATGGGACGGTCGAGGCGCCACGGCGGTCGGGACGTGCTCCGGCACGCGAAGGCGTTGGCCATCTGACCGAGCACGATCGCCGCGAAGGCCGCCCCCGATGCCGGGTACAGCGCGTCACCGGTGGGGAAGTCGTCGCCGGGCCGCCAGCCGAGCGTCATCAACGCCACCACGAACGACGTCATCGCGACGAAGGCCTCGGTCGGTCCGAGCACCCCGAACACCCTCACCAGGATCGGCGCGTCGAGGAGGTGGCCCTTGCGTGGCGGCTGCTCGAGTGACTTCGGGTTGGCCGGCTCGGCGCCGAGCGCCAGCGCGGGCAGCAGGTCGGTGCCGATGTCGAGGGCCAGGACCTGCAGGACGCCGATGGCCAGCGGGAACCGGCCGCCTGAGATGGCCCAGATGACGAATGGGGTCAGCTCGGCCACGTTGTCGGTCAGGTGGTAGGTGAGGAAGCGCCGGATGTTGGAGAACGTGGCTCTGCCCTGCGCCACTGCGGCGACGATCGTCGAGAAGTCGTCGTCGAGGAGCACGAGGTCGGCGGCCTCGCGGGCCACGTCAGTGCCGGAGCGCCCCATGGCGATGCCGATGTCGGCCTTGCGCAGCGCCGGTCCGTCGTTGACCCCGTCGCCGGTCATGGCCACCACATGACCCCGGGCCTGGAGCGCGCCGGCCACCCGCAGCTTGTCCTCGGGTGACACGCGGGCGATCACCACGCCCTCCCGGTCGAGCAGGGCACCCAACATGGCCTCGTCGGTGGGCAGGTCGGCCCCTTCGAGCACGAGCCCGTCCTGGTCGATGAGCCCCGCCTGGATGGCGATGGCCCGGGCCGTGGCTGGGTGGTCGCCAGTGATCATGGCGACGCGGATGCCCGCCTGGCGGCAGGCCCTCACGGCATCGGCCGCGTGCGGGCGCAGCGGATCTTCGAACGCGAGCAGGCCGAGCAGGATCAGGTCCCGCTCGACTTCGTCGGCATCCATGCCCTCGAGGCCGTCGTTCTCGCCCGGCGCGGCACCCGTGGCCGTCCCGGTGGCGCCGAGCGTCCGGTGGGCAACCGCCAGGACCCGCAGCCCGAGCGCGGCCAAGCGGTCGACCTCGGCGAGGGCGGTGGAGTTGCTCGGATCAGACGAGCAGCGGGGCAGCACGGCGTCCGGCGCGCCCTTGACCACGAGCTCGTCGTCGACCACCACCGAGGCCCGTCGTCGACGCGGGTCAAACGGGAAGCGGCGCCCAACGGGCCGGGCCATGTGGTCGGCGACGAGGTCGAGGCCGATGCGATCAGCGGCGGCCACGATGGCGGCCTCCATCGGGTCGCCGTGGGCCAGCCACACGCCCTCGATCGACTCGATGGAGGCGGTCGAGCACCGGGCGCC
This sequence comes from Acidimicrobiales bacterium, assembly GCA_038244535.1. Classification (GTDB taxonomy): domain Bacteria; phylum Actinomycetota; class Acidimicrobiia; order Acidimicrobiales; family Ilumatobacteraceae; genus JBBRTJ01. The sequence continues at coordinate 25,202 of JBBRTJ010000021.1, read as the reverse complement.
GGCCAGGAGCACGGCGGCGGCCGCCACCTCGGCAGCTGCTTCACCGGTCACCGTGGCCTCGGGCCCGTAGCCCTGGCCCTCCAGCGCCGTGATGCCCGCAGCCGTCCACACCTGGCTCACCGTCATCTCGTTGCGGGTGAGCGTGCCCGTCTTGTCGGTGCAGATGAACGTGGTCGAGCCCAGCGTCTCGACCGACTCGAGCCGGCGCACCAGAGCGTTGCGCTTGGCCATGGCCTGCGCTCCCATCGCCAACGACAACGTGACCGTGGGCAGCAGCCCCTCGGGGACCAGCGCCACGGTCACGCCGATGGCGAACAGGAAGCCGTCCGATGCCGGCTGCCCGATGAGCATCGAGATGACGAAGAAGAGCACGCCGACGGTGATGGCGATCACGGCCACGATGCGCACGACGCGATCGAGCTCGACGGCAAGTGGTGTGCGGGGCCGCTTCGCCGCCGTCGTCAGCGCGGCGATGCCCGCCAGGCGCGTTCCGACGCCCGTTGCGGTCACGACCGCCAAGCCCTCGCCTTCGACGACGAAGGTGCCGGCGAACAGCGGATCACCCTCGTCGAGGCTGTTGGGGACGCTCTCGCCGGTCAGCAACGAGCTGTCGACCAGCAAGGCGTGGGCCTCGATCGCGCAGAGGTCAGCCGAGATCCGATCGCCGGCCTCGAGCACCACGAGGTCACCGACGACGAGCTCGCTGGCATCGATGTCGACCCGCTCGCCGGAGCGCAGCACGGTGACCCGGCGGGGCAGCAGATCACGGAGGCGCTCGGCTGCTCGTTCCGCCCGGTACTCCTGGGCGAAGGCGAACAGCCCGTTGACGATGACCACGATGAAGATGGCGATGCCGATCTGCGGCATCCCCGCGACGAGTGCCAGCGCGCCGGCCACCCACAGCAGCAAGGCGAAGAAGTGGGTCATCTGCCCGATGATCAGACGCAAGCGGGACGGCGGCTCGGGAGCCGGCAGCTCGTTGCGACCGTCGCGAGCCAGCCGGGCGGCCGCTTCAGCCACGTTCAGCCCAGCCGGCACCTCTGCTGGATCGGTCTGTCCGGGGGCGGCCCGTGTCGTCATCGCGGCAGCAGTATGGCCTCGTCCCACGGCCCGGGCGTCATGTCGCCGGGACCACGGGCAGCGATCAGGTCGGGTTGCCGGTCACGACTTGGGCGCTGACATGCGGGACTGCTCCTCGTTGGCGGCACGGGTGATCTCGGCGATCACCTCGTTGTTGAGCTCGGAGGTCGCGGGATGGATGCTGGCGGCATGCGCGATCGCCCACCGCGGGGTGAGACCCGCAACAGGCGCGCCGACCTCGTAGGGCGTCAGCAGCTGCTGGAACATCGCCGTGACGAGCAGATCGAGCCGGGAGACCGTCTCCTCGAGCCGGGCGAGCCGCGCATCTTGCTCTGGGGTCATGTCATCCTCCTGAAGAAGTCCGCTGAGCATCCGGCTGCTCCGGCTGCTCCCGCCGGTCAGGCCGGCAGAGAGGTCGAAGGCCGCGGGATCGTTGATCTGGTCACAATCGACGTCGCCGGCGACACCGGGGCAGGTACCGCCCGTCCCGATCCACCGCCAGGCCGCTGGCTTCGGGAGCCCGGCGTTCACAAGGGCACCGTTGAGGACGTGCTCGTCGACGTAGGCGGCGATCACGAGCGGCCGGTTGGTGTGCACCGCCATGTGGGCGATGCGGCCGCCGTCCACGAACACTCCTGTGTAGACCACGACGGGGCGACCGGTGACGGCCTCCACGCCCTCGCACCATGCCTGGCAGTTCTCCGCCGTCGGATCGCGACCCGTTGCCTGGTCGGTCTCTGCGTCGAGCATCACGAACTCACCGGGCGCCAACGGGCCGACGGCGCGCAGGAAGTGCGCCACCTGCGAGCTCACCGCCGAGTCGAGCCTCAGCCAGTGGTACAAACCGCGGTAGCGGAAGCCGTAGAGCGCCAGCGCGGCCCGGTTCGTAGCCAGCCAAGGCTTGTCGACGTACCCCGACCCCTCGGTCGCCTTGGTCGCACCCCAACGCATGCCGAGGCTGCCGACCTTGGCCCAGTCGATGATCCCCTGGGCGTAGCTGACGTCGATTCCATCACGTCGAGGCACGGGCGCCTCCTTGCGTCGGGTGGCGGGCACCGTAGTGGCCGAGCCTGTCGCCGTGCTTGGACGAGCCCGGTGGCTCACGCTGCCCCGTCCTCCAGAGAAGCCTGGCGACGCTCCGTTCAGCGCGTCCACGGGCCGGTGATCGAGGACTTCAGCGCGCTCGGAGGGACTCGAACCCCCAACCTTCTGATCCGTAGTCAGATGCTCTATCCATTGAGCTACGAGCGCAACGGGCCGGAAGTCTAGGCGAGCGTCCCGACCACCGGCACGGCGGTTGTCACCCCCAGGGGGCCCAGCCCGATCGCTGGTACATGGCGTAGGCCACGCGGGTGTTGGTGGTGGCGTCGAGCAGCTGCGTCGCGCTGGTGACACCGAGGCTCGTCATGAGCGGCCTGTTGGCCGCGAAGTAGATCTGGAAGAGGCCGTAGCAGCAGAAGCCGTTGAAGACGCCGGGCTGGAGGTGGGACTCGCGGTTGGCGATGGCGATCGCCTGGTCCTCGAGGTTGTCGGGCCAGATGGCCCGGATGATGGCGATGACCGCCGCCGTGCCAACGGGGGGAGGAGGCGCCGCCGTGGTGGGGGGCGGGGGCTTGACCGTGGTGGGCGGCGGCTTCGGCTTGGCCGTCGTGGTGGTCGGCCTTGCGGTGGTCGTCACCGGCCGGGGCTTGGCCGTTGTCGCGACGGGCTTGGCCGTGGTCGCCACCGCGGCCCGGATGGCCGCGCTGCTCGGCGGCACGGTGCTGGCCACAACGATGGTCGTCGACGGCACCGTGGAGGCGGACAGGGTCGTCGTCGTGGTGTCCACCGTGCTGGTGGCACTCTCGATGGCTTCGACCATGCGGATCCGCTGTGAGGCGATGGCGGCGCCGGGCAGGACGCCCCCGGTCTCCACCCGAGCCCCTTCCTCGCGCACCATGAACAGGCCGGCGCCGAGGATCGCGAAGGCGGCGAACATCACCACCATCCGCCGGAGGGCGTGGTTCGGGCGCCCTCGGCGCCGCAGCGGGGCTTCGGGGTAGATGGATCGCGGCAAGTTGGATGTCATGTGGCGGGGAGCCCCTCTCGATTGCTCACCGGCCGGTCATGAAACCGGCGACGATGCCGGCAAGGCGGGTGAGCGACGTTGCACTGGGGGGCGGCCAACTGGTGTCGACGAAGCCCCCGAGGCGGGTCCGTATCGTTCGGAAGAAGGACGGTCTAGTCGCGTCGTCATGAAAACGCAACAGAGCCCCTGTGACGGTGGTCACAGGGGCTCGTCCGGCGGAGAGGGTGGGATTTGAACCCACGGACGCTTTTGCAAACGTCAACGCCTTAGCAGGGCGCCCCATTCGACCGCTCTGGCACCTCTCCCTGGGACCGCAGAAGCGTACACGGGCGCGATCACGGAGGTCCCCGCCGGTTGCGCGCGAGCTGACGGGGGCGTCCGGGGGGACCGGGTCGGCGGCGGTGGTGGACGGAGGTGGTGGATGGAGGTGGTGGATGGAGGTGGTGGACGGAGGTGGTGGACGGAGGTCGTGGGCGGAGGTGGCGGACGGGGCGTTGGGTCGATTCCCCGCGGTCAGCGCCGCCAATCAACCCGACAGGATGCGACGGCCGGGCGCAGGCGGGGCGTTGGGTCGAATCCCCGCGGTCAGCGCCGCCAATCAACCCCACGCGGATATCGGCGATCTGACGAGGTGGGGGCCCGTAGCGTTCGACACTCGTGGGATCGATTCAGGTGAGCCATGTGTCCTGGCGGCGACCGGGCGGCGCCGAGCTGCTCGACGACGTCAGCTTCTCCGTCGGCGACGGCGACCGCACGGCGCTGGTCGGGGCCAACGGTGTCGGCAAGACCACGCTGCTGCGCCTGATCAGCGGCGAGTACGACGGCCACCGCGGCACCATCACCATCGACGGGCGCATCGGCGTGCTGCGCCAGCTCGTCGGCCGCCAGGGCGATCCGACCTCGGTGCGCGGGCTGCTCGTGTCGCTCGCGTCGCCCGCCGTGCGCATCGCCGGCACTGCGCTCCTCTCGGCCGAGGCTGCGCTGCAGCTCCATCCCGACGACCCCACGGTGGCCACCGCCTACGCCGCAGGCCATCGCCGATTGGGCCGAGGTCGGCGGCTACGAGGCCGAGGTGGTGTGGGACGAGTGCGCGATGCGAGCCACGGGTGAGACGTACTACGAGCTGGCCGAGCGACCGCTGCACACGCTGTCGGGGGGCGAGCAGAAGAAGCTGTCCATGGAGGCGCTGCTGCGGGGCGAGGCCGACGTCTTGCTGCTCGACGAGCCCGACAACTTCCTCGACATCCCTGGCAAGCGGTGGCTCGAGGGCGAGCTGCGCCGCACCAACAAGACGCTGCTGTTCGTCAGCCACGACCGCGAGCTGCTGGCGGCAACCGCGTCTCGCATCGTGACCGTCGAGGCCGCGGCGCGTGGACGCACGGGAGCACGTTCGCCTCGTACCACGGCGCCCGTGAGGCTCGCAACGAGCGCATCGAACGTGACGTGGCGCTGCACGAGCGCGAGCGCGAGCGGCTGGAGGAGATCGTCAAGGTGATGCGGCAGCGGGCCAAGATCTCCGAGGCCTTCGCCCCTCGGTTGAAGGCGGCCGAGAGCCGGCTGCGTCAGTTCGATGCCGCCAACAAGGCGCCCGAGCGGGTGGCCGATCAGCGCATCGACGTGCGCCTCGGCGGTGGGCGTACCGGCAAGAAGGCCCTGACCATCGACGCGCTCGAGCTCGTCGGGCTCACGTACCCGTTCGATGCCGAGATCTGGTTCGGTGAGCGGGTGGCCGTGCTCGGGCCCAACGGTGCGGGCAAGAGCCACTTCCTGCGGCTGCTGGCGGGCGAGCCGATCAACCACGAGGGCTCGTGCACGTTTGGGGCGCGGGTCGTGCCCGGGTACTTCCGCCAGACGCACGACCACCCCGAGCTCGTCGGGCGGACACTGCTGGCCGCACTCGAGAGCATGGACGTGGTGCGGGCTCCGGCCATGGGACGGCTGCGGCGCTACGAGCTGCAGGGGTGCGCCGAGCAGCCGTTCGAGACGTTGAGCGGTGGGCAGCAGGCTCGGTTCCTGATCCTGATGCTCGAGCTGCAGGGTTGCACGATGCTGCTGCTGGACGAGCCGACCGACAACCTCGACCTGGTCTCGGCCGAGGCGTTGGAAGCGGGGCTGGCGCAGTTCGAGGGAACGGTGGTCGCGGTCACCCACGACCGTTGGTTCCTTCGGGGCTTCGACCGCTTCCTGGTGTTCGACGGCGACGGCGAGGTCACCGACCACCTCGAGCCGCCGGCGCTGTACCGGGCCTGATCTGGGGTGGGCGATCGCTGCGCTTCGCGTAGCGTCGGAGGCGGAACGGTGGCAGAGCGGACGAATGCACTCGCCTTGAAAGCGAACGACCCGCAAGGGTCCGAGGGTTCGAATCCCTCCCGTTCCGCGGTAGAGGTTCAGGGACGTTCACCGACGTTCGCTGAGATTCAAACTTCAGTACCCTGACCAGGTCTTTCATTGCACTGCCGTCCACCGGTGTCGTACGCTGTCCGACGAGCGTTGCTCCTCCGGTTGCTCCCTTTTCGGGGTCGTTGCTCCCGGGTAGCTCCCGGCTCAGGGCACATTCCGGAGGGATTCGAACCCATGGCTCGCAAGGCTGCTGGCAAGCGAACAACGAGCGCCGATGGCACCGTGAGGGTCCACGGCAAGGCCTCGAACGGCGAGGGCTCGATCTACCGCGACGCCGGTGGCGCGTGGCGCGCGACCTACACGGTGGCCGGCGAGACCCGGCCGCGGCGTGTGCGCGGCAAGACGCGGGAGGAGGCGCTCGCCCGTCGCGCGGCGAAGCTCGAAGAACTGGCGCAGACGATGTCGGGCACGTTCCACCGCGACACGACCGTCGCCGAGCTGGCGGCGTGGTGGCTCGACACGGTGGCCCGCCATCGGGTTCGGCCGTCGACGTTCGGCAAGTACACGAGCCGGGTCGCGAAGATCACTGCGACGTTGGGCGTGATGCCGGCGCGGTCGGTGAAGGCCGAACACGTCGCCCGCTGGCAATCGGAGTTGTTGAAGGGCGGCCTCGCATCGGGAACGGTCGGCGACCTGCGCGTCGCGCTGCACATGGTGATGGAGCAAGGCGTGATCCACGAGTTGATCGCGGCGAACCCCGTGGATCGCGTTGCAGCACCGAAGGTGGTGCGGTCAGCGAAGCGAGCGTTGGTATCGGGCGATGCGCGACTGCTCATCGAGGCGGCAGCATCCGATCGCTTAGGCGCGGCGGTGGCGTTGCTGTTCGTGCAGGGCTGGCGCGTGTCCGAGGTGCTCGGCCTCGCGTGGGAAGACCTCGACCTCGATGCCGGCGTCGCTGTGGTGCGTCGTGCTGCGGTGTACGTCGACAAGGTCGGCATGGTGCTCGGCCCGACCAAGAACGCGGGCGCGGCTGGAATGCATCACCTGTCGGCCGGGGTGGTGGAGCAACTGCGAGCGCGGCGCGAGGCGCAGGCGGTCGAGCGAATCTCGATCGGCGAGCACTGGCCGACCCACACCTACGAGGGCCAGGGCGTGTTGCTGGTGTTCACGACCATTAACGGCGGCCTCGTGAACCGACAAGCGGTGGCGAAAGCCGTCACGAAGGCGGCCGAGCGCGCCGGCCTCGACGCATCGGGCCTGGCGACCCACACCGGCCGGCGCACGGCGGTGACGGTGCTGTACGCCGAAGCCGGCCTCGACCTCAGCGACATCGCCCGGTACGTCGGCCACGCCGGCGAAGCCACAACGGCCGGGTACGTGCGGTCGCTGGGCGAGCGCCCGAGGGCGACAGCCGCTGCCGCGGCGGCGATACTTGATCCAAGGACATCCGTGCTTGTCTCTGGCTCGCAGTAGGCGGTTGTCCTGGCCCGCCGGGCAAATGCCGGAGGGCGACGAAGGCAAGCCAGCGGTAATCTGGGGCCGTCACCGAGTGAGGCGCAATGGACTACGAGCCCAACCCAAAGCACAAGCCACTACCGACGCCAGGGCGGCGCGGCTCCATTTGCCCTCGCGGTGTCGACGCCCCTGCCCTTCTCAACGACAGCGTCGTGTTTGGATCTAAGCGGTACTCGACGAATGGAGAAGCCGCATTCTGCGCGCAGTGCCATGACATCGAGAACGATCGTTGGCACGGCTATCCAGTCGACTGGAGCGAAATCCCGCCGACGGTCATACAGGGGTGGATTGTGGCTAGCCGAGTGGACCGGCGAGTTGTCCGACGAGCGCGGAGACAGCGGCCGTGAGCGTGCGTTGGGAGCGTTTCGCGGGTGACACCTCCGCGTTTGCGGTTCGGCTCGCGTTTCACCCCGATCCAGACGATGGCAAGGGGGCAGACCCAGCTACTGCCGCAAGCTGGGGATCTATTCAGATCTGGGTCGACGGCATCAATCTCTGCAGCCACGTTGATCAAGGCGAGACCTTGCAAGCCTCTCATTGGTACCTTCTCTCAGCTCTTGAGTGGCTGGCGGAAGAGTGGAACGCGCTCCTCCATGAGGAGCGACTGCCGTCCCACTCTAAGACGTTTGGTTCCGCCGTTGACGTGGCGCATGCGTGGCCGTCGCTGCTGTTTGGCGACGGTGCGAATGAGCGAGCATTCGACGAGGATGCGCGCCGGTTCGATTGGGAGCAGCGACATAGTCTCCGCTCAGCGCGAAACGGTGGCCTCCTTCCCGATCTTCGCCTCCGGCGGTTGCGAGACTCGATTGAGGTCTCGTGGACAAACGCAGTGCTCGCGGGTGCCGACGGGGTCGAGTTCGTCGCGCAACAGGGAACCAGCGTCCAAGATCCAACTCAGGTTGGCGATGCCTTGTACCAGATCCTCTCAGAGAGCGTCGCCCAACTTGCGCGGGAACTACCGCATTCTGACCGGATCTCTACCCTTTCCGCACGGGTGGCATCGCTCAGATCCGATGCCTTTGTCGAGGAGAGGACTGCCTGGCTTGCCGGTCTGGGCGAAACCAAGACTCGGGTGGTGGAGCGGTGGCGATCAATCGTGAGCCAGGTCAAGGGATTCGCGACGCCGGCTGCATTTGCCGGGTCCTTTCTCCCGTCCGGCGACGGACAGCTCGTGCTGTCAGGTTCGTGTGAGGCGGCCCTCCTCTTTGGCTGCATAAGTCCGACCATTAATGACGACGACGCGATGGCGCTTGCCCGCCTCATCCTTCAGCGGTATCGCCCGTCCGCCATCGACGGTCTTGTCGACCTCACGCAGGATGCACCCATCGATTCCCGCAGGCCGGCCTGGGAGGACGGGTATGAGCTCGCCGCGTCAGTGCTGGAGGACGCCGGCCCACAGCTCCGATTCGAAGCCATTGAGATTGAGGGATTCCTCAAAGCCCGTGGAATCGAGATCGAGTATCTCGACCTTTCCGACTCCACTATTCGGGCCATCAGCCTCGCCAGCCCAAATCACTTGCCGACGATCGCGTTGAACACATCCTCGGCGTTCTATTCGTCGCCCACTGCCCGGCGGTTCACGCTCGCTCATGAGCTGTGTCATCTTCTCTTTGATCGCAGCAGTGGGGCTCACCTGGCCGTCGCAAGCGGACCGTGGGCACCTAGAGCGATCGAACAGCGAGCCAATGCGTTCGCCGCGATGCTGCTCATGCCGCCCGAACTCGTCCGTGCCGTCACCGACGACCTTGAGGTTGAGCTGGGCACAAGCGCCGGGCTGGCCGCCGTTGCTCGCCGGCTCGGTGTCGGCGCCCACGCTCTGCTTGAACACAGCCACAACCTTGCTCTTATGGACGATAGCGATCACGAGCAACTACGGGTGGCGTTGGAACGGACAGAGTAGCAACCGAGGAGTCAGTACCCGAAGAGCAGGACGCCCTCGAACGGGAACTGCAGTCGGCCGCTAGCAAACACGGCGTCCAGTAGATCCTTGGCATCTCGATAGCTCTGGGTGAAGCCGGCCGTGGAGTACCGGTACTCCTGCATCACACCGAGCGCAAGGAACCGCGCGCCCACAATCAGCGAGGTGCGGATGAGGTCTCGATAGACGGCGTTGCCCATCGCCCCGCGCCCCGCCTCGATCTCGACGAGCACTCCGAGATCATCGTGAACTGCATCGACCTCGTAGGCCACCCGAACTGAACCCTCGTCGCCGAAGAGGACTGGTCGTCGAACCTTGTCCACTCGCTTCTTGCTTGCCTCGACCGTGTAGCCGAGCTTCTCAAGACCGGGCCGAAGGTGGAGAAGAACGGCATCGCTCGTGAGCCCGCTGTGGTTGGCCGACTCGATTTCCCCGCGACAAGCCTCGACGGCGCCAACGAGGTCCCAGGCCCACGCGGGCGGCTCTGCCGAAGTCGGGAAGTATGTCCATCGCGGATAGGCCACAGAGGAAGAGCTCAGCGCATATGGCTCCAACAATCAAGCGGCAACTCGGGCACCCACCTGCTCATCGCGAAGCTCACAATTCGGCAGTGTGGTCTCCCCGGTCGTTGGCATCGTCCGCGTGGTAGCACGACATCGGATCTGAGGGCTCGTCGAGGACCACCGGCTCGCCGCACAACCGGCACCGATGCCGCACACCTCGCACGCGCAGCGGATGCACCACGACCGTGTCGTCGGTGGCGGCCCGGATGTGCGCCGCTCGCCCGACGGCGTCGGCCTCAGCCCAGAACAACTCGACCCCGGCGTCGGCGCGGGGTCCACCAGTCAGAGCGGCCCACACCGTGATGCCCGTTCCGGGCTCGACTCTCGAATGGTCGGATGGTTGAGGGCTCATGACACCTCCAGCTCTACGGGGCTCACCACAAGTGAGCTCGCTTCGAACGCCGAGCGCAACCTCGGGCCGAGTATCCACGAACTGAGAGGTATCTCTCAGTTCGTGGATAGGTGGAGCCCTTCGCGATCACGCTCGAGCCGCTCCCGGACGAAGCGGCGAAGCTCACCCATCGGAACCCGGCGGGCGCGGCCGATGTGTACCGACGGGAGCTGGCCGGAGGTGAGCAGGTCGTAGAGAGTGCCGCGGCTTACGCACAGGAAGCGCGCCGCCTCGGGCAGGGTGACGAGTCGAAGGTCGTCGTCGAGATCGGTGAGGTCTTGTGCCGTGGTGTGCATGGGGTGCTCCGTTCGATCGACTTCGTTCACCGGCATACAGAGGTCGTTTCCGCCCGAGCGCAGCACGTCGAGCACAAATTCCTTCAGCAGTCGCGTGCCCAGTCGAGCGGATCGCACGCGACTGGACGCGCAGTCGCGTGCCTCGGAACGCGACTGATCACGCGATCGCGTGGTCAGCAACATCGCTGGCGCACCTTCGGGGCCTCAGGCCGACATCTGGTCGGCCTCGACGCGCCGGAGGTTCTTGTGCGCTACTCCTCGCTCTCCCCGCCTCGAAGGCCAACGGGCGTGCTCCAGCGCGGACACATGCCAAAGCCGCACTCAAGGCCGAGGCACCGGCCGCCACCGGATCAAGCGAGGCACGACAACGGACCGCCCGCACCTCAGCGGCCGGACCCACACGCGACTGTCGGCGCAGCGACGCCCGCGCAGCCGTGATGCAAGTGCGTCCACTTTCTGTCTCGTCCGGCATCGCCAGCTCGAGCCCGGTCGGCCGGTCGGCGTTCGGCCCGCTGGGGTGGTTGTGATGTTGTCGCTGGCGAAGCTCGGTCGGGGCAGTGAGGGGTACTACCTCGACGCGGTCGCGAAGGGTGCGGAGGACTACTACGTCGGTCGCGGCGAGGCGCCGGGGTACTGGGCCGGGCGGGGGGCCGAGCTGCTCGGCCTCGACGGTGAGGTGACGCCCGAGGCGCTGCGGGCGATCCTCGCCGGCACCGCTCCCGACGGCTCGATGCTCGGTGCGGGCAACCGAACCGTGCCGGGCTTCGACCTCACCTTCTCCGTGCCGAAGTCGGTGTCGGTGCTCGCCGCGCTGCGGCCGGACCTGTCGGAACAGATCGTCGACGCGTGCGAGGTCGCCGTCGCCCGGTCGATCGCCTGGCTGGAGGACAACGCCTGCTTCAGCCGGCGCGGTCACAACGGTGTCGAGCACGTCGATGGTGATGGCTACGTCGCTGCCGCGTTCCGTCACCGCACCAGCCGGGCCGGCGACCCACAGCTGCACTGGCACGTGCTCGTGGCCAACACGACCCGCGGGCCGGACGGCCGGTGGCGCACCCTCGACGGCACGCGTGTCTACCCGGTGCTGCGCACCGCGGGCTTCCTGTTCGAGGCCGAGATGCGCCACGAGCTGACCAACCGCTTCGGCGTCCAGTGGCGGCCGGCGAGCAACGGCATCTCCGGGATCGACGGCGCGCCGGCCGCGGTGTTGCGGCACTTCTCCAAGCGGCGGAGCCAGATCGAGGACCGTCTCGCGATCAAGGGCTACTCAAGTGGTCGGGCTGCGCAGGTGGCGGCGTTGAGCACCCGCGACCGCAAGGCGGATCCGGAGTCGGACCAGACCCTCCGCGAGCGGTGGCAACGCGAGGCCGAGTCGATCGGCTTCGACCCGGCGTTGCTCGACCGACTGCTCGACCGTCCCCGGCGGGCGCTCGTGCTCGACAACGAGATCCCGGTCGCTCTGAGCCCGAAGGGACTGACGCACAAGAAGTCGACGTTCACTCGTCTCGACGCGCTGCGCGATCTCGCCGAGCGGGCCACCGACGGCGCGACGATCGATGAGGTCGAGCGGGTGACGTCTCGGATGCTCGACGATCCTGAGGCGGTCGACCTCGGCGTCGACACAAACGGCAGTGAAGACGTCGAGCTGCGTTCCGGCCGGCGGATCGGCACGGTCACTCGTCGCTATTCGACCCGTGAGCTGCTGGCGTTGGAGCAAAGGATCATCGACCTCGCTGTTCGGCGCAGCACGACTCCTCGCCCTCAGCTTCTGCCCTCGGTCACGAAGCTCGTGCTCGCCACCAAGCCCGGCCTGTCCGGTGAGCAGCGCGCCGCAGTTCATCGCCTGCTCACCGGTGAGCGGCTCGTCGACTGCCTCATCGCTGCGGCCGGAAGCGGGAAGACGTGCAGCCTCAACCTCGCCCGTGAGATGTGGGAGGGCGGCCACTACCGGGTGATCGGTGCCTCGCTCGCTGCCCGGGCGGCCAAGGAGCTGGAGGACCAGGCGCACATCCCGTCACGCACGATCGCCAAGTTGCTGATCGACCTCGATCGTGGCACAGAGACGCTCGACGACCGGACGGTGCTCGTCATCGACGAGGCCGTGATGGTCGGCACCCGCGCCCTCGCCCGGCTGTTCGACGCGGCGGATGCCGGCGGCTCACGACTCATCCTGGTCGGCGATCCCCACCAGCTCCAGTCGATCGAAGCCGGCGGCGTTCTGCGCGGGCTCGAGAAGCGCATGCCGACGATCGGCCTCACCGAGAACCGCCGACAGCGACACGGCTGGGAACGTGACGCGCTCGCCGACCTGCGCGCCGGCCAGGTGGGTCGCTTCCTCACGGCCTACCAAGCCCACGGTCGCATCCACATCGGCGACACTTTCGATAGTGCCAAGCAGCAGCTGATCTCGCACTGGTCGACCCAGCTCCGCTTCCGCCGCGACGTCGTGATCCTCGCACTCCGGCGCGACGACGTCGCCGACCTCAACCGTCTTGCACGGCGAGAGATGCTCAATAGCCGACGGCTCGGCCCTGAGGCGCTCATCGCCGGCGACCGCGAGTTCCGAACCGGCGATCGCGTGGTGTGCCTGAGGAACCAGAGAGCGGACGACCTGCTCAATGGACTCCGAGGCGTGGTCACGGCTGTTGATCCCGAGGGCCGATCGCTGACCGTCCGCCTGACCGACGGATCCGACCGGACCGTGCGGACCAGCTACCTCGACGCCGGCCACCTCGACCACGGCTACGCCATGACGATCCACAAGGCGCAGGGCCTCACCGCCGACGAGGCCCTCGTCCTCGCTACCGACGACCTGTACCGAGAGGCCGGCTACACCGCCCTCAGCCGCGCCCGACTTGAGACGCGTGTCTTCGTCGTCGCCGATGATTTCGACGACGACCCGAGCATCGACCTGAGCCACGCAGTCTGGTCGAACCGGGAGCCACGCACCATCGCGATCCTCGACCGTGGGCTGGCCCGACCCCACCGCCAGACTCTGGCCATTGACAGACTCGAGCCATGGTGAGCGGCGGAGCTTTGGCTGTCGTTCCGAACCGTGTGACACCCTTCGTCGATGATGCGACCATGGTCGACATCTCGAGCAAGCGTTCCAGCCAAGAGGTGAGTCGACGCAGTCGTTGCCTTCGCCTGCGCACATGCATCGTGATCCTGCGAGCAATGATCCCCTACGCTGTAACTGTGAGTTCGGGTTTTGGCTGCCTCTACTCTCGATCCGCTCCCAGGCGGCAAGAATGACCGCCGCGCTCCTTGACGAAGCCCGACACTTCTTGAGCGCTGTCGGCTACGGGGACGAGGCAATCGACCACGACTACCCCATCTGGCTGGGTCGAGACCGGGGCGTTGCTCGACTCGACTTCGTGGCCTTCGGTCGGCCAAGCCCCAAGGACATGTCTACAGCCGTTGTTACGGTCACGAGCGGCACCGTCGCCGATGGCTACCAGGCTGCTCGAACGATCGCAGCGCCGTACTTCCTGTTGGCCTCGGGAGACCAGCTGGACCTTTGGATCGCCGAGCCGGAAGCGCCGATACCTTGGCGGACTGACATCACCGCTGCTGACAGCGAGGTGCTGACGCGGTGGCTCACACCGTCCGCCGCGCTCAGCGCCAAGGTTGGGCTGCGACAGATGGCTCTGTTCGACGTACCCGTGAACCTCTTGGCTGCAGCCCGATCGGACGCGGCGGATCGCCTGGCCCCGATCGTGGGTGACGCCCTCCAAGCAGCCGGCCTGGCACTTCCCCCGAGTCGAAACGCGGACCCGGAGCAAGCCCGCAGAGTTCAACATCGAAAGGCTGCGCGTCTTGTCGTCGGCGCGCTGACGATTCTCGTAATGCGCGACCGACCCGGCCGATCTACCGCCGCTCTGGGTTCTCTGGTTGAACGAGCGGTGGCGGAGCACCCCACCACGTTTGCTTGGATCGACAATGCCACCCGGATCGAGCGTTCGGTCCTCGAATCCTTAGTCGATCAACTCGGTGCTGGCATCAACTACCAGAGCCTTGATCCCGCCATCCTGAGCCACGTTTACGAGCAAGCGCTCGTGGATGACGATGACCGGAAGCAGCTTGGAATTCACTACACGCCGCCCGGCCTTGCAATGCGTCTACTAGAAGACCTGCCGGTTGAGCTGATCGCGCCCGATGACCGACACGTCTTGGATCCCGCGTGTGGCTCAGGAACACTCCTCGTGGCAGCGCACGATCGACTTCGCGAGTTGCAGCCTCAGCACTGGAGCGACGACGCGCGGCACGCCGACCTGGCCGTGCATCTTCACGGATATGACATTGATCCGTTCGCAAGTGAGATCGCCCGGCTCACCCTTCTCCTACATGCGCAACCTGCCGGCAATGGTTGGCAGATAGACGACAAGGACACACTCCGACAACCGCGTCCGCAGCCACAGCCGAGCATCGTCGTGACGAATCCGCCTTGGCGGTACTCGACGGCAGACCACCGCCGCGAGCAGCTGGCGGATCGTTTCATGCGGTGGAGTGTCAATGCACTTGCGCCTGGGGGGCTCCTCGGCGCGATTCTGCCCGCCTCTTGGCTCAGTGCCAGCAACAGCAGTGCGACTCGCAACCAGCTGCTGGAGCAGTTTGAAGTCTTTGAGATCTGGCGTCTCCCGGAAGGAACGTTTGCCACATCGCACCAGTCACCAGCAGTAGTTCTCGCGCGTAAACGTGACGGCCTCGGCGGCAAAGGCGCTCGCGTGATCAGCGAGGTGGGCCGCGCCGACTTGACGGGATTCCTGGCAGGAGCGCCAGCCGCAGTCCGATTCCTCACCTCCACGACGGACGCGGCCCTCCACGAGGTGGCCGCTGCGCCCGGAGTCCATAGGCCGACTGTTCCGTTGGGTGAGATTGCCTTGGTCCTCAGCGGGCAGCAGCCGCTGTCAACCATCTCGGACCGGGGTGACGGCACGCCGTACCTCGATCGCATCGGTGCCGTTCCCAGCTACGGCCTCGTGGCGGATGACTTGCTTTGGAGGGTCGATTTTCCGGGCGACTTCCAGGGCAACCGGGGCGCACGGATCGTCACGATGCGCAAGATTCTCGCGTCTGCTGCCCGGAGCTCGAACAACCCTTGGCGCTTCAGAGTTGCGGTTGATCTTGTGGGTGTCGCTGTGCGGAACAGCGTACGGGGAATCGCTCCACTCGATCAGGCTGACGACGATCTGCTGTTCGCCTTGCCCATCATCATTGGGTCGGGATTCGGCAGCTCGTACGCTGCGAGCTTCGGCGGAGATCGCAACATCTCCGCCGGTGTGCTGAGAGACCTGCCGGTGCCCACGGACCGAAAGGTCCTGAATCGAATCAGCCAGCTTGGACGGAAGGCGACTGAACTCGCGTCAGAACCGGCTGCGCTCTCGGGACTGCTTTCGGAGGCCGAGAACGTCGTCTGGGACGCCTACGGAGTCGGCGAGGCCGACCGGGCCGTTGCGGTCGCTCGCCTCGCTGGACACCCGGCACCAGACGGCGCCATCCGATACACACGTGAGCAGCGCCTCTGGTCTACAAGCCGCACAGGACTTCGCCGCCTTGGTTCAGTCCTCGGGGTGAAGGGCAGCGCGATTCAGCTCTGGGTGAATGGCGTGACGCCCGAAGACGGCACCCTCGTCCAGCTGCCAGTCAGGATGCCGGGCTGGCTCGCACGCCCAGGTGCCACGTTCGACGTCACAGACGTCGAGACAGTTGGTGACTTGGAGAATGGCGACTACAGCTTTCAGCCGATGTCGTGGAGGGATCTCGACTTCGATAGCTCTGAGCCCTCGCCACTCGTGTCGACCGATCACTTCGAAACATGACGGTCATCACCTCGTGCGTCGACGTGGGCCAAGGTGACTGCACAGTCATTCTCGACCAGGACTCACGGTTCGCAATGGTGGTCGATTGCCCAGCTGGAATGCACAGCCATGCTCTCGCGGAGCTGGAAGGGCTCGGATACGCGGAGCTACGCGTCGTGGTCGTCAGTCACTCCCATATGGATCACCTCGGTGGTGTTCTGGACGTGATCGAGGCCGCCGGCGAGCGGTTCACGGGCACGTTGCACTTCAATCAAGACAGCTTCATGGTCACACCCGTCGCGGGTGAGGATCGCCACGTAGCCGGCAAGAAGCTCAGGGCGCTGGTGAACCGCGCGAGCGAGTTCGGCGATCGCGTTCACAGGGCGGAACCTCCCGCATCCGCGGGGACAGTGGGAGCGTTCGCCTGGCGCGTACTAGCTCCGACCTACGCCGAGATCTTGTCCGCCATCGCTGGAGCCGACCCCAACCTCGCGAGCGGCATTGTCATGTTGACGGTAGGAGCCGACGTCTTCGTGATCGGAGGCGATGCCCAGCTCTCCACCTGGCAGCGATTGTCCGGCACCATTCCTCCCGGCGCTGTCGTCCGGTGGCCTCATCACGGCGGTTCGCTGGGACCGAATCCAGATGCGAATCAGATGGTCCTCGACATTCTCGAACCGCAAGCGGTGATCGTGAGCGTGGGGGCCACGAACACCCACAGTCACCCATCGGCCGCCTTCTTCGCCGCCGTCGAGCAGCACACGAGTCGCCTCCTATGCACGCAGGCCACGGCGGCGTGCGTCGCCGGTGGCGCGATCCCCGGCGTGTGCGCCGGGACCGTGCGTACTCACTCTGACGGTTCGGGTCAGGTAGCTGTAGTACCCCATACCCCCAACCATCCGGTGGTCGTGGCTGCCCTTGGCAACGCTCGATGCCTCGCGTCTCCTTCCAAAGCTGCGAATTAGCTGAGCGACGTCGCTAACTGGAGTTGGGGCCGTAGCTCCCGGGTTGCTCCCGTTCGACAGTCGTTCGACTCTCACGAAACATGCCATGAGCAGGTGCGACGCGATGTCAGAACCATGGATCTGCGAATCCCTCCCGTTTCGATGTGGAGGTTTCCAGACGTCCATCTGCGGGCGAGGCGACGGCGGCTGGCTAGGTGTAGTCGCTGGGCGAGCGCCCGAAGGCGACTGCCGCGATGGCCGAGTCGTTCCTCGATCCGCTCCGTCGGCCCGGGGCTGAGCCGGCGACCATGGGCGGTGTCGGGTGAGCGATCCCCACGAGCCGCGTGTGCGCCGAACACCGATCCCCGCTGACGCCGTTCTGGTCGTGCGCGGCGATGACTTCGACCTGGGCGCGGCCCGGTCACAAGTGCCGCCTTCTGTCGCCGCTTCTCAGAACCTGGCCGACTCTCCGCGTTCTACGCCCGGTCCGACGCGGAGATCGACGACCTCGCCGCCGACCAGTTGGAGCGCTACCCGTTCCTCGTTGTCTTCAAGGCCGCCGAGCTTCGGACCGCCGGCTTCGACGTCGTGCCTACGTTTCGCACGCCGCACGTGACCATCGCGTTCGCCGACGACCTCGACTCGGCTCTCGCCCGGCTCGTGGGGCTCGGGAACGACCGCCGAGTGAACCCGTATCATCACGAGAAGCCGGACTGACGTCGTCGGAGGGCCGATGAAGGACCAACTCGATCTCGACCTCGTTGTCGACTTGAACACCATGGATGACAGTGGCCTGCCGTGGGCCTTCTTGGACGACGCGCCTCACCCCGAAAGAGTCGTCACAGGTCAGTACGTCGTTGCTGGCTCCGGTGCAGCCCGGGCAGTCGCCCTTGTTGTCGACATCGACGACGGCGTCGTCCGCGTTCAGCCGGTGCGCGGCTCCGTCGCCAGCAGCGCTGAGCTCTTGGCCCATCGGCAGATCGCGTCCTGATCCAGCTACGTACCGTCGGCACACCGAGAGCGGGACGACCTCGGGTGACCGGCATCGAGACTCAGGCCGGGCTCGACCTCGGCGACCGAGTCATCGTCGACTCTTCGGCCGCAGCCCACGTAGGGCTCGACCGGGCCGGGTGGGCGGCTCGTTGGCAGGACTCGGTGCTGTCCTCCCTCATCCCTGACGTGATGCTCGCCGGCGCCCCGGCGTGACACCGGCACCGAAGACCTGTGCCTCGTGCGGCCGGACGATGGCTTGGCGCGCATCGTGGGCCGCCAACTGGGACGATGTGCGCTACTGCTCGGCCCGATGCCGCCGCCGGAAAATGCTGCCCGTCGACGCGGCGTTGGAGGCATCCATCCTTTCGCTACTCGACGCTGGGGCCCGCGGCACCACGATCTGTCCGAGCGAAGCGGCCCGATCGATCGACCCCGAGGGGTGGCGCAGTCTGATGGAACCGGCGCGAGCTGCATCTCGGCGCCTGGTCGCCTCCGGCGAGGTCGAGATCACCCAAGGCGGCCGCGTCGTCGACCCGTCGTCGTGCAAGGGCTCGTTCCGGGTCCGGCGGAGCCGCTCATGAGCGCATCCGAGGTGCTGTTGTTGTCCGCCCACATGGTCTCTCCGATCGCCGACCACACCTGGGAGTTTCGGTGAGCGAGATCAATGGATGGTTCGGCACCTCGCGCAGTGGCGGCAGTCGAAACCATGGACTACGGGGTGTCCCACGCCGACGGCACTCCGGTCGGCTTGGAGATACCAGCGCCCAAGATCGCGACGTAGCCGCCTGGCCAGTGGCGCAACGCCAATGCAGCGCGCGTCATCGGATCAAGCATGCCGATCTCCGGCGGCTCGGTGTGGGCGCGCTCGTCCGTCGGCCAACGATTGCACGTGGTTCCTGCCGTAGCCGTCCGCGGTCTCTGGCGTTACGGCACGCTCCACGGTCGCCGTCGCCAGGCCCTGGCCGATGTAGGGCACGTCTTCGGCGCGCCCGAGACTGACGAGACAGCTGCGAGTCTCAGTCACGGCAGCGCGGATCACAGGTAGGCGGCGTACGACGCAACCCGCAGCACAACACCCAGATCCGCGAATCGCTCCCCTACCGCCTCGGCCTAACGTGCTCGTTCATGGCTGACTCGATGCCGCCGCTGTTACCTCTGGCGACCTCGGTCGTCCTAGGCGGTCTGGGGGTGCTCCACGTGGCCTGGGGCCGGGGCTCGACCTTTCCATTCGCCTCCCGCCACGAGCTGAGTGACGCCGTGATCGGCAGCGCACACTCGCCGTCCCCAGCCGCCTGCTACTCGGTCGCTGCACTGTTGGCTGTCGGCGCGTCATCGGTGGCGTCCAGCGCCCTCGGCGGGCCGGGATTGGCTCGATTGACAGCCGGCGGAGCCGCGATGGTGCTTGGCGCACGCGGTGCGCTCGGGCTTGCCGGCCGAACCAACGTCGTGTCGCCCGCCAGTACGTCGGCCCGATTCCGTCGTCTCGACCGCCAGGTCTTCTCGCCGCTGTGTCTCAGCCTGGCCGTCGGCGCGGCCAGTTCGCTACGTCGACGCCGACCCACCCTCGCCCGGGAGTGACCGCATTGCGTAGTGCGTGGGGATGCTGATCGCGCTCACCGAAGTTCCCCAGATGTGCTCGCCGAGCAGCGAGATCGTCGTCGAGGTCGGCGGAGTCAGGCCCAGAGGCTGCTCCTCCCGACCCTGCTCACGACACGATGACCAGAGGCCCCGGGCCTAGTCGCATCACACCGCCGGCGACCTCTGCCCCGTCAGATCTGGAGATGGATCGCAGCGCTCGAAGCGCCGAGGAACCGACCGCGAAGTGGCGAGCGTGAGCGCGCCAACCGCACGGTCACTCGCCACTTCGGACCAGGGCCGCGCTTGCCAGGTCGACTTCGAGACGGCCGCTCAGCGTGGTGTTGCTGGGCTGACTGGGCGGGGGCCGCTCATACCCTCGACGATCTGCGTACCGACGGGGACCCAACCCTCGAAGGTGCCGGCCTGGGCGACAAGATCGACGAACGCGAATGCGTCGTCGCCGACGAGGTTGTGCATCGGGGTGGTCGGCTCAGCGGCGATGGTTGCGATGGCATCGTCTACGACATACTGTCGTTAGCCTCGAAGGAGCCCCCCATGAACCACCTGATCGCCGCGGTCGCCGTCGCCGTCGGCTTGACCATCACCGCCTGCGGCAGCAGCACGTCCGGGATGAACCACGGGTCCAATGGCTCGAACGCGGTAGTCGTGCCGGCCGGAGCCACGTTCAACGCCGCCGATGTCACGTTCGCACAGCAGATGATCCCCCACCACGAACAGGCCGTCGAGATGGCCACCGTGGCGCTCGCCAACACCACGAACCCGCAGATCCTGGCGCTGGCCACGTCGATCAAGGGCGCCCAACAACCCGAGATTGCGACGATGACGGCGTGGCTCACCACGTGGGGTCAGCCGCAGCCGGGCAGCTCCATGGACGACATGGGCATGGGCATGATGTCCGCGGCCGACATGACGTCGCTCGGTGCCGCGAACGGCTCGAACTTCGACACGATGTTCCTCGACATGATGATCCGCCACCACACCGGAGCCATCGACATGGCGCAGAAGGTGCAGAAGGACGGAAAGAGCCCAGAGGTGAAGGCGCTGGCCGGCGGCATCATCGAGGCGCAACGCACCGAGATCACGACGATGAAGGGGCTTGCGGGCAAGGGTTGACGGGCGTCAGGACGGGTGAAACCAACCGTCTGCAGCTCAGTGTTCTTGAGCGGTCCTCGGGTCAAGTGCCGCACCGATCGCGGTCCCGACGCCGGCGCCGAGTGCCATGCCGATGGCAACTCCGGGCCCGCCCGATACGAGCAGTCCCAAGACCAAGCCGAGTCCGGCTCCGACCGAGATGCCGACACCGGTCCACTGCCACGTTGCCGCCTTCGTCGTCATGCGCGCTCCTTGTGCGATCCGCTCTGACTCAGTGAGCGCCGCGAGACCGACACGTTGTTGGCGCGGTCGATCTCTTGGGTTGCCCTCATCTCGAGTGACTCAGCGCGCGACTTGATGCCCCGCAGCATCCGGCGGAGCATCGCGAAGTCCCCGAGCTCCATGAGGACGACCCCGACGAGCGCTGACAGCGGATGACGCCAGTCGTACCGTGCGTGGATGCGCGTGACCAGCCTGGTTCCATGGTCGCCGACGGGGGTGATCTGCCAGACCCAGGAGCTGTCGGACTTGGTCCACAGCAGCCATCGGTTGGTCTCGTACGAGTGGACCTTCAGTGCGGTGCGTTCGGTCGGGGTTGGCGACATCGGTACCCAGTGCCCAACCTCCAAGTCCTGCAGCTCGGGAATGATCGTGTCCGCGCTGGGGTGGGCGAGGTTGTCGAGGAGGTCGTTGCTGTAGAAACCGGCCCGCAGGCAACCGACCTGGACGAGCCACGGCCACACCGACTCTGGTGGAGCGTTGATCGTGATTGCTCTCGTCGCCCGGAACGGCGCGTTCGGAACGAGCGAATCGCCAGGGAGCTCCGCTTCGACCTCGGCCGGCGTTGCTCCCCAGCAAAGGTGCCATCGCCGGTAGAGCGGAGCGGTGAGGAAGACGGGAACGTCGTGCACCACGCTGGCGATCTGGCCGAGGAGGTGCCTGGCGGCTCGAGCCGGCGGGTTCGGGTTCGGGCGACGAGCCACCGCGAGGCCGGCGTCCCAGCCCGGGGCGCTGCCGAGCAGGGGCGGCACGCCCGCTACATCGTCGATGCCCGCACTGGCGAGCAACCATGAGGTGACCGAGTTGGAGTTCCACATGCCGCCTGCCTGCAGCTCGTCGCGTCCCCATGTCGGTGTAGGCACCAGGGGCACCAGGTCCAGCACCCGTTGTGCGGTTGCTCCGTCGCTCGTCACGCGGACCGGACCGCCGACGGCGGCGGCCAGGTCGGGGATCAGACCTCCGTCCCAGCGGTGTATCTCGTAGCGGAACAGCCGGAATCGTCCAGCCCAACTCGAGCCGACCGGACCCTCGGCGACGACGCCACGGTCCTGGGGTCCCTTGTCGTCGGCGACAGGTGTCATCTCGATCACGACGGCGTGGCCGGGGAAGTCCACGATGAGGGCGGAGTGGTAGATCGGCCGTCGTGGCCGGCGCCGCACGAGCGCGGCGACGGTGGTCAACACCCAGCCGTTGGCGCGAACGACAGACGCGCCGGCACCGAGCGGGATCCAGTAGAGATCGACTCCGATGTTCGCCGGTGCGCTGCTCGTGGTGATGGCGGAACGGTTCACGAGCGACCCCGACGTCTTGTAGTACCGACGTA
Organism: Acidimicrobiales bacterium; assembly: GCA_038244535.1. Classification (GTDB taxonomy): domain Bacteria; phylum Actinomycetota; class Acidimicrobiia; order Acidimicrobiales; family Ilumatobacteraceae; genus JBBRTJ01. The sequence continues at coordinate 2,999 of JBBRTJ010000021.1, read as the reverse complement.
GTACCCCGATTCTGGGCCAACGAAACGGCGCCGTGCGGTGAGGTTTGAGTCCGTCCTCACCCGGGTAGGAGCCACCAACAGGGAGTTCGTCGATGAAGCCATCTCGAGCAGTCAGCCTCATCGTCGCAACGGTGCTCGCTCTCAACGGGTTCCGCCTGCTCGCGGGGGCCGGGATGGGTGCGTCATGACGTCGGCTGTGACGACGCCACAGGTCATCGAGGTGCGTGACCTGTGCAAGACCTACGACGACAAGCTCGTCATCGATCACCTCTCGTTCACCGTTGAACCCGGAGTCGTCACCGGGTTCCTCGGTCCCAACGGTGCCGGCAAGTCCACCACGATGCGACTCATCGTCGGTCTCGACCGGCCCACCGGCGGCGAGGTCACCATTGGCGGTCGCCACTACGCCGATCTGCCCCGCCCGCTTCGCGTCGTCGGCGCGCTGCTCGACGCTGGAGCAACCCACCCGGGACGCTCCGCGTACCACCACCTCCTCTACCTCGCCCAGACCCAAGGCATCCCACGCACCAGAGCGAACGAAGTGATCGAGCTCGTCGGCCTGAGCGACGTGGCTCACGAACGAGCGGGGAGCTTCTCGCTCGGCATGGGCCAACGCCTCGGACTCGCCGCTGCGCTGCTCGGCGACCCACAGGTGTTGATCCTCGACGAACCGGTCAACGGCCTCGACCCCGACGGGATCATGTGGATCCGACAACTGGTCATCTACCTCGCAAGCCAAGGCCGCACCATCCTGATCTCCAGCCACCTCATGAGCGAGATGGCCGCTACGGCGACGCAGCTCGTGGTCATCGGCCGCGGCCGACTGATCGCCGCCTGCAGCACCGACGACTTCATCGAACGAGCCTCGAAGCGATCCGTGCTCGTCAAGACCACCGACCCGATCGCTCTCAGCGAACTGATCACGACGGCGGGCGGCCAGGTCGAGCCCGGCGACGAAGGAGCGCTGATCGTCCGGCTGCTCGACGCGGCCCACATCGGAGCCCTCGCCGCCCGGTCAGGGGTCGAGCTCCACGAGCTCACCCCACAACTCGCCTCCCTCGAGGACGCCTACATGGAGCAGACCCACGCCAGCACGGAGTTCGGCGGCCACCGGCCCAACGGCGTCTCACCGGACCTCGCCGCATCGATGCCGGGAGCCACCCCATGAGCGTCGCCGTGCCCACCCCCACAACCACCGATCGGGCCGGCATCGACTTCCCCGGGATCCTTCGGGCGGAGTGGACCAAGTTCCGAACCGTTCGCTCCAGCATCGCCGCACTGATCCTGCTGGTGGTGATCTCGGTCGGGTTCACCGGGCTGGTCCTCGCGCTCACCGTCTCCCAATGGGATCAGGTCGACGACACCCAGCGGTTGTCGATCATCGCCGACCCGACCCGCACGATCATCGGGGCCGGGTTCCAGCTCGGCCAGCTTGCGATCTGCGTCCTCGGCGTGCTCGTGATCTCCAGCGAGTACGCCACCGGGACGATTCGGGCGAGCCTGCTCGCCGTGCCGCGACGAACACCGATGCTGGTGGCGAAGGCACTCGTGTTCGCCGTCGTGGTCTTCGTCGTCAGTGAGATCGCCACCTTCATGGCGTTCTTCGTCGGAGCCGCGATCCTGCACGCGAAGGTCGCCGTCTCGATCGGTGACCCCGGCGTGCTCGGTGCGCTCATCGGCGCCGGCCTCTACGGCGCCATGCTCGGAGTGTTCTCGATCGCGATCGGCGCCATCGTGCGACACACCGCAGGCGGCATCACCGGCATCATCGCCTTCGTGCTCGTCCTCGCCCCACTGGCCCAGCTCCTGCCCGGCACGGTCGGCGAGCACATCCACGCCTACCTCCCCACCGTGGCCGGCCAGCTCGTCGTGTCAGCCCATCAAGGCGCTGACGACCTCCTCACCCCGTGGCAAGGCTTCGCCGTGTTCAGCCTGTGGACGGCTGCGTTGTTCTTGGTCGCCAACCTCATGCTCAAGCGCCGCGATGCGTGAGCAGCCCGTGAACCAACTGATCGATGCCAACCGACTCGACGAACGTCGACCGGAGCCGGCTCGTCTGAGGCCGCTCGTGCGTTGGGCGGTGGCCGTCATCGTGGTCGTCCACGGTCTCATCCACCTGTTCGGCGCCAGCAAGGGACTCGGCTGGGCCGACGTCAGCCAGCTGAAGGAACCCATCAGCACCACAGTGGGTGCCGTGTGGCTGGCCGCCGCAGTCCTCACCGTCGGCACTGGCGTGATGTTGGCCGCGTCCATCCGCTGGTGGTGGATCGTCGGCACCTTCGCCGTCGTCGCCTCCCAAGCTGTCATCGCGACGTCGTGGGACGACGCCAAGGCCGGCACGATCGTCAACGTGATCCTGCTGGCCGCGGTCGTCTACGGCGCAGCCGCGAACGGCCCCACCAGCTTCATTACGGAGTACCGACGTCGCGTCGCCACCGCGTTGCCGCACGAGGTCGACGCCGCACCTGTCGCCGAGCGAGATCTCGAGGCCCTACCGACACCGGTCGCCGCGTACCTTCGACGATCTGGCGCAGTCGGCCAGCCCCGGATCGCCAACTTCCGCGCCGAGATCTCCGGACGCATCCGCGGTGGTCCTGCCAAGCCGTGGATGGCGTTCACCGGCGAACAGGTCAACACCTTTGGAGCCAACCCGAGCCGCTCGTTCCACATGGACGCCACCATGGTCGGCTTACCGGTCGATGTGCTTCACATCTTCGCCGACGCCACAGCCACGATGCGCGTCAAGGTGTGCTCGCTGTTTCCGATGGTCAACAGATCCGGACCGGAGATGGACCGGGCCGAGACCGTCACGGTGTTCAACGACCTCTGCGTCCTCGCCCCTGCTGCCATCGTCGACGCGCCGATCAGCTGGCACCCCATCGACGACCACCACGCGCGGGGCACCTTCACCAACGGAGCTCACATCGTCACGGCCGAGCTCACGTTCAACGACCAGAACGAGCTCGTCGACTTCTGGTCCGACGACCGGATGGCGACCT
>JBBRTJ010000020.1:0-40263 GCA_038244535.1 Acidimicrobiales bacterium | reverse complement strand
GAGGTCGGCGAGCACTTCAACCTGACCCGCGAGCGCATCCGCCAGATCGAGGCCCGCGCCATGTCGAAGCTGCGCCATCCCTCGAGCGACACCGGCGCTCGAGACCTCCTGGCCGTCTGACCTACCGCTGGGGCATCGGGAGCCGGCGACCCGTTAGGGTCGTCCCCGGAGGTGTCCGGGTACCTGGTGGGCTCCGCCGCCTTCAAAGCGGTTGGGACGGGCGATCCCCGTCCGGCGGGTTCGATTCCCGTCCACCTCCGCCAAACAACTGCTGGTCAGAGGCAGTTTCAGTTGGGATTTCACCCCAGTGATCACACCATGGTCACGGGGGAGGAACGTCAGCCGCCGACGAGTCAGTCAGCAACGTCGACGTATCGCTCCAACTCGGGGTGATGTCGCTCGTCGGTGGAGCGATGCGCGAGCGCTCGTGGCTCATCCGAAGAGCACAGCGCCGATCTCCTGTTGCCAGTTCTGGAACTCGATTGGCAGGAGCGCGAAGGTCGCGTCGTCCACGTCGAATGCGCTTCGACGAAGTCCCTTGGAGCGGCTCGCCCGAATCGCCGAAGGCGACAACGAGCGTCGATGCCGGCAACCTGACGCGGCTCATGAGGACGGTCGCGCCCGACACCTGGAACTTGCTCCCCGCGCCGCGAGCTGCCTTCGTCTGTGACAGCCACCGAGTTGGCTGGACGGACGGCGTGCTGGCGCCGCGATCAGTCGACGCGAGCTGCGCCGAGGGTGTCGGCACCCAACGACTTGGGCGCGCCCTTCTCGTAGAACACGTCGATGGCGACGAGGGTGAAGCCCGCGTCCTCGAGCAGATCGGTGATCTGGCGAGTGAGGTGGCAGCCGCCGAAGAGGCGCGTCTGGAGCGGTTCGAGGCGGTGCTGCCAGCGCTGCACCTTCTCGTCGGGTGCCAAGCCGTGCTCGACGAAGCACAAGAGGCCCCCTGGCTTCAGGACGCGACGCAACTCACCGAGCGCGGCGGGCGCGTCTGGGATGGTGCACATCGTCCACGTGGACAACGCGGTGTCGCAGCTGCGGTCGGGTAGCGGGAGCGACTGGCCGTCGAGACCGACCCGTCGCACCGGGACGCGTGACCCCGCGCGACGCTCGGCCGACAACTCCCAGGCCAGGTCGGAGGGCTCGACGGCGACGACGTCGATGACGTCCGGCGGGTACATCGGCACGTTGTGACCGGACCCGAAGCCAATCTCGACGACATGGCCGTGCAGCCCCTCGCAGACGCGACGCCGCAACGGCTCGACGGCCTTCATGCCACATGCGGTGTTGATGATCCGCGGCAGCACACGATCGGTGTAGATCCCCATGGGAGCTCCCTCTTGGGTCGCGGCGCGATCGTAGGGCCAGATCAGGCGATTGCTCGAAGGTGCTGTCAGCGTCCGATCAGCGTGGCGAGACCAAGCACCACCACAAGGCCGGCGAGGGCCACCAGAGCGACTCGAAACCTCCGGAACCTCGGGGTGTCTGCGGCCCACCCACGCGGCAATCCGATGGCAAGCAAGATGCCGGAGGCAACCAAGAGGCCAATGAGCATCGCTCCTGGAAGTTGAGCGTTGGTCATCTGAGTCCTCGATGCACACGCTCACAGTACGGCGACCAGGTCGGGGGACGGACAGAGCAGAACGTCACACCTTGACCCGCTCAGAACGCCCGGTGTCGAGGGTGAGGAGGGCCGCGACGCCGGACGATTCGTCGAGGGCTTCGCCCAGCTCGTGGAGATCCACCCCGCACCGGGGCCCGAACCGAGCTGTGGTCTTGGGATTCGCTCGCGCACCCCTGCTGTAGGGTGCCCTGCATGAAGAAGATCCTCCTCCTTGTTGTGGTGATCGGCTTGGCCGTCTTTGCGTTCCAGAAGGTCCGCTCGGCCTGATCCCTCGTCGGGCCTCGCCGCCCGGCTGATCGGTCCGCCGCCTCGTCGGGCCTCGCCGCCCGGCTGATCGGTCCGCCGCCTCGGCGGACTCAGTGTCACGCGCTTCCCCCGCTCGATCTCGTCGGTGTGCTTCGGCGCGCTGCGACTGCAGGGGAGGTACCCCATGTTCATCTCGTGCTGGTCCGCCAAGGGTGGAAGCGGCACCACCGTTGTGGCCGCCACGCTGGCGTTGCTGCTGGCTCGCTCCGAAGGGGAAGCGCTGCTGGTCGACCTCGCCGGTGATGCCCCCGCGGTGCTGGGCCTGCCTGAGCCGGCCGGACCAGGCGTGGCCGAGTGGCTGAGGGCGGTCGATGCGCCGGTCGGGGGGCTGGCCGGCATCGAAGTGGCCGCCGGGTCGGGGCTGGCGCTGGCGCCTCTCGGTGCCGGGTCGCTGCGCGACGTGCCCGTCGAGCGGGCCGTGCTCCTGGCGTCGCTGCTGAGCCGTGACCGACGGCCGGTGGTCGTCGACTGCGGATCGCGGCCCTCGGGCGTTCGGGGCGAGCTGGCCGGGGCCGCGACCACCTCGCTGCTGGTCATCCGGCCGTGCTACCTGGCACTGCGCCGGGCGGTGGCCCTGGCGCTGCGGCCGACCGCGGTGGTGCTGGTCGACGAGCCCGGGCGGTCGCTCGGCCGCAGCGATGTCGAGGCGGTGCTCGGCGTCCCGGTCTCGGCTGTGGTCGCGCTCGACCCCGCCGTTGCCCGTGCCGTCGATGCTGGGCTGCTGGCCAGCCGGGTGCCCCGCAGCCTGGCCCGAGCGCTGCGCCGCGCCGCGTGAGCGCGCCGCGTCCTGCTGGTGCGGCGATGACGTTCGGCCTGCTGGCGCCTCTTCTGGCCGACCCCACGGTGTCTGAGGTGATGGTGCACGCCGGCCGTTACGTCTGGGTCGAGCGGCATGGACGGCTCGAAGCGGCGGGGGTCGAACTGACTGAGGGCATGGCCGAGGCGCTCATCGAGCGCATCGTGGCGCCGCTCGGCCTCCGAGCCGATCGATCCGCCCCCATCGTCGACGCCCGTCTGCCCGATGGCTCGCGCGTGCACGCCGTGCTGCCGCCGGTGGCGCTTGATGGGCCGAGCCTCTGCATCCGTCGCTTCGCGCCGCAGGTCTGGCCGTTGGCGTCCTTCGGACCGCCGGCGGTCACCGCCCTGCTCCAGCAGGCCGTGGCCACGGCCCGCAACATCGTGGTGAGCGGGTCGACGTCGTCGGGCAAGACGTCGTTGCTCGGTTCGCTGGCTGGTGAGCTCGCCCCAAGCGATCGGGTCGTCACCATCGAGGACGCGGCTGAGCTGCGCCTTCCCGGCCCCCATGTCGTGCGCCTCGAGGCGCGTCCCGCGACGGCCGACGGCTTCGGCGCCATCGATGTGCGGGCTCTCGTGCGGGCGGCGCTGCGGATGCGCCCCGACCGCCTGGTGATCGGCGAGGTGCGTGGGCCCGAGGTGGTCGACATGCTCATGGCGTTGAGCACCGGTCACGACGGCTGCCTGGCCACGATCCACGCCACAGGCCCGGCCGATGCCCTGCGCCGGATCGAGGCGCTCGTGCTGTCGGCCGAGCCGGGGTTCCCGCTGCCGGCGGTGCGCGAGTTGGTGCACGCTGCGATCGACGTGATCGTGCACGTCAGCCGCGGGTCTGCGGGCGCACGGCGGGTCATCGCCGTCGCCGAGGTCGTGGGACCCGATGAGCTCGGCCGGGGGCGTCCCCGCACCCGAGACGCGCTGGCCGCGGGGTTCGCTCGATCCGGGCGGCGGTCATGAGCGGAGCTGCGGTCGTGGTGGCGTTCGTCGTGGCGGCCGTGGTGTGCGGCGCCGGGCTTCGGCCCGCAGCCGTGGCCCGGTCCGGTGCCCGTCGTCGCACTGGGCGCCTGGCTCAGCGAGCTTCTGGCCAGCCCGGATCGGTGGTAGAGCCGCTGCTCGACCAGGCTCTGGCCCACCTCGAGCGGTGGCCTGTAGCGGCCCGAGGCGCCACGCAGTGGCGAACGACGCGCGACCGCGTCGCGGTCGAGCGGTCACTGCCATCGGCGCTCGACGGTGTCGCCCGGTCGTTGCGTTCGGGACGATCGCTGCACCAGGCGCTGACCGATCCTGCCCGCGCCGCTGACGGCGTGCGGGGACCGGCAGCGCTGGGGCTGGCCTCCGTAGCGGCCTCCGTCCAGGCGGGGGTGGCGCTGCCCGACGCGGCCCAGGTGTGGGCGGCTCGGGTCGGAGGCGAGTGCGCTCCGCTGGCGGCTGCGGCCCTCGCCCTCGCGTCCCGCCTCGGTGGACCGCAGGCGCGTGCCATCGAGGTGGCGGCGCGTTCGGTCCGAGAGCGGTTGGCGGCACGAGGCGAGGTCGCCGCCCATTCGGCGCAGGCGCGGGCGTCGGTCGGCGTCCTCGCCGGGCTCCCGATCGTGGTGCTGGTGGCCTCCGCGCTCACCGACGCCCGCATCACCCGATGGCTGGTCACCACCGCCCCCGGTTGGGGGTGCCTGGCCGGAGGGCTGGCGCTCGACGGGCTGGGGGCCTGGTGGATGGCGCGCCTGATGGTAGCAGCGAGGTCAGCATGACGGCGCTCGTTGCCCTTGCTCTCGCCGCCGGTGTCGGCGTGCTGGGCCGCGCCGGTGTGGCCCGCCTACCGCCCGCCCGCCTCAGCCGGCTCAGGTCGTCGACAGTTCCTCCAGGGGCACCTCGGCCCTGGGCTGATCTCGTTGGGTTGATGCTCGGTCTTGCCGTCGGCGTCGTTGCCCCGCCGATCGGCGTGGCGGTCGTCTTGGTGGTCCTCGGGGCGCGGCTCCGCCGGCCCCGCCGACGGGCGAGCGAACTGCAGCGGGCGATCGATCAGGCCGTGCCCGACGCGGTCGAGGTCGCCGCCACGGCGGTCGCCGCCGGAGCGACGGTCCCGCTCGTGGTGCAGGCGCTGGCCGAGTGGTCGCCGGCGGTGCAGCGCGACGCATGGCGAGCGGCCTACCTGCTCGTCGTCGGCGGTGCCCGCTGCGCCGAGGCCCTCGCCGGCGTGACCGACTCGTTGGGAGACGGCGTGCGACCACTCGTCGCCGTGCTCACGGCGGCCCTCGACGACGGCGTGGCGCTGTTGCCCAGCCTCGACCGTCTGGCCGCCGAGGCGCGCGCCGATCGTCGTCGCCGTTCCGAAGCCGCCGCCCGTCGACTTGCGGTGCGCTTGGCCTTCCCCGTCGTGTGCTGCACGCTGCCGGCCTTCGCCCTGCTCACGGTGGCGCCGCTCCTTGGGGCGGCGCTGAGTGATCTTGCTCCGTGAGCGACCAGCAGCCCGCCGCCACGGTGCTCTCCCGCCGCTCCTGCTGCGGACTCACGCTTCCGGTTCTCCCCTGCCGCGTGCCCGCGCTCCCCGTTCTCCCCTGCCGCGGGCTCGCGCTCCCGGTTCTCTCGCGCCCAGCGCCCCCTCATCGCCTGCTTGGAGGATCCCATGCCCCCGTTCCACTCGCGCCCCTACCAGCCCGTGCCTGCCTCGGACGCCGGCCAGGCCACCACCGAGTACGCCTTGGTCCTGCTTGGTGCTGCGCTCGTCGCCCTGCTCCTGGTGGCGTGGGCCACCACGGGTGGGGGAGGCGGCAAGATCGGCCAGCTCCTCGACGCCGTGTTCGACTCGATCCTTGCCAAGGCACGCTGACCTCGGCGCCCCTTGGCACGGCTCGGGTGCGGAGGCCTGGTGCCGTCGGCCCGGTGACGCGGGCCAGGCCGCCGTCGAGCTCGCCTTGGCCCTGCCGTTGGTGATGCTGCTGCTCCTGGCGTTGCTTCAGGTCGTCGTCGTCGGCCGCGATCAGATCGCCGTCGTGCAGGCGGCCCGTGAGGGAGCGCGGGCGGGCGCGCTGGCGCCCGATCCCGGCTCAGCGGTCTCGTCGGCTCAGGCTGCGGCGAGAGCTGCGGTTCCCGGCCTTGCCCTGGCCCGCCTCCACGTCGACGTGGCCGTGTCGGGGGACGCCGTCCGGGTGACGGTGGGCTACGACGCGCCCACCGACGTGCCGCTGGCCGGAGCCCTGGTCGGCGAGGTCCACCTGAGCGCGACGGTGGTCATGCGGCGAGAGCCGGACCCGTAGCGGTAGCCGTCTCAACGATCGTTGAGGATCGTGCGCAGCAGCGCGACGGCGCCGGCTTTGTCGAGCGGTTCGTTGCCGTTGCCGCACTTGGGGCTCTGGATGCAGCTCGGGCAGCCTGACCGGCACGGGCAGCGCTCGATCACGGCCAGGGTCGCGTCCAGGTGGCGGCGCCCCGCGTTGAAGCCGAGCTCGGCGATCCCCACGCCCCCTGGGTAGCCGTCGTACACGAAGATCGACGGCCGCCCGGTGTCCTCGTGATGGGCGATCGACACGCCGCCGACGTCCCAGCGGTCGCAGATCGCGAACAGCGGCAGGATGCCGATGCCCGCGTGTTCGACGGCGTGCAGCGTCCCCGGCAGATCGGCAGGACCCACCCGCGAGGCATCGATCACCGCGTCGCTGAGCGTGTACCAGAAGGCCCTGGTCACGAGCCGCGTGGGAGGCAGGGCCAGCTCCTCGCGACCGAGCAGCTCACGCGTCCGGCTGTCACGGCGCTCGTAGCCGACGACGTGGTTGACCACCTCGACTGCGCCCATTGCCAGTCGAGCCCGGCCCACCATGGTGTTGGCGTCCTCACTGAGCACGGATACGCCCATCTGGGTGCGCACCTGCGTGTACTCATCGAGGTCGACGGGCACCACCACGGCGACGAGCTCGTCGAGGTCGAGGCGCTCGACGTGCCACTGCTGGCCGAGGTGGAGGTAGAGGGCGCCCGGGTGCACCGTCTCGAGGGCCCGTGCGGCATCGACCGTGCCGATGAGGCGGTCGCCGGCGTCAACGATTCGGACCACGTCCGACGAGCCCGATCGCAGACCGATCCCCGGAGCGGGCGTGCCCCGCCCCTGCCAGTAGGCCCGGCCGTCGCGCAGGCGGAGCCGATCGTCGAGCACGAGCTGGCGCACGCCCTCACCGAGGTCGTCGCCCCACCACCGCTCGTCGTCGAGCGACAGCGGGTGCTCGAAGGCGGCGCAGGCCAGGTGCGGCAGCAGCACGTTGGGGTTCGAGAGGTTGACCACGACGGGCTCGGGTGGCCGGGTGACGGCCTCGGTGGGATGGGTCATCAACCACTGGTCGAGCTGGTCGTTACCGGCGACGAGCACGGCGACGGAGTGCTGCTGGTCGCGACCCGCCCTCCCGATCTGCTGCCACATCGACGCGAACGTGCCCGGGAAGCCGTCCAGCACGCAGGCGTCGAGCCCGCCGATGTCGACGCCCAGCTCGAGTGCGCTGGTCGCCACCACCGCTCGGATGCGGCCCTCGAAGAGGTCCGCCTCGATCGCCCGCCGCTCGCTGGGCAGGTACCCCGCCCGGTAGCTGCGCACCATGTCCGCAGTCGGTTCAGCCGTCGCCGCCCGCTCGTCCGGGGTCGGTTCGGCGAGAGCGGCCTGGTCCTGCTCAGCGTTGGGTCGATTGGCGTCGCTGAGCGTGGCTGATCGACCCAACGCGGTGTCGGCGGGATCGGTGTCGGCGGGATCGGGATCGCGGGGCGCGGCTGCGGTGAGGGCGGCAGCGGCCATCTGGGTGAGGCGGCGGCGGATGTCGGCCGACACGGTCTCGGTGGCACGACGACTGCGGGTGAAGGTGACCGTCCGGGCGCCCAGCCCCACGAGCGCGGCGGTGACCCGGGCCGACTCGCCGTTGGCCGACGCCCGGAAGCCGGCGTCGGCGTCGAGGAGCGGCGGGTTCCACAGGGCCAGCAACCGTTCGCCACGAGGTGAGCCGTCGTCGGTGATGGCTTTGACCGGGAGGCCGCACAGTGCCGAGGCGAGCCGGGCGGGATCGCCGATGGTGGCGCTGGCGAAGCAGAACGTGGGCCCGGCCCCGTAGGACGCCGCTACTCGCCGCACCCGGCGCAGCACGTGCCCGACGTGTGAGCCGAAGATGCCCCGCAGCACGTGCAGTTCGTCGACCACGACGTAGGAGAGCCGGCGCAGGAAGGTGGACCACCGCCCGTGGAACGGAAGCATCCCGTGGTGGAGCATCTCGGGGTTGGTGAGCACCACGTTGGCGTGGCGCCGCACCCAGGCCCGCGCCTCGGGTGACGTATCGCCGTCGTAGGTGGCCGCCACCAGACCGGGGATGCCGAGCGCGGTCAGCGCCCGTAGCTGGTCCTGGGCGAGGGCCTTGGTCGGGAACACCAGCAGCGCGGTGCCAGGGGGCGAGGCCATCAGGGCTTCGCCGATGACGGCCTGGTAGCAGCGGGACTTGCCCGACGCGGTGCCCGTGGCGATCACCACCGAGGTGCCCTCGCGCAGCGCGTCGATGGCCTGGGCCTGGTGGATCCACAGCGGTTGCGGGCCGAGGGCGGTGGCCACGGCCTCCGGCAGGGGCCGGGACAGTGAGCCGTAGCGCGCGGGGCGCGCCGGGATGCGGTGCAGGTGGACCAACCGATCACCCTCGGCAAGGTCTCGCAGGACGGCGGCAACGTCGGCAGGCAGGGTCGTTCAGATAGGTTCGCACGACCATGGATCTCACCCTCCACGCCGACGAGCGGGGTCCGCTGCCCGTGCTGTTCATCGGTGGCGAGATCGACCTTGCCACCCTCCCTCGGCTGCGGGACCGGTTGGTGCGGATGGCCAGTGACCACGCGGGGGCCACCATCGCCGTCGACCTGGCCGGCGTGGTCTTCGTCGACTCGGCCGGTCTCGGCGTGCTGGTTGGTGGCCTCGGCCGCATGCGGGCGCACGGGGGCGACCTCGTGCTCGTGGCACCACCGGCGCGGCTCGCCGACCTCCTGCGCCTCACCGGCCTCGACGTGTCGCTGCGGTCCTTCTCCTCGCTGGAAGCGGCCCACCTCGCGATCGCGTCGGATGTGTGAACGGTTCATGAACCGCCCCCCAGGCGCTTGAACGGGCGCCCGGTCAGTTGTTCACTCGTCTGCAGTGACCGGCTCGACCAGCTCCCCCTACTGGCCAAGGCCGTCCTGGCGCGACTCTGAGCGCTACGTGCCTCGGGCGTTCGTGCAGCCCGCGCTCCGGTTCATGCAGGTCGAGGCGGCGTCAGGGGCGGTGATGCTGGTCGCTGCAGTGGTCGCGATCGTCTGGGCCAACTCGCCGTGGAACGCGGCCTACGACGCGTTCTGGAGCACCGAGCTCACCGTGCGGCTCGGCGACGTCATCAACCTCGATCTGACCTTGCACGACTGGGTGAACGACGCGGCTATGGCCCTGTTCTTCCTCGTAGCCGGGCTCGAGATCAAGCGTCAGCTGACCCTCGGCGAGCTGCGCGATCCCAGGGCCGCCGCGCTGCCGGTCATGGCCGCCCTCGGCGGCATGATCGTGCCGGCGCTCATCTACTTCGCCATCAACGCCGGTGAGATCGGCCAGCGGGGCATCGGCATCCCGGTGGCCACTGACATCGCGTTCGCCGTTGGTGTCGTCGTCTTGGCCGGGAACCGGATCCCGCTCGGAGCCCGCATCTTCATCCTGACCCTGGCGGTGGTCGACGACGTCGGCGGCATCGTCGTCATCGCCATCTTCTATGCCACCGACGTGTCGTTCGGATGGCTGGCCTTCGGCGCCCTCACCATCGCCAGCGCCGTGCTGCTGCGCCGAGCCGAGGTGCGATCGACCTCCGCCTACGTCGTGCTCGGCGTGCTGTGCTGGCTCTCGTTCCACGAAGCCGGCATCGAGGCCGCCATCGTCGGCGTCATCTTCGGCCTGCTCGTGCCCCACGAGCCGTTCCACGACCCGTCCGAGTTCGGCCCCACCGCACGGCGGCTCGTCGATGCGATCGAGGGCCGCTCCGATCCGGACAGCACGCACCACCTGGACGTCGACGACGACCGGGAACGCAACGAGGTCGCCCTCGAAGATCTCGCCCGCTTCACCGTGGAGACCACGTCGCCCCTCGAGCGGATCGAGGGCCGAATCGGGTTGTGGGTCAGCTTCCTCGTCGTGCCGGTGTTCGCCTTCGCCAACGCCGGGGTTCGGATCGACACCAGCGCCATCGAGGCCAGGGTGATGCTGGGTGCCCTCGTCGGCCTCGTCGTGGGCAAGACCATCGGCGTGTTCGGGGCATCGTGGCTCGCAGTGCGGCTCGGGTGGGGTGTGCTGCCGCCCCGCACGACGTGGCGCCACATCTTCGGCCTCGCCGTCACCGCCGGCATCGGCTTCACCGTCGCGTTGTACGTCACTGAGTTGTCCTTCGACGACCCGGCACTCACCTCGTCGGCCAAGTTGGGCGTGCTGGCGGCCAGCGTGATCGCCGGCACGCTCGGCCTGCTGCTCCTGCGCCGCTGTCCCGTCGTCGACGAGGTTGAGTCCGACTCGCCCGAGCCGAAATCGGTTCTTGCGTGACGAACGGCCGACGAGCAACAGGTCGCCACGGAGGATGGTGTCGGCGCGATCATCGTCACCATGGCTGAGCCTGTGACGTTCCTGAGCTGCCGTGCCAACCTCGAGGTGGCCGATGCCGTCCCCACCATCGCCTTCTTCAACGACGTCCTCGGCTGGACGACCCACACCACGATGGGCGACCCGGTGTGGTTCGCCATCATCGGATCCCACGGAGCATCCCTGGCCATCGTCGGCGCCGAGCACCCAGCGGTCCCGACGAGCAACGCGAGCTGCTACCTCGAGGTCGACGACGTGGTGGCGGCTCACCGGGCCTGTTTGGACGCGGGCTCGTCACCCTCACCGCCCGAGACGCACCCGTGGGGCCTGACCGACTTCACCGTGGTCGAGCCCGGCGGTCATCGCCTCGCCATCGGACAGCGCACCGGCTCAGCCACCTGACGCACCGCCGTTCCGCGGACCATCGGCGGCGCGCCGCCGCTCCGCTGGCCATAGGCGGCGAACTCTGGCGCCTCGCCATCGGCGGCGATCCGTGGCGTGTCCTTCCATCCGTGACGATCTGTGGCGTCTCCTTCCTATTTTTGAGAACGAGGCGTCGCAGAAGCCTTCGGGAGCTCGGCTAGTGGCGGCGGTCCTTCATGAGGGCTTCGAGCTCGTCTCGCAGGTGGCGGTAGGCATCGAAGCGAGCGGGATCAAGCGTGCCGTCGTCGACGGCTGCGAGCACGGCGCAGCCTGGTTCGCGTTCGTGGCGGCAGTTGCCGAACCGGCACTCGTCGGCCAGTTCGGTCACGTCGGCAAAGGCCCGGTCGAGGCCGGCAGCGCCCTCCCAGAGGCCGACCGAGCGCAAGCCCGGCGTGTCGACGAGCAGCCCGCCGACCGCTCCGGGGAGGCGGATCAGACGGGCCGCGGTGGTGGTGTGGCGGCCTCGCTGATCGCCGGCGCGCACGTCGGCCACGCGCTGAAGCGACTCGCCCACGAGTGCGTTGACGAGCGTCGACTTGCCCGATCCCGATGACCCGACGAAGGCCAGCGTCTGGCCCCCCGCGACGAGGGACCGCACCTGCTCGATGCCGAGACCCTCGATCGCACTGACGGCCAGCACCGGCGCACCGGCCCGGACCGGGTCGAGCGTCGCTCGCGCGGCGGCCAGGAAGGCATCGTCGGCCAGGTCGGCCTTGGTGAGCACGAGCGCCGGGCGCGCCCCGCTCTGGAAGGCCAGCACCAGCTCGCGCTCGACGCGGCGCAGGTTCGGCGCTGCCGTCAGCGGATGCAAGAGGGCGACCACGTCGACGTTGGCCGCCACCACGTGGGCCTGCGCGGCGTTGCCGGCCGCCCGGCGCACGAACGCGCTGCTGCGGGGGAGCACTCGCTCGATCCGCTCGGCGGCGGCGTCCAGTACGACCCAGTCACCAGCGGCGACGTCGGCCTTGCGGGCCATCTGCGGCCGGGCGTCGCGCCCACCGCCGAGCCACACCGTGCACCAGCCCCGGTCGACCTGGGCCACCCGGGCCACCGGTCCCTTCAAGGGGCTGCCTGCGGCGATGGCGGCCTCGTTCGCGGGCTGCCAGCCGAGGGGAACGAGGTGGTCGTGCACCCCGGCACGGTAGGCGTCCGCGGGCCTGTGGAAAAGGTGCTGCCTTGACAGCCGCCCAACTGCACGGTTGCCTTCTGCCTCACATGTCCCGTTCCCTCGTCATCGTCGAGTCGCCCGCCAAGGCCAAGACCATCGCCCGTTTCCTCGGCGACGGGTACCTC
Organism: Acidimicrobiales bacterium; assembly: GCA_038244535.1. GTDB lineage: Bacteria > Actinomycetota > Acidimicrobiia > Acidimicrobiales > Ilumatobacteraceae > JBBRTJ01. The sequence goes on along the minus strand of JBBRTJ010000020.1, from coordinate 28,234 downwards.
GTGCGCGCCTCCATCGGCCACGTCGCCGACCTACCGAGCAAGGGTCTCGCCGTCGATGTCGACAACGACTTCGCTCCCACCTGGGAGCTGACCCCTCGGGGCAAGGACGTCGTGCGCGACCTGAAAGCCCTGCTCAAAGATGCCGACGAGCTGTTCCTCGCCACCGACGAGGACCGCGAGGGTGAGGCCATCTCGTGGCACCTGCTCGAGCGGCTGAAGCCGAAGGTGCCGGTCAAGCGGATGGTGTTCCACGAGATCACCAAGTCGGCGATCGAGCACGCCGTGGCCAACCCCCGTCAGGTCGACATGGGGCTCGTCGACGCCGCCGAGACCCGCCGCATCCTCGACCGGCTCTACGGCTACGAGGTCTCGCCGGTGTTGTGGCGACGGGTCAACCGAGGGCTCTCGGCCGGCCGGGTCCAGAGCCCTGCCATCCGCCTGGTGGTCGAGCGCGAGCGCGAGCGGATCGCGTTCGTGAGCGCCGGCTACTTCGACCTCGAGGCCGCCATCGCGACGAGCCCGGCCTTCACCGCCGCCTCGGTGCTGCTCGACGGGCGCCGCATCGCCACCGGCAAGGACTTCGACAGCCACGGCAAGCCGCGCACCGACGTGGTCGTGCTTGGCCCCGAGCTGGCCCACGGCCTGGCCGAGCGGCTCGGCGGGCGGCCCTTCACGGTCCGCAGCGTCGACGAGAAGGACTACCGCAGCGGCCCCAAGGCGCCGTTCATGACCAGCACGCTCCAGCAGGAGGGCGGGCGCAAGCTGCGGCTCGGCGCGCAGCAGGTCATGCGGGTGGCCCAGAGCCTGTACGAGGGTGGCTACATCACCTACATGCGCACCGACTCCACCGCGCTGTCCGATCAGGCCATCGATGCCGCCCGCAGCCAGGTGCGTCAGCGCTTCGGGGCCGAGTACCTGTCCAACGGCGCGCGCCGCTGGGAGGGCAAGGTCAAGAACGCCCAGGAGGCCCACGAGGCCATCCGCCCCGCCGGCGAGGTGTTCCGAACGCCCGACCAGGTGCGCGGCGAGCTCAACAGCACCGAGCTCCGGCTGTACGAGCTCATCTGGATGCGCACGCTGGCCTCGCAGATGGCCGACGCGACCGGCAAGACCATGACCGTGCGGCTGGGGGCCGTGACCGAGCGCAGCGAAGCGGTCGAGTTCGCGGCCAGTGGCACCACCATCACGTTCCAGGGCTACCGACGGGCGTATGTCGACTCGATCGACGAGGGCGAGTCCGACGCCGACGCCGAGGGCCTGCTGCCCGCACTCACCGTCGGCCAGGTCGTGCCGGTCGAGTCGATCGCTGCCAACGGTCATGCCACCTCGCCGCCGGCCCGCTTCACCGAGGCCTCGCTCATCAAGCGCCTCGAGGACCTCGGGATCGGGCGGCCATCGACGTGGGCATCGATCATCCAGACCATCCTCGACCGCGGCTACGTGTGGAAGAAGGGTCAGGCGCTGGTGCCGACCTGGACCGCCTTCGCCGTCGTGCAGCTGCTCGAGCGCCACTTCGACGAGCTCGTCGACTATGCGTTCACGGCCCGCATGGAGGACGACCTCGATGCCATTGCCCGCAACGAGGTGGGCAAGGTCGACTGGTTGCGCACCTTCTACTTCGGGTCCGAGGGCGAGGCGTCGCCCGGCCTCAAGCGGCTGGTCGAGGAGAACCTCGACGAGATCGACGCCGCCGAGATCAACTCGTTCCCCATCGGCCACGACGAGGTGGGCAACGAGATCATCGTGAAGCCAGGGCGCTACGGGCCTTACGTCAAGCGGGGTGACGACACCGCCAGCGTGCCCGACGACCTCCCGCCCGACGAGCTGACAGTGGCCAGGGCGCTGGCCCTGCTGGCCGCGCCGAAGGGCGACACGCCGATTGGCGCCGACCCGGCGAGCGGGCTGCCGGTGTACGTCAAGATCGGGCGCTTCGGGCCCTACGTGCAGCTCGGCGACGCCGACACGTTGCCACCTGGTGAGAAGCCCAAGATGGCTTCGTTGTTCACCACGATGACCCCCGAGCGGATCCGCTTGGAGGATGCTCTCGAACTGCTGTCGCTGCCTCGGGTCGTCGGGATCGATGTCGACGGCATCGAGATCACCGCGCAGAACGGTCGCTACGGGCCCTACGTCTCGAAGGGCAAGGAGAGCCGCTCGCTGGCCAACGAAGAGCAGCTCCTGACCGTCACGCTGCCCGAGGCGCTGGCCCTGCTCGCCGAACCCCGTCAGTTCAAGGGCCGGGGCGCAGCGAAGGCGCCGCTGCGGGAGTTCGGCACCGACCCCGTCTCTGAGCGTGCGGTGGTGGCCAAGGAGGGCCGCTTCGGGGTGTACGTGACCGACGGCGTCACCAACGCCAGCATCGGCAAGGGCGACCGGCTCGAACAGATGGCCAACGAGCGGGCTTATGAGCTGTTGGCCGTGCGCCGTGAAGCAGTGCTTGCCGGCGGCGGGGCCCCGGTCCGGCGCGGCGCAGCCAAGAAGGCGACACCGACCAAGAAGGCGGCCGGAGTGAAGAAGGCTCCCGCCAAGAAGGCCTCGGGCGCAGCCAAGGCTCCGGTCAGGACGGCCGCCGGGGCCAAGAAGGCTCCGGCCAAGAAGGCTCCGGCCAAGAAGGCTCCGGCCAAGAAGGCCGCCGGGGCGAAGAAGGCGGCCGGGGCGAAGAAGGCGGCCGCGCCCCGCTCCGTTCAGGGCTGAGCCGTGCCGGGCGGCGCGTGGATCGCGCTCGAGGGCGGCGACGGGTGCGGCAAGTCGACCCAGGCCGTCCTCCTGGCCGAGCACCTCGGCGCCGTCCTGACTCGTGAGCCTGGCGGCACCGCCATCGGCGCACTGGTGCGCGGCGTTCTGCTCGACCCGACGCACGACCGCATGGTCGACCGGGCCGAGGCCCTCCTGTATGCAGCGGATCGGGCCCAACACGTGGTCGAGGTGGTGGCGCCGGCGTTGGAGGCCGGGCGTCATGTCGTGAGCGACCGCTCGGCCTGGTCCTCGGTCGTCTACCAAGGCGTCGGACGGGGCCTGGGTGTCGAGCGGGTCCGCACGCTCAACGACTGGGCCATCGACGGCCGCTGGCCCGACGTCATGGTGCTGCTCGATGCCGAACCGTCCGCCATGGTCAGCCGCATCGCCCGTCCGCTCGACCGCCTCGAACAGGTCGATGACGGCTTCCGCCGCCGCGTGCGGGAGGGGTTCCTCGCTCTCGCCGTCGAGGCGCCCGAGCGATGGATCGTGGTCGACGCGGTCGGCTCGGCCGATGCCGTCGCGGCCGCGGTGCGCGCCGCGGTGATCGAGCGGCTGGGCGCCCACGCATGAGCGGCAGTGAGAGCGCGGCGACCCTGCCTGCGGTGTGGGCCGAGGTGCTCGGGCAGCCGAGGGCGGTGGCTCTGCTCGAAGCGGCGGCCGCGTCGCCGGTGCACGCCTACCTGCTCGTCGGCCCCGCCGGCTCGGGCAAGGTCGGCGCGGCGCGAGCTTTTGCGGCCCGGCTGCTGTGCCCGAACGGTGGCTGCGGGGTCTGTCGTGATTGCCGGCTGGCCCTCGGGGGCATCCACCCCGACGTGCACGAGCACCAGCGCGAGGGTGCCGCCATCACGGTCGAGGCCGCCCGTGAGGTCGTGCGGGAGGCGATGCTGAGCCCGATCGAAGGCAACCGCAAGCTGCTGGTGCTCGACGAGGTCCACCTGCTGCGACCCGAGGCCGCCGCCACGCTGCTCAAGACGGTCGAGGAGCCCCCGGCCTCCACGATCTTCGTCGCCTTGGCCGACGACGTCCCCCCCGAGCTCGTCACGATCGCGTCGCGCTGCCAGCGTGTCGACCTCGGCCCGATCGCCGACGACGTCGTGCGTGGCGTGCTGGTCGCCGAGGGTGTCGACGCGGCGGTGGCCGACGCCGTCGCCAAGGTGGCCAACGGTGACCTCAACCGGGCTCGGGTCTTGGCCGGCGACGAGGCGGTGATGGCGCGACGCGACGCGTTTGCCGCTGCGCCGCGCCGCCTCGACGGCAGTGGATCGGTGGCCATGGCCGTTGTCGACGAGCTCGAGGCGCTGCTCGACGGCTCGGTCGAGGCGTTGAAGGCCCGCCAGGTCGAGGAGGCCAAGGCCTTCGAGACTCGCACGGCATGGACCAAGGACCGATCCCTCGGTGCCGAGCGCAAGCGGATGGAGGACCGGCACAAGCGTGAGGTCCGGCGGTATCGCACCGACGAGCTGCGCGCCGGACTGGGCGTGCTGGCGGGGGCCTATCGCGACGCCCTGGTGTCGCGGACGGCCCGTGAGCCGGCCGAGGCGGTCGACGCCGTGACCGAGATCCACGGGGTCATCGAGTCGCTTGAGCGCAACCCGAACGAGACGCTGCTCCTCCAGGCGCTGCTGCTGCGCCTGCCGACCCTCTGAAGCAGCGTTGGACAACTCACGACGAGATCCCCGTGCTTCAGCAACGCCATGAGCAGGTGGGGGGCCGTCCGCTATCGTTCGTCGTCCCGCCCGGGTAGCTCAGTCGGCAGAGCGACGCACTCGTAATGCGTAGGTCAAGGGTTCAATTCCCTTCTCGGGCTCCAGCGAATCGCCTGCTCAGGCACCCTTTCGAGCCCCCATCCGGTCCGGATCCGATGCCAGCGGGTGAGCCGACTGGGAGCCCCCGCCGTTGCGCTTCGGCTTCGAGGGTGGCCCGCTCGGCATCGAAGGCGAGCCCCGAGAGGGCCAGCTCGTCAGTGGACACTCGGATGCAGGCGACGATGCCCACGGTGCGGGTGGCCTTGCGGGTGCGGCGGATGGGGGTAGTGGTCAGACGTCCGATCCGACGGAGGCCTCGGGGTGACCTGGCTCGATCTGGTCAACCCTGAGCTGCGGTCGCGGTTCTGGGCGGTTGACGCACAGGACCATGAGGGCAAGGTCGTCGGTGCGCAGATCGAACGACTTGATGCGGGCCAGTTCGGTGTGGATCTGGTCTGCGATCACTTCGGCTCCTCTCAGGCCGAGCGTGGCGCGACGGACGAGTTCGAGGAAGCTGGACTGGTCCAGGCCAGCTGGCGCAGGGAGGTCGGTTGCCCCGTCCGTGTACAGGACGAGGATGTCCCCCGCGTGCAGGAACTCCGTCGACAGGTTGAATGAAACGGTGTCGAACACCCCGAGCAGCCTTCCCTCGCGCCCGATGGGTCGAGCTCGGCCATCGCGCACGAGGATCGGCAACGGGTGCCCACCGACCGCGATCGCCAGCTCGGGCTCGACGCCAGAGGTGTCAAGGGTGGCATAGACCGCCGTCAGGAAGGTCTCCGATGCCGACCTCCTCATGGCTCGGTTCAGCGACGCGAGCACCTCGGTCGGTGAATCGCCATGCCACGCGCTGTCTCGGATCGAGTGACGCGCGAGCCCGGTGAGAGCGGCAGCACTCGGCCCGGTCCCGCAGACGTCGCCGATGACCAACGCCCAGCAATCGTCCCGGCCCGTTGAGAAGAGGTCGTAGAAATCTCCGCCGACTTCGGTTCCCTCGCCCGACGGCCAGTACCGAACAGCGAGCTCGAGACCAGGGATCGACGGGAGCGTTGCGGGAAGCAGGCTGCGCTGAAGCGTCTGTGCGATCACCCGCTGCTGATCGTGCAGTCGGTGGTTCTCGAGACTCGACGCGATGCGGCCGGCAACCGTCTGGGCCAGGGCGAGATCGTCCTCGGTGTAGTGGCGCGACGAACTCGACATCACGAACTGCATGGCGCCGAGAACCCGGCCCCGCTTGACGAGCGGAACCGCGATGGCCGAACGCAGCGCGAGCTGTGCCAGCACTTCTCGCTCGGCATCGGTGGCCTCGAGCTCGACGGCGAGCTCGTCGGTGATGTCCGGGTAGAACAGCGGCAGGCCAGTCCGAATGACCCAGGGAACACCGGTTGGCGCGCCGGGGTCGTACGGGAAGCGCTCCTGCAACTGGTGGGCATAGCTGACCATGTCCGGATCGACGTGGGCGATCTCGACATCGGGGATCAACGAGTCCGGACGTGTGAGGACGTGGATCGTGCACCAGTCACCGAGCCGCGGCACCGCACTACGGGTCACGTTGACCATGACCTCCCGAACGTCGACGGCCAGGTTCAAGGCCTCGTTGATGGCTGCCAGGAACTCGAGCCGCTCGCGATGCAGGCGTTCACGATGCATCCCCTCGACGGCAGATGCCGCCAGTCGCTCCCGCTCGAGCTGTCCAGCCACCCGGTCGGTGATGTCCATGGCGCAGCCCACCGTGCCTGCGACGGCCCCGCCCTCGTCGACGATCACTCCACCGGCGCCGGCGATCCAGTGGGTCGAGCCGTCAGGCCAGACGACCCGGTGCTCGACTCGGTAGTGACTGCCCGACTCGATCGCCCTGCGAACGACGCGGAGCACCTCCTCGCGGTCGTCGGGGTGCAGGAGTTTCACGTACGCGTCGAACGTGCCGTCGAACTGACCAGGAGACAGCCCGAACAACGCCTCGAGGCGCTGATCCCACTCTGTTGCAGCGGTCAGCATGTTCCAACGCCAGGTACCGAGGCCGCCCGCCTCGAGCGCAAGACGGAAGTGCTCGGTGAGGTCTCGGAGCTCCTGCTCGCTCCGACGAAGCTCCGTCACGTCCTCGGAGGCGCCCACCAGAGCGACGACATCCCCGTGGAGACCGATCACCGGTCGCGTGAACACCGCGATGCGCAATGACTGGCCGTCTCGGCGCACGACGAGACGGTCCGCACTGACGGTCTCGCCGCGGGCTAGAGCGGTCAGTCGCTCCTGGTTCGTTGCGATCTCGTCGGTTGGCGCGAGAACATCGAGCACCGATCGCCCGAGGACCGACTCCTCGGGCCATCCATAGAGCTGCTCAGCCTGCTCGTTCCAGAGCACGATCCGGCCATCTGGGTCCGTCACAACGATCGCTCGCGGAAGCGCGTCGATGATCGCGCGCTCGTCGATCGACCCGACTCGTCGGTGCACGGTCACGTCGCCCATCACAGTCCCTCCACAGATCGGTTGAGAGACATCGTGAGGGTAACCAGCAGCGATCGGCTCATCAATGCCCAGCTCGCCCTCCGCCATGCAGCAGCATCGCCCCGGCTTCGACGACGTGATCCGCCACGACGTGGTCTGATGCTGGGCCGAAGTTGGTCGTTCGTACCCATCCGTTCGTCGCGTTGCGCTCGGTGCCGGCGGGAACATCAGGATCGACGCACCCGGGCGATGTCACGCGCAGATGAAGGGGAACTCCGTGCTCTCGGTGCGTTGGAGCGTCACGGAGAGATTCGCGTCCGATGCATGAAAGACCGCCGTTCTCCCGTCGAGGAACTGAAGGACGCCGGACTGGAACGGGTTACCCCAACCCGAGGGAGGATTGCCGTTTCCATCGTCCACGAGCGCCGATGTGGATCGCCACCACACGCCGTGGATCATCGCGCCGTTGATTCCGCAGTGCGTGTACAGCACGAACGATTCTTCGGGCAGTGCCAATGGCAGCGTGGTCGTGGTCGGCGTCGCCGTGTCCGACACCGCAGTTCCTTCGATCGTGGTGGATCTCACGGGCGGGGTTTCGTCGGCGCGACTCGTCGAGCCACCGCACGCGGCCAGTGTGATGAAGGCGAGCAGAGCAGGTGTGAATCGACGCATGACACTTGGACGCTGGGCCAGTGAAGCTGGTTCCACGAGTAGCGCAGATTGCCTGGCCTGTGCCCGTTGCGCCAGCCTTGGCCAGAGATTTCCTTGACAGGAAGCGCCCGGCGACCGACCATGCGGCCCACGGTCGCCACTCCACGCGGTCGGAGCAGGGGGAAACATGAAGCGTTCAACCTTGGCGTTGGCAACTACTGCGGGGCTGCTTGCATCATTCGCGGTGATTCCGGCGACAGCGTCGGCTTCGGGGCAGGCCACTTCCGTGTCGAGCAACGCCGCGCCCAAGCCACTCCCGCCGTCCACGAAGGCGATGTACACGGCGCACTCCTACGTCGACCCGGGACTCGTCGTGCCCGCCGCTTTGCCGAAGCTCAAGACCTGGACGAAGAACATCACCGACGGCGCCTCGACGTTCGCGGTGACCCAGGTCGGCAAGAACCCGTTCGTCGTACAGGCAACGCCGTCCACCACGGTCACGATGCCGATCATCCCGGTGATCGTCCACATGGGGGCCCACACCTACAACCCGACGGTGACCGATCCGGCCTGCGCCGCCACCTCGACGTTCTCGGCCAGCACGTTGACGCTCAACAGCCCGGTCCTGAAGAACCACACCTACGCGATCGGTGCCCTGGGCTCGTCGCAGTACGTCGACTTCTACCAGAGGGCGAACTACTACCCGCAGGTCCAAACACTGAACCCGGCCTACCACGTCAAGCTCAAGCCGGTCGTCCTGGCCGCCATCAACTACACGCCAGCATCGTTCACCGAGTACGCCACGCTGTGCCGGCTCGGCACCTTTGACATCAATGCCTGGGACAACTACGTGCGCAACACGGTCTTCCCGACCGTCCTCACGCCCCTGGGTTATGGACCGACGACGGTTCCGACGTTCCTGTTCTACAACGTTGTCCAGTACAACGGTGCGCCCGGCAACTGCTGCATCCTCGGCTACCACAACGCCTTCAGCAACCCAGGCTTCGGCGGCGCTACCCAGACCTACGAGATCGCCGACTACGACGCCTCCTCGGCCTTCACCGGCTCGGGTGACATCTCGGTGCTGTCCCACGAGGTCGGCGAGTGGATGGACGACCCGTACGTGAACAACCCGACCAAGCCGTGGGGCAACATCGGCCAGGTGACCGGTTGCCAGAGCAACCTCGAAAACGGTGACCCGCTGTCAGGCACCACCATCTCGGTGACGATGCCGAACGGCGTGACCTACCACCCCCAGGAGCTGGCGTTCACGTCGTGGTTCTACCACCAGACCCCTTCAACCGGAGTCAACGGCTGGTACTCCTCCAACGGCACGTTCACCACGGCTGCGGCGCCCTGCCCCTGACCCCAACCAACCCCCAACATGGGGCCACCAACACCAAACGATGAGGGGTCGGACCACCGCGTGGTCCGACCCCTCACCCGTTCTGTGGGTGATCGGGGGCGGCAGGACCTTGGCCCCTGTCGTCGGGCGGACCTCGGGGCGATCATCATCGCGATGACGACGATCAATGCAGCTCCTGACCCCGTTGACACGGTCTTCAGCCGTGTCACGATCCCGCTCGACCTCTCTGCGGCATCTGATCGGGCGATCCCGGTCGGCGTCACGCTGGCCGGCCAGGCCGGTGTCCCGATCGAGCTCGTGGTCGTCATGTCGCCGGGCCTCGACCCCGGCCCCGACCTCGCCGAGCTCGATGACCGTGTCACGGGGATCCGTGGGTCGCTCGTCCAGCGGTCAGTGCTCGAGAGCCTCGACGTCGCCGGTGCCCTGACCGATCTGGCCAACGGCTCAGGCCGCCTGCTGTGCATGGCGACGCACGGCCGCACCGGGATCGCTGCCTCGTTCGCGGGCAGCGTCGCCAAACAGGTGCTGAAAGGGGCCCGTGAACCCGTGCTGCTGGTAGGCCCTCACGTCGACCACGTGCCGGAGCGGTTCGACACGATCGTGGTCGGGGTCGACCCGGCCGCGCCCCACCGAGAGCTGGTGACCACCGCCGCTTCGCTGGCCCGCATCCTCGGAGCCGATGTGCACCTGGTCACGATCGAGGAGGCATCGCACTGGCTCTTGCTCGGCAGCTCAGCGACCGGCCCCAGCCTCGACCAGCTCCTCGACGACGCCGCTGGCCTGGTGAGCGCGGCTGGTGTGGCGGTGACCACCACGATCGTGCGCGTCGGTTCTCCGGCGCCGGTCCTGGCCGACGTCGCGGCGCGGCACACCGGAAGCTTGCTGGCCATGTCCAGCAAGCTGGCCGACCTCGGCGAACGCACGGGGCTCGGCGCCGTCGCCACCCGCGTGACCCACATGGCAGGCGTGCCGGTGCTGTTCGTGCCCGGCTCCTGCTAGCGCCGGGGGCTACTCGAACGAGGCGCGATGGGCGCCGGTGCGCTGCGTGTCTGAGGGTGCTTCGGCGAAGAAGCGCCGGCCGCTCAGCTCGACCACCTCGATGCGCACGAACCGGGGCTTGGGCGACGCGTGCCACGGGAAGAGGGGCAGGTCAATGGCCTCGAGAACGTCATGGACCCGTTCGATCTCAGTGGCCCGTCCCTTGATGACCACGCTCCAGGCCTCGCCGCTCACGGGCTCGTAGCCGTCGATCTCGAACGCCACGCTGCGGCCCAGCACGGCCGCGGCGAGCTTGGTGCCCTCGGCGGTCCGAAACACGATGGAGCCATGGTCGACGACGTAGTTGATCGGGAAGATGTCCGGCTGTTGCTGGATCGAGACAGCCAGTCGCCCCACCTCGGCTTCACGGAGCAGATCCCAGCACTCGTTGTTTTCGAGCACCATCATCCCGGTACGCGGCTCGATCTCCATCGGTCCCCTCCTCGGTCCACCTAGAGGATCCTCCGGGTGGCCGGCCCAAGAGTAGGGACCTTGGTCACTCACCGACAGCCGATGGCGACCGGTTCGGTCACTCGCTGGCGGCCGCCGATTCGAGCGTGGCCAACGCGGCCAGCACGGCGATGTCGCCGTGCTGAGGGCCGACGACCTGCAAGGCGATGGGAAGGGGCGGTCGTTCCGGGGTCGCCGCGCTCCAACCGGCATGCGAGGTGCCTGCGGGCGAGCGGGTCATGTTGAACGGATAGGTGTGCTGGATCCACGAGCCGACGGTGCCATGGGCGGGCGGGAGCTGGGCCAGGGTTGGCGTGAGCAGCAGGTCGACGTCGGCGAACAGCGCGACGAGGCGAAGGTTGAGGTGGTGGCAGAGGTCGTCGGCGGCCACCATCGCCTCGGTGGTGACGGTCGTCGCGAGGCTGCGCAGCAGCGCCGTGACGTCGTCGATCTTCACGCCCGCATCGATCGACGCGCGCACCGGGGCCAGCGTGCGCTCGTTCCACACCGACACGAGCTGGCTCCACGCCAGCCCCGGGTCGTGCTCGAAGACGTCTTCGACCTCGACGATCTCGATGTCGTTGCCGGCCCACCGCCCGAGCGCGGCGCGGCACACCCGGGTGATCTCAGGGTCGACGTCGGCGTAGCCGAGGGTGGCGGACCACGCCACCCGCCGCGGCCGGGGGGCAAGGGGCACCCCGACGGACCACGGTTGCGCCGGAGCGGGCAGGGAGCGCAGGTCGGTGGCCTCGGGACCGACGGCCACGTCGTATCCGACCAGCAGCTCCTCGAGCGTGCGGGCCAGGACGCCCCTGCTCGTGAAGCTGCCCCAGTCGACGGGGTGGGGTCCGCCGTCGGGCACCCGCCCGAGCGACGGCTTGAACCCAGTGATGGCACAGGCCGCCGACGGGATGCGGATCGACCCGCCGCCGTCGGAGCCGGTCGCCAGCGGGACCATGCGGGCGGCGACGGCTGCGGCGGAGCCGCCCGACGAACCACCGCAGGCGTAGCCGGGAGCGAGCGGGTTGTCGGTGACCCCCCACAGCGGGCTGTCGGTCTCGGCCCGGGTGGCCAGCTCGGGGGTGTTGGTCTTGCCGACCACGATCGCCCCGGCGGCCTTCAGGCGGGCCACCAGCACCGAGTCCCGGGTGGCCGGCGGCGCGTCGGCCCAGAGGCGCGAGCCGAAGGTCGTGCGGTAGCCGATGGTGTCCTCGGTGTCTTTCACGGCCAGGGGCACGCCGGCCAGCGGGAGCCCTGCGGCCGCGCTCGGATCGGTGGCGATGCGCTCGTCCAGCGCGGAGGCGGCGGCCATCGCCCGCTCGCCGTCGACGGTCACGAACGCGTTGATCGCTGCGTTCGTGGCAGTGATGGCGGCCAGCGAGGCAGCGACTGCTTCACGAGCCGAGACGTGCTTCGACCGGACCCGCTCCGCCAGGGCTCCGACGGGAAGGTGCATCAGGTCGTCGGTCATGTCGATCCCCTCTCCGTGCCCGGGTGGTGCCGGGCGGTGCCCATCTTGGCCGCCGCGGGGCCGCCGGTGGCGGTGTCGGTCCATGGATCGGTCGTCTCCTAGGTTGTTCGCGCAGTGCTCGTGATCCTCGTCCTGCACGCCTTGGTGGCGGTGATCGCACCCCTGGCCGCCGCCCGGCTCGGCCGGCGCGTGTTCCTGCTCGTGGCGCTGCCGGTGGCGGGAACGCTGGCCTATGCGGTGGCCAACGTGGCCGCGGTGGCCGACGGGAACCTGCCGACGGCCAGCGTCGGCTGGGTCAGCGAGCTCGGCCTCACCCTGCGACTGCGCCTGGACGGCCTCGGCCTGCTCATGGCCCTGCTCATCGGCGGTGTCGGCGTCCTGGTCTGCCTCTACTCGATGCGCTACTTCGCGGCCGACACCGCCGGCCTGGGTCGGCTCGCCGGGGCCCTCACCCTGTTCGCGGGAGCGATGTTCGGCCTCGTCGTAGCCGACGACCTCCTCACCCTGTTCGTGTGCTGGGAGCTCACCACGGTCTCGTCGTACCTGCTGATCGGGTGGGAGGACAGGTCGGCCCGGGCGCGCGGCGCCGCGCTGCAGGCCCTGCTCGTCACCGGAGCGGGTGGCCTGTGCCTGCTGGCCGGGATCGTGCTCATCGGTCAGTCGGCTGGCACGTACGAGCTCAGTCGAATCCTGGCCGACCCGCCCTCAGGAGCGACGGTGACCGTCGGGCTGGTGCTCGTCCTCATCGGCGCCTTCACGAAGTCGGCGCAACTGCCGTTCTCGTTCTGGCTCCCCGGAGCGATGGCGGCCCCGACACCGATCAGCGCCTACCTCCACTCCGCCACGATGGTGAAGGCCGGCATCGTGGTGATCGCCCGCTTCGCGGTGCCCTTCGCCTCGGTCGGCGTGTGGCGTCCCCTCGTGCTCTCGGTCGGGCTGGCCACGATGGTGCTCGGCGGCGTGCGGGCGTTGCGCCAGCACGACCTGAAGCTCTTGCTCGCGTACGGCACGGTCAGCCAGCTCGGCTTTCTGACGGTGCTGTTCGGCGCCGGCTTCTCGGCGGCGTCGACCGCGGGCTGTGCCGTGCTGCTGGCCCACGGGCTGTTCAAGAGCGCCCTGTTCATGGTGGTCGGGATGATCGACCACCAGGCCCACACGCGCGACCTGCGCCAGCTCGGCGGGCTCGGTAGGGCGTGGCGACCCACCGCGGTGGTCGCAGTGGTGAGCGCCGCCTCGATGGCGGCGGTGCCGCTCCTGTTCGGCTTCGTGGCCAAGGAGCTCGCCTACGAGGCGTTCCTCGACGTCGGCGCGGTCTGGGCCACCATCGTGCTCGCCGGGTTGGTCGTCGGTTCGGCCCTGACCGTGGCCTACTCGGCGCTGTTCGTGTGGGGAGCGTTCAGGGTCACCTTCGCCCACGACTCATCCGCCGCCGAGGCCCCGCCATTGGTGGGGGCGCCAACCCTGGCCTTCCTCGCCCCGGCGGTCGGGCTGGCCGCGCTGACGGTGCTGCTGGGCCTGGTCCCCGGGCTGGCCGACTCGCTCGTGCAGAGCGCGGCCGGGGCGATCGCCCCGCTGGCCGAGGGCGTCCACCTTGCGGTGTGGCACGGCCTCAACGCGTCCCTGGTGCTGTCGCTGGTCACGCTCGCCGCCGGTGCCCTCGTGTTCGCCGAGCGCCAGCCGATCGAAGTGGCCAGTCGTTCGCTCGGCGAGCGGGCACCGACCGGGGCGGGCACGTTCTCGGCGCTCCTACGGGGCCTGAACCGGACCGCCGACCGGACCACCGCGGTTGCGCAGAGCGGATCCCTGCCGATCTACTCCGGTGTGGTGCTGCTGGTGGTGGCGGGCGTGCCGCTGACGGTCCTGCTCGCCCGTGCCCCGTGGCCCGTCTGGCCCGTCTGGGCCGAGACGCCTTGGCAGGCCGTGGTCGCTGTCATGATCGTTGTCGCGGCAGCCGCCGCCACCGCAGTGCGCCGCCGAATCGCCGCCGCCATCTGCCTCGGAGCCGTGGGCTACGCCATGGCCCTGCTGTTCGTCGTGCAGGGTGCTCCGGACCTGGCGCTCACGCAGTTCGCCATCGAGACGCTGTCCACCGTCGTGTTCGTGCTCGTGCTGCGGTTCCTCCCGGACCGGTTCGAGCACCGACCGCTCCGCCGGTCCCAGGGACTGAGGCTGGGCGTGGCGGCCGTGATCGGCGTGATGGTCACGGCTTTCACGATCGTGGCCACCTCGGTGCGGACATCCCCGTCGATCGCGCAGGCGCTCATCGACCGCTCGGTGTCGCTCGGGGGCGGTGCCAACGTCGTCAACGTGATCCTCGTCGACTTCCGTGGCCTCGACACCCTCGGCGAGATCAGCCTGTTGGTCGGCGCCGCCGCCGGCATCATGAGCCTGGCGCTGGCTCGGGATGCGGCAGGACGAGTCGGGACCGGGTCCGCGTCGGGCTCCGCGTCCGGGTCCGCACGGCATCCGCGCCACTGGAGCTCGCCTCTGCTCGACCCCACCGTGAGGGTTGTGGTGCCGGCCGCCCTCGTGCTCGCCCTCTACTTCCTTTTCGCCGGGCACAACCAGCCGGGTGGTGGGTTCGCCGGCGGGCTGGTGGCCGGAGCCGCGCTGGCCCTGGTGTTCGTGGCCGGCGGCATCGAGGCTGTGCGGGCCATCGTGCGTCTGCGTCCCACCACGGTCATCGGATCGGGACTGGCCCTGTCGGCCGCCACCGCGCTCGTCCCCCTGCTGCTCGGTCACGGCGTGCTGTCGAGCGCGAAGGGCTCGATCGACCTGCCTGTGCTCGGGGTGGTCCATGTCACTTCGGCACTGGCCTTCGACGCCGGGGTGTTCGTCGTGGTGATCGGCGTCGTCGCCGCCATCCTCGAGTCGTTCGGGCCGAGCGAGGTGGCGTCGTGAGCATCGTGCTCGCAGTGCTCGCCGGGTCGCTGTTCGCTCTGGGCAGCTACCTGGTGATGCAGCGTCTCCTCAGCCGCATCATCATCGGCATCGGCCTGATCGGTCACGGTGGCAACGTCGTGCTGCTCGTGTCGGGCGGAGCGAGCGGCCGGCCCGCGTTCGTCGGCGACGGAGAGGCTGCGGTGAGCGATCCCCTCCCGCAGTCCTTCATCCTCACCGCCATCGTGATCACGTTCGGGATCACGGCGTTCCTGCTGGCGCTGGCCTACCGGAGCTGGTTGCAGACGGCCAACGACCTCGTCGAGGACGACATCGAGGACCGCCTCATCGCCCGTGAGGGCGCCCTCGACGAGGACGTCGTCGACGACGAGGCGCTGGAGCTGGCCCAGGCCGCCGACGAGGCGGCGCAGTGAACGCGCTCCTCGCCGTCCCGGTGATCACGCCCCTTCTGGGGGCGGCGATCGCGATGATCCTGTGGGCCCACCCGCGCTGGCAGCGGCTGGTGTCGATGGTGGTCCTCGTGGCCGTGCTGATCGACGCGGTGCTGCTGCTGATCCGCGTCGATCGCGATGGCCACGTCGTGTCGCAGGCGGGCGGCTGGGCCGCGCCGTTTGGCATCACGCTGATTGCCGACCGCCTCTCGGCGATCATGCTCGTCGTCGCCGCCGGGATCTTCCTGACGGTGATGGTGTACGCCGTCGGTCAGCCGTCGGTGGCCCGCGAGCACCCGGCCTTCCACCCGCTCTACCTGCTGGTCGGGGCCGGCGTGGCGCTGGCCTTCGTCACTGGCGACCTGTTCAACCTGTTCGTGTCGTTCGAGGTGATGCTGGGGGCCAGCTACGGGCTGATCACGATCGGCGGTGAGGGCGAACGGGTTCGCAACGGCATGACCTACGTCGTCATCAGCCTGCTCGCATCAATCATGCTCCTCACCTCCGTGGGCCTGATCTACGCGGCCACGGGCACGGTCAACCTCGCACAGCTCTCGCTGCGGATCGCCGAGCTGCCCGGCGGGGTGCAGGGAGCGTTCGCGGTGCTGCTCCTGCTCGTCTTCGGCGTCAAGGCCGGGCTCTTCCCGCTGTTCTTCTGGCTGCCCGACAGCTACCCGACGGCCCCGTCGCCGATCACCGCGCTGTTCGCGGGTCTGCTCACCAAGGTCGGTGTGTACGCCATCATCCGCAGCCAGACCCTGCTGTTCCCGGTCGAGCACCGCCCTGTCGTGCTGCTCCTCACGCTCGGTTCGCTCACCATGGTGATCGGCGTGTTCGGTGCGATCGCGCAGGGCGACGTCAAGCGGATCCTGTCGTTCCACATCATCAGCCAGGTCGGCTACATGATCGTCGGCCTCGGCTTCTTCACGGTGTCCGCGCTGGCGGCCACCGTGCTGTTCGTGATCCACAACATCGTCACGAAGACGACCTTGCTGCTGACGTCTGGCCTCATCGAGCATGCCGGCGGCTCGTCTCGACTCTCGCGCCTCGGCGGCCTGCAGCGCACGGCGCCGGTCGTGGCGGTGCTGTTCCTCATCCCAGCGCTCAGCATGGCGGGCGTCCCCCCGTTGTCGGGGTTCGTGGCCAAGCTCGGCCTGGTGCAGAGCGGCTTCGCGGTCCAGCAGTGGTGGGTGGTCGCCATCAGCCTCGCCGTGAGCCTGCTCACGTTGTTCTCGATGTCCAAGATCTGGGCCGGCTCGTTCTGGGGTGAGCCCGACGAGACCCCCGAGCGCGCTCCTGTGATGGCGCTCGGCCGTCTCGGTGGGCCGCCGCTGATGATCGCCTCAACCGCCACGCTGGTGGTGGCCGGCCTCGCCATCGCCGCCCTCGCCGGACCGCTGTACGGCCTGTGCGAGCGGGCCGCCGCCGACCTGCTCGAACCGTCCTCCTACGTCAAGGCGGTGCTCGGATGATGCGGCCCGTCGCCTTCCTGGTGGTGGTGGCGGTGTGGGTCGGGCTCTGGGGTTCGCCCTCGTGGGCCAACCTCATGACCGGCATCGGCGTGGCGCTGGCGCTGGCGCTGCTGCTGAAGGGCAGCGCCGGCTCGGCTGACCGGCACGTCGTGCACCCGCTGGCCATGGTCAGCCTCGTGCTGTGGTTCGTCGTCGAGCTGGTCAAGGCCAACGTGGTGGTGGCCTGGGAGATCGTCCGGCCCGGCTCGCGGATCGTGCCCGGCGTGGTCGCGGTGCCCCTGCGCACCGGCTCTCGGTTGTGCGCGACGATCCTGGCCAACGTCATCACCCTCACACCGGGGACGCTGTCCATCGAGGTCGATCTCGAGGCCCGGCTCCTGTTCGTCCATGCGCTGAAGGCGCCTGACCCAGAGGCGCTGCGGTCTGAGCTGGGCGCAATTCAGGACCGGGTGCTTCGGGCCATCGCACCGGTAGGCGACTGATGTACCCGCTCATCTTCACCGTCCTGGCCCTGGCCGGCGCCGGGTTCCTGGCCCGCTTGGTGCGCGGTCCGAGCCTCCCCGATCGGGTGCTCGCCCTCGACGGCCTGGTCACGGTGACCGTCGCCGCCACCGCCGTCGTCGCGGCGCGGCAGGGCGACGACGTGTGGCTCAGCGTGCTCGTCGTGGTCGCCATCGTCGGCTTCGTCGGCACGAGCGCCATCGCCCGCCTCATCGAGTCGAGAGGGGCGTAGTGATGGCTGACTCGATCGCCGAAGCGGTGATGCTGCTCGGAGCCCTGTTGTGCCTGATCGGGGCCTTGGGCGTGCTGAAGCTGCCCGACGCCTTCTCGCGCATGCACGCCACCAGCAAGGCCACCACCCTCGGCCTGCTGCTGGTGCTGCTCGGCGTGGGCATCGTGCTGCACTCCAGCGGGGCGGTCACCAAGTTGCTGATCGTCGGTGCGTTCCAGCTCGTCACGACACCGATCGCTGCGCACCTCGTGGCCCGTGCCAGCTACCGGGCCGAGAACCTCAGCCCCCGGATCGGTTCGGTCGACGAGCTCGCCGAGCACCTCGACCGAGCCGGGGGGCTGGCGCCGGACCCCGACCACCCTCACTGAGCGCCCTCAGGGTGTGATCGGGGCGCTCCACAGTGCCGTCCACGTCTCGGGACCGACGTGGCCGTCGATGCCGAGGCCCTTCTCTCGCTGGAAGGCCAGCACGACCCGCAGCGTCTCGTCGCCGAAGTGGCCAGTGGGGACGAGACGCCACCCCCGATCGGCGAAGCGCTGCTGCACCGCTTCGACCAGGGGGTGGTCGGCCGCCACTGCCCCCGAGTGGTTGCGAGGATCGGCGCTCTCCGTGCCGAACCAGTGACCGCTCAGCAGCGGGAACAGCGCCGCTGACGGGGGCCCGCCGTGGGCGGCCGGCACCGACACCGGTCGAGTCGAAGGCTGAACGGCCGAGGGTTGAACGGCCGCTGGCGGCTCGCTCGATGCTGTGAGGACCATGCGATGGGCGTCGATCACCATGTCGGCGTCGATCGGCGCGGCCGCCCCTGGCACCGACGCCAACCCGAACTGCCACAGGACCACCGGCCACTGGGCGACGCGGCTGCTCACGCCGACGCCGAGGAGCGCGCGGGTGCTCGGGAGCTGGTTCGACTGCCACCACGGCAGGGCCCACGGGAACTGCTGCACGAAGGGGTGTGAGGCCGCCGGGTGGAACGCGCCGACGTAGACCAGCGGGCGCCGGTCGAGCCAGGCGCCGAGCTGGCGCAGCACGGCGGCGACGTGGTCGCCGGGCACCTCGCCGACGCCGGCACCCTTGTCGGGTTCGACGTCGATCATGACGGTGTCAGTTGCTCGCAGCCCGCCGACGCGAGCGATCGCCTCGGCGAAGTAGGCCGCCTGCCGGGCCGGATCGGCGAGTCCGACGAAGTGGTACGCGATGCGAGCTACGCCTGCGACCTGGCCGGCATCGGCCCACTCACGCACGAACGCGGGGTCCAGCTCGTCGTCGTCCTGGGTGGCCTTGAACGCCTGCCAGCGCCACCCGAGTGCGTCGGGCACCAGCGCGGTGGCGCAGCCCCGGTTGTCCCAGGAACCCTGGTACTTGCTGGTGTCGACGCCGTGCAGCACTGTGACAGCCATTGGGGCGATCCTCTCGGGGTTCCTGTTTGATGAGAGCAACGCGGGGCCGACGGTAGTACCAACGCGATGATCTCGACCATGGAACGTGTGCTCGCCGATGGCCGGCTCCTGCGGTCAGCCCGGCTCGACGACCTCGAGCGAATCGTCGGCATCTACAACGCGTCGATCCCGGGCCGGCTCGCTACCGCGGACACTGAACCGGTCACCACCGCCAGCCGCCGCCCGTGGTTCGACGAGCACGACGAGAACCGGCGCCCGCTCTGGGTGCTCGACGATGCCGGTGCCATCGACGGCTGGTTGAGCTTCAGCGACTTCTACGGTCGGTCGGCGTACGAGGCGACGGCCGAGCTGAGCGTCTACCTCGCGCCGGCCCGCCACGGCCTCGGGGACGGTGGGCTGCTGTTGGACGCGGCGTTGGCGCATGCGCCGACGCTTCATCTCGAGGTCGTCCTTGCGTTCGTGTTCGGGCACAACGAGCCGAGCCTGCGGCTGTTCGCCAGTCGTGGCTTCGAGCGGTGGGCCTGGCTGCCGGGGGTCGCCCGCCTCGACGCCAACGCCATCGACCTCGCCATCCTCGGCCGCACGATCGCCGATTGAGCCCGGCTCCGCTGGTCGATTGCCAACGGCTAGCGCTGCCGATCGACCCAACGCTGGTGGGGACGGCGTCAGCTGGCCGCACCCACCTCGGCGTCGACGTGGACCGGGGGCTGGTTCTCGACCGAGCTCCAGAAGACCTCGTCGGGCAACGTCAGGATCCGCTCGTAGGTTGCAGGCGGGTACACGAGGTGTGGCTTGGTCGGGTCGTAGGCCGGCTGGCGCACCGGCTGCTCGGGTCGCTCGTAGTCGGCGGGCGCGATGTAGCCGGCCAGCTCGCCCGCCTCGATGCCGGCCAGGGCCACGACCTCGGGGTCGATCCACGCCCGTTCGTCGATGCCCGAACCGGTTGCCACCTCGAGCGCGAGACCCTCGGGGCCGGCGAAGTACATCGACTGGCACATGCCGTGGTTGATCGGCCCCATCACCACCACGCCTCGGCTGCGGATGCGGTCACGCATGGCATACAGATCATCGAGGGTGTCGACGCTGAAGGCGACGTGCTGCATCGTTCCGGCGGCCACCGGACCGCCCGCATTGCCAGCGTGCGTCACCCCCAGCTCGATCGTGTCGGGGTTGCCCGGGTGCTGGACGAAGGCGATGTAGCTCGATGGGTTGAGCTCGACGAAGCCGTGGAAGGTCCCCTCGACACCGTGCATCCAGTAGAGGGCCTTGAGCTCACCGCCGAGCACGTCGGTGAAGAACTCGATCTGGGCCTTGATGTCACGGGTCGAGATCGCCAGGTGGTGAACGCCGTTCGGGTGCAGAGCCATGCCCTAGCTCAGCACGCGCGCCCACTGGTCGACCACAGTGGGGGACATGGCGATCTCAGCTCCGGTGGACCTCCTCGACCCCGACCTCTACGACGGTGACCCGACGGACACCTATCGCTGGCTCCGTCAGAACGATCCGGTGCACTGGGATCCGGTGAACCAGTTGTGGGGCATCAGCCGCCACGCCGACATCGTGGCCATCGAGCGCCACCCCGCGCGTTGGTCGTCGGCGGCCGGCACCCGCCCGGCCATGACCTACGAGCAGTCGACGACGTCGATGATCGACACCGACAACCCGCGCCACGCCGAGCAGCGGGCCATCGTCGCTCATGACTTCAGCCGCCGTGCGGTGGCGGTGGCCGAGGCCCAGGTTCGGCTCGTGGTCGACGAGCTCATCGATGCCTTTGCCGCCCGAGGGAGCGCCGAGCTGATCGGCGAGCTGGCCGCACCCCTACCCGCCAACGTGATCTGCACGAAGCTCGGCTTCCCCCGGCCGATGTGGGACGAGTTGCGCGAGTGGGGTGACCTCGTCAACAACCTCGGCGATGGCTTCCGATTCTTCACGCCCGAGAAGATGACCGCCCTCATGAGCTGGCACGCCTACGCCCCCGAGGTGCTCTTCGAGAAGGCCGCCCATCCCTGCGGCGACCTCATGAGCCTGCTGTGCGAGGCCCGTCTCGATGGCCAGCCGCTCCCCCTCGACACGCTCGTGTCCGAGACCTTGCTGCTGCTCGTTGGTGGCAGCGACACCACGAGATCGTCGATCGCCACCGCGGTCTGGGAGCTGAGCCGGCGACCCGACCAGTGGTCGCACCTGTGCACCGATCCTGCCGGTCGCCTGCCCGTCGCCGTCGAGGAGATCGTGCGGTGGACCACGCCGGTGGTCAACATGTGCCGCACTGCCACCGCCGACACCGAGCTGCACGGCCGCACGATCCGCGCCGGTCAGAAGGTGCTGCTCATGTACGGCTCGGCCAACCGCGACGAAGCCGTGTTCGACGAGCCCGACACCTTCGACGTCACTCGCTCGCCCAACCCGCATGTGGCCTTTGGCTTCGGCCCCCATCTGTGCCTCGGCATCAACCTGGCTCGCATGGAGATCCGGGTGGCGCTCGAGCGGCTGATGGTGCGCCTGCCCGACCTGAAGGTCGAACCCGGGTTCGTGCCGTCCTACAACCACACCGCCTTCGTCCGCGGTTACGAGGCGCTGCCGGTCGTCTTCACGCCCTCCGCCTGATCGGCGTCACGCCTGCCTTCAGCTCTCAACGTTCGGCCGTGAAGGCCGCAAAGGTCTCGGGCAGCCAGTCCTGCAGCCGTTCGAGCATGACGTCGCCGCTCTTGGCCAGCAGGTGCCCGTCGCCCGGCAGGACGACGAGTTCGCCGGTGCCCGAGATCTCGCGCACGATGGCCGACGCATCGAGCGGCAAGATCTCGTCGCGGTCGCCATGGAAGAGCAGGAAGGGTCGGCCCGTGAGGCCGGCGGCCACCTCGCACCCGGCCGACTGCGTGGCGAAGGTGACCACCCCGGCCACCATCGTCGGTAGCGCTACGCCGACGCGCACCGCCACGGCGCCGCCGAACGAGTGCCCCATCACCACGACGTGCTCGGCGCCCATGCCGATGGCGAGCTGCACGGCGGCGGCCACGTCGAGGCAGCAACGGTCGAGGTCGTTGGGCTTGCGGTAGCTCACGCGCAGCACGTCGATGCCGACCGCGGGCAGGATCGCGCCGAGCTGGTGGTAGAGCGCGTCGGCCGGGCCGAGCAGGCCCCCCATCGCGCCGCCGCAGGCCACGACGGCTCGCTTGGACTCGCCCCGGCTGTGCCACAGGATCGTCAGCAGGCCCTGCATCGTGTACAGCTCGAGGTGGCGCAGCTCGTCGGTGATGTCGACCTCCTGACTGGCCAGGACGTTGAGCATCGACAGCGGCGTGACGACTGGTTCTGACGGCTCACTCACGGGCGGCCGCCCGGCCGATCTGCTGGTGCGAGGTCACCGTGGTTACCCTACAAATCCAATGGCTACCGCCACCGATCCCCTCTCCGAGCAGGACACCTTGGTCCTCGCCGGCCGCATCGGCTGGGCGTGGAAGGAGCTTCGACGCGGTGCCGCGATGGGCATCCTTCGCGACCACCTGTTCGGGCAGGGCGAGGACGCACTCGAGCCCGGGCAGTTCGACACCCTCGACCTGCTCGTGCGCCAGGAGGCCTGGAGGATGAGCGATCTGGCCGATGCGCTGCGCGTCGACCCCTCCACCGCCACCCGCGCCGTGCAGCGGCTCCTCAAGGAGGGCCTGGCCGAGCGCCGCTCATCGGTCGACGACGGTCGCGTCGTGATGGTCACGGCCTCGCCGGCCGGACGCCTCCGTCACGCCGCCATCGAGGAGCGCCGCAAGGACGTGATGATCACGATGGTCACCGAGTTCGAGTCCGGCGAGCGCCGCCAGCTCGCTGATCTGATGGAGCGGCTCGTCGCCGCCCTCGACCACTACGCCGCCGACCTCGAGCCGGGGGCCGAGGCCGAGGCCGAGCGGTGACGGCTCGGTCGACCCGCGCACCCCATAGGTAGGGTTCCTCCCGTGGCTGATCAAGCGCTGTTCGCCGAGCAGGCCATGCAGTTCGCGCCCAACCTGTACTCGGCGGCCGTGCGGATGACGCGCAACCGGGCCGATGCCGAAGACCTCGTTCAAGAGACCTACCTACGGGCGTACCGCAGCTTCGGAACCTTCGAGCAGGGCACCAACCTGCGGGCCTGGCTGTACCGCATCCTCACCAACGCGTTCATCAACCGGTACCGGGCCAAGCAGCGCCGGCCGGACGAGCGCAACCTCGACGACGTCGAGGACCTCTTCCTCTACCGCCGGCTCGGTGCCCTCGAACAGGCCATGGCCACCCGCAGCGCCGAGGACGAGCTGATGGACTGGTTCACCGACGACGAGGTGAAAGCCGCGCTCGAGGCGCTCCCCGAGACGTTCCGGATGGCCGTTCTGCTGGCCGATGTCGAGGGGTTTTCGTACAAGGAGATCGCGGCGATCCTCGACATCCCGATCGGCACCGTCATGAGCCGGCTCCACCGGGGAAGAAAAGCCATGCAGCGCGCCTTGTATGAGTACGCCCTCGAACGGGGGCTCGTGTCAGTGCCCGACGGATCCGCGGGCCTCGAACTGGAACCAGAACCGACCCATGGCTGATTGCGATCAGGTGCTTCGTGAGCTCTACGGCTTCCTCGACGGCGAACTCACGCCTGAGGCCAAGAGCGCCATCGGCCACCACCTCGACGGCTGCCTCGACTGCCTGCAGGTGTACGACTTCCACGCCGAGCTGCGAACGGTGGTCGCCCACAAGTGCCAGGAGCAGGTGCCCCCGGGCCTCCTCGACCGGATCCAGGCCTGCTTCGGGCTCGAGGGCTCCGATCGTGCTGCCGACCACGACCGAACGGCACGACCGCCCGTCTGAGCAGCGGGCCCGCCGCCTACCGGGGTGACCGGGTCTCGTGGGTAGATTGCGTCCATGCACGTCCTTGCGGCTTACATCTGGACCTTCTGGATCGGTGTCGCCCTTGCCATCGGCGCCGTCCTGGCCGTGGTGGCCACGATCATCGGTTACGTCGTCAAGGTGCAGGCTCCTCAGTACCCCAGCCGTCGGCGGTGACCGGAGCGGTCGACTGGCAGCTCGCCGCCCGGGTGGCCGGGCGGGTGTGCGGCGCCGAGCCGTACTCGTCGAGCTACCACTACGACTCGCTCGGCCCTGACTTCACCGAGCTGACCGCACAGGCCGAAGAGCTCGTCGCCATCGAGACTGGGCTGCGATCGCTCGCCGGGCCTGCCCGCGCCGTGGTGGTCGGCCGTCAGCAGTGGATCGAGGCCAACGTCGCGTCCTTCGAACGCCTCCTGGGCCCGACGCTGGCCAAGCTCCAGGCGTCATCGCCATCGACGTTGCCGCTGACCGTGGCGGGCAAGGTCGCCGGGGTCGAGGTCGGCACCCTGCTCGGGTTCATGTCGTCCAAGGTCCTCGGCCAGTACGACGTGCTGGTCGTCACCGACGACGGTGCCCACGAGGCCGACGTCGTGTACTACGTCGGTCCCAACGTCTTGAGTCTCGAGAAGCGCTTCGGCTTCCCGCCTCGTGAGTTCCGCCTGTGGCTGGCGCTCCACGAGGTCACGCACCGGGCTCAGTTCACCGGCGTGCCGTGGATGCGTGACCACTACCTCGGGCTGGTCACCCAGGCCCTCGGTGCCGTGTCGACCGATCCCAAGGCCCTGCGGGCTTCGCTCCAACGGGCGTTGTCGCCGTCGGCACGCAAGGAGTCGCTCGACGAGGGGGGTCTGATGGCGCTGTTCGCCGGCCCCGAGCAGCGGGCCCTCCTCGGTCAGATCGGCGGTCTCATGTCACTGCTCGAAGGGCACGGCGACGTCACCATGGATCGCGCCGGCGCCGGCTCCATCCCGGGGGCAGCGCGCTTTGGTCGGGTCCTGCGGCAACGGCGCTCGAACGTGACGCCCTTCGCCCGAGTGGTGCGGCGGCTGCTCGGCCTCGAAGCCAAGCTCGCCCAGTACGAGCAGGGCGAGCGCTTCATCGCTGCGGTCGAAGCGGTGGCGGGGCCGCGGGCCATCGATCGGTGCTGGGAGGGGCCGGCCAACTTGCCTAGCCTCGACGAGATCCGGGTGCCCGAGCAGTGGTTGGCCCGGATGGATCTCAGCGCACTCGTCGCCTAGGCAGCACCATGCTGACCGCCGACGAGCGCGCCCTGGTAGCACCGAGCGTGGAGCGGTGCACCTTCGCACCAGCTGGCACCGAGGTCACCTGTGCGGTGTCGGGCGGAGCTGACTCGTCGGCGTTGCTCGTGCTGGCAGTCGCGGCCGGCTGCGCAGTCACGGCGGTGCACGTCGACCACGGGCTGCGGCCCGGTTCTGCCGCCGAGGCGGGCGTCGTGCGGGTCCTGGCCGACCGCGTCGGCGCCGCTTTCATCGCCCGGTCCGTGGTCGTCGCGGCCGGCCCAAATCTCGAGGCGCGGGCGCGAGAGGCCCGCCGGAGCGTGCTGCCGGCCGGTGCGCTCACCGGTCACACCCTCGATGACCAGGCCGAGACCATCGTGCTCAACCTCCTGCGCGGCTCGGGGCTCGAAGGGTTGGCGGGGATGCGGCCGGCGACCAAGCCGATGCTCGGGCTGCGCCGCGTGCAGACCCGTGCCCTCTGCGAGGCGCTCGGCATCGAGACCGTCGACGATCCGTCCAACGGCGACCCCGCGTTCCGGCGCAACCGGGTGCGGGCTGAGGTGCTGCCGCTGCTGGACGACGTGGCCGAGCGCGACATCGCCCCTGTCCTGGCCCGCCAGGCCGCGCTCCTACGCGACGAGGCCGACCTCCTCGATGCCCTCGCGGGTGGGATCGACGGCACGGACTGCCGCGCCCTCGTCGAAGCACCACCGGCACTGGCCCGGCGGGCGTTGCGACAGGCGTTCGCCGCGCACCGCCTTGATGCCGCCGCCGTCGAGCGTCTGCTGGCCGTGGCCAGCGGCGACGCGAAGGCGACCCAGGTGAGCTGTGGGGTGCGCATCGCCCGTCACGCCCAGCGGCTCGTGGTCGATCTGCCAACGGCTGGAGCGGGCCAGTAGATTTCGCCTCCCATGCGAGCCGACGAGTACCCCGAAGTGGGCGAGATCCTCGTCAGCGAAGCCGAGCTGCGGGCCACCGTGGCTGGTCTCGGGGCGCGGATCACAGCCGACTACGACGGGCTGCACCCGCTCCTCGTGGGTGTGCTGAAGGGCGCTTTCGTCTTCATGGCGGACCTCGTGCGGGTCATCCCGATCCCGATCGAGATCGACTTCATGGCGGTGTCCAGCTACGGGTCGTCCACCCGCACGAGCGGTGTGGTGCGCATCGTCAAGGACCTCGACATCGAGTTGGAAGGACGCCACGTCATCCTGGTCGAGGACATCGTCGACAGCGGTCTGACCCTGAGCTACCTGCGACGGCTCCTGGCCGCCCGCAAGCCCGCCAGCCTCGAGGTCTGTGCCCTGCTGGTGCGCGAGAGCGTCCCGGCCGCCGACGTCGCCTCGCTGCGCTACGTCGGGGTCGAGATCCCCGGTGACTGGGTGGTCGGGTACGGGCTCGACGCCGGACAGCGGTGGCGGAACCTGCCTGACGTGCGTCGGTGGGAGGGTGGAGCGGAGGCCTGAGCGAGGTTCGGCGCAGAGCGTCTCACTGAGCAGGATCGGCTCCGATTCGGGTTTGGAGCCACGCGGTACGATGGTCGGAATGTCACCGTTGGTCATGGGGGTGCTCAACGTCACGCCGGACTCGTTCTCCGATGGGGGGCGCTGGGCGTCGGCGGCCGAAGCGGTGGCGCACGGGCTGGTGCTGATCGAGGAGGGGGCGGACGTGATCGATGTCGGCGGCGAGTCGACCAGGCCCGGCGCCGAGCCGGTCGACCCGATCGAGGAGCGACGCCGGATCCTGCCGGTGATCGAGGCGCTGGCTCCGTACGTGCGCGTCTCGGTCGACACCCGTGACGCCGAGACCGCCGAGGCTGCCATCGGGGCTGGTGCCTCGCTCGTCAACGACGTGTCGGCCTGCCTGTGGCCGGTCGCAGCCGCTGCCGGCGTCGGCTGGGTTGCGGTCCACACCCAGGGTGACCCGGCCACGATGCAGCTCGCGCCTCACTACGACGACGTGGTGGCCGAGGTCGAAGCCTTCCTCGTGGCCAAGGCCGAGGAGGCACTGGCGGGTGGCGTCGACGAGGTCTGGATCGATCCGGGCATCGGGTTCGGCAAGACCGCGTCGCACAACCTGGCGTTGCTCGCCCGTCTCGATCGCCTCGTTGCCACGGGTCACCCCGTGTGCGTCGGCACCAGCCGCAAGGCGTTCCTCGGTCGTCTCGCGGCCCGCAGCGATCAGTGGGCCACCCGCCCTTCGCTCCCGGGTCTCGACGTGGCGACGCCCCTCGACGACGTGGTGCCCGTGCCGACCGATGATCGCATCGAGGGGTCGTTGGCCACGGCCACCTGGGCGCTGCTCCACGGCGCCGCAATGGTGCGCGTCCACGACCTTCGTTCGACGGTGCACGCCGTGACGCTGGTCGGTGCCCGATGACGTTGCGAGCCAAGGGGCGTTGGGCGCTCGGCATCCAACCCCGCAACTTCGCGTGGGTCATCAAGGACCGGCTCGCCGTGTGCGAGCGCCCGGGCGGGTATTCGGCCAATCATCGCCGGGTCCGCCGTCAGGAAGAGATCATCTGGACGCGCGAGCAGGGCTTCGGGTGCATCGTGTCGATCATCCCGTCGCCGGCCAACCTCCACAACTACGACGAGCTCGGCGTGCACTACCTGCACCGGCCCTTTGGTGTGGCCGACGATCCCCGCAAGGTGCTGGGTCGCCTGTACCCCGAGATCCACGCGATGTTGCAGTCGGGCACCAAGGTCCTGCTGCACGGCGAGGAGGTGGGCGATCGGGTGGCCGGCGTCCTGGGCGGGTACGTCCGCTACGCCGGCCTCGTGACCGCCGACCCGCAGTGCGTCGCCATCATCGAGCGCATCACCAATCGTCAGCTCGAGCCGCTCGGTCGCTCGTTCATCGCCATGGCGCCCTACCTGCCGGGCACGCTGGCGCCGACGCCGCCGGCCCCGGTCCCCCCGCCCACCATGCCTATTTTGGCTGTCTACAAAGGCTCGCCGGTGGCCGAGAAGCCGAGGGTGAAGGCCTCGGCCTCGACCGTGTCTCCGTCCGGCCGCACGACGGGTTCGGCCAGGAGCGCCGGTTCGGCCAAGGCGCCCAAGGCCCCGACGACCAAGGCCGCGGTGGCCAAGGTCCCGGTGGCGAAGCCTGCGGTGGCCAAGGTTGCTGGTGCGGTCAAGGCGCCTGTGGTCAAGGCGCCTGTGGTCAAGGCGCCCACGGCCCCGGTGGCGAAGCCCGCGGTGGCCACTGTCCCGGAGGCGAAGCCTGCGGTGGCCAAGGTTGCCGGTGCGGCCAAGGCGCCTGGGGACAAGGCGCCCACGGCCCCGGTGGCGAAGGCGTTGGTGGCGAAGCCTG
>JBBRTJ010000019.1:0-43074 GCA_038244535.1 Acidimicrobiales bacterium | reverse complement strand
GTCGGCCAAGGCCCTCATCACCAGTGACACCCGCGGCTTCGTCAAGATCCTGTCCGACCCCGCCACCGGTGTCGTGCTCGGCGGGTCGATCGTCGGCCGGCACGCGGCCGAGCTGATCTCGGTGCTAGCGGTGGCGGTCACCGCCAACTTGAAGGTCACCGACATCGTCGAGAGCCTCCTCGTGCACCCGGCGCTCAGCGAAGCGCTGGCCGACGCCGCCGAGTAGCTCAGCCCGCTTCGGCTCGCGTACGGGGCGACCGGCGCGTCGAAGAGGTCTGCTCGGCTCAGCTTGCGTGGGCGGCGACCAGCGCGTCGAGGCGGTCGGCGCTGGCCTCTTCGAGCGCTGAGCACGTGGCCAGCTCGGCCACCACGTGGGCGTCGGGATGCCCTGCCGCGATGCCCCGCCACGCCGCCGCACCCTGACGTTCGGCATCGGCTTGGATGCGCAACTGGTCCCACACGTCGTAGCCGGCGAAGGCCGCGTAGTACGTCTCACGTGCCCCGCCCAGGAGGCCGTGGAGCACGTCGCCCAGTGCGGGATCGAGGGTGAACACTGCCTCGACCCGGTCGGCGATCTCGTCCTCGGACGCCGAGCACGCCAGCAGCGATTCGGCGTGCTCCGGCAGGGCTTCGGCCCACGTGCGGTAGCGCTCGGCCGCGCCCCGCTCGAGCAGCGCCAGGAAGCGAGGCCTGGCGTCGGCGGGAACCTGGCCGATGTAGGGGGCCAGGAGGACGCCGAAGCGGGGGATCTCGAGCTCGCTCATAGGTGCATCAGGCTACGCGAAGGGCTTCACTGGCCCGAGTCCGTCGTGCCCGGCTGGTCGGTTCTCGGTGCAGTCTGACCCGCCGATGCGACGGAGCGGACCAGAACGAGGCGGCACCCGCCGGGGCTGATCAGACGGGTGCCTCGACCCGCAGGCGGGGCGAGCGCATCGGCGGCTGGTAGTCCCACAGGTCGGCCACCAGGTCGCTGCGCAGGGCGGCCAGCGCCGGGTCGTCCCAGCGGTTGACCTGCTGCAGTGGATCCTCGGCCAGCTCGTAGAGCTCACCCTCGGTGCCGTCGTGGCTGTAGCCAGGCTGGTAGGTCGTGCACACCCAGCCGTCGCGGGTGATCGTGCGCAGGTGCACGGCGACCCCGAACAGCTCGCTGTCCCACTCGGTCAGCACCCGTTCGAAGGCGCGAGCATCGGCATCGGCGTCGTCGACGGGGAGCGCACGTCCTTCCATCCAGGACGGCGCGGGAAGGCCGGCGATGGCGCAGAACGTGGGAGCCAGGTCGACCAACCCGACCGGACGGGTGATCGCCGAAGGAGTCACGCCGGCCGATGGGGCCGGTCGCCACACGAGTGGGAGCCGCATGAGCGCGTCGGTGTGGTACGGCCCCTTGAACAGCAGGCCGAAGTCGCCCTGCAGCTCGCCGTGATCGGTGGTGAACACGATGTCGACGTCGTCGCCCCAGCCCCGGCGCCCGATGGCGGCCAGGACCCGCCCGAGTGCTTCGTCGATCAGCTCGCACTCGACGGCGTTGCGGGCGTTGACCTCGCGGACCTGATCGGCGGTCAGCGTGGCCGGCACCCAGTGGAGCGGTGCTTCGTAGTTCGACACGAGGCGCCCGTCGTACCAGGCCCGCCAGTGGCGCGGCTTGGCGTCCAAGATGCGCTCGCGGTCGGCCGCGTCGGACACGTACCCGGCGGGCAGGGGCACCTCGCGCCAGTCGATGCGGCCGACCTCCGATGCCGGCGGATCCCAAGGGTGGTGCGGATCGGGGAAGCTCATCCAGCAGAACCAGTCGTCACCCCCATCGAGCGAGTCGAGCCAGGCGATGGTGCGATCGGCAACCCAGTCGGTGTGGTACCACTCGCGGGTGATGGCGTTGTCGTGCACCTGCGGGGCGCCGGTGGCGCCCCCGCCGGCGGCGTTCACCTCGAGGGTGCCGTCGAGCACCGGGTAGAACATCCCGACGGCCTCGGGGTGCGTGGCCGCCAGCCAGCGGGCGTAGTGGAGCGGCCCCATGGCACCGTGCGTGGCGGTCTCGAAGTGCTCGAAGCCGCGGTGCGTGCCGATGAGCGGGTCACGGGCGAAGCCGTTCTCGGGGAACCGGGCGAAGGGGTCGAGGAACGGCTCGAAGTGAGGCTTGCCGATGAGCGCAGTGCGGTAGCCGGCATCGTGGAGCACCTCGGCCACCGACGGCGCATCGGCGGGCAACGCAACGCCGTTCATCCACACGCCGTGGGTGCTGGGGTGCTGGCCGGTGAGGATCGTGGACCGTGACGGCATGCAGACCACTGACTGCGGGTGGGCCCGCTCGTAGCGGTGGCCCGACGCGGCCAGGGCATCGACGATCGGTGTGCGGGCCACCGTGCCACCGTTGCACCCGAGGGTGTCGTAGCGCTGCTGATCGGTGGTGACGAACAAGATCTTGCGGCCCATCAGTGCGGTCCTTCCATGATGCGCTTGAGCTCGTCGAGGGCACCGGCCGTGCCACCACCGATCGTGAGCGCCATCGTGCGGGGATCGGCATCGGTGGTGTACACGACGACGCAGGTGTCGTCCCCCAGATCAAGGACGTCGATCGACCCGCGATGGAAGGCAAACAACGGTGCCGTGATGCGGTACTGGAACCGCCGCTGGATCGGGTCGTTCACGACGATCTCCTCGGGCAGGGGGAGCCCCGAGGCCAGGGTGATCACGCGGCTGGTGCCGTCGACCCGGCAGGCCGTGACGCCAGGGAACCACTCGTGCAGGCGGGTGGCGTCCCCGGCCAGTGCCCAGACGACATCGGCCGGTCGGTCGATGCGAACGTGGTGACGGATCGAACCGAGCGTCACGGGGTGGCGGTCAGGCGATGATGACGACGACGTCGCCGGCCCCGACGGTGGCGCCGGCGGCGACCTTGATCTCCTTGACCGTGCCGGCCTTCTCGGCCGTGATCTGGTTCTCCATCTTCATTGCTTCGAGCACGCACACGGCCTGACCGATCTCGACGGCATCACCGACCTCGACGAGCACCTTCACGATCGTGCCCTGCATCGGCACGACAACGTCGCCACTGCCGCCGCCAGCGGTGCCGGCCGAGGCCGCCGAGCGGGTGGGCTTGCGGGTGCTCGTTGACGCAGCGCCAGCGCCAACCACGACCGGAGCTGCCTCCGGCACCCACAGCTTCACGGCGAAGCGCTTGCCGTTGACCTCGACGGTGGTGGACCGTTCGACGAGGGGTGCCGGGTCACCGTCGGCGCCCACCGCAGGGGCCGGCTTCTTCGGGGCCTCGATGCCCGACAGGTCGAGCACCTCCTCGACCCACTTCGTCGAGTGCTCGACGGCTGCGAAGTCGGGGTGGCGCAAGATGGCGAGATCGGCGGGGATCGTGGTGGCGACCCCCTCGACGATCATCTCGTCGAGGCAGCGGACGGTGCGGGCGATGGCGGTGGGGCGATCCTTGCCCCACACGATCAGCTTGCCGACGAGGTTGTCGTAGTACTGGCTGATCTCGTCGCCGGACTCGTAGCCGCCGTCGAAGCGCACGCCGAACCCGTCCGGAGGCACGAGCCGGGTGATCGTGCCTGGTGAGGGCAGGAAGCGACCACCGGCCGGGTTCTCGGCGTTGATGCGGACCTCGATGGCGTGACCGCGCCGGAGGGCGAGGACCTCGGCCTGGGTCATGGGGAGCGGCTCGCCCGAGGCCACCCGGATCTGCCATTCGACCAGGTCGATGCCCGTGATGGCCTCAGTGACCGGGTGCTCGACCTGGAGCCGAGTGTTCATCTCGAGGAAGAAGAACTCGCCGGCCTGGTAGATGAACTCGACCGTCCCGGCATTGAAGTAGCCGACGGCCTTGGCGACCTTCACGGCGGCCTCGCCCATCGCCTCCTCGACGCCGGGGGGGAGCGCCGGAGCCGGGGCTTCCTCGATGAGCTTCTGGTGGCGCCGCTGGGCGGAGCAGTCGCGGGTGGACAGCCAGACCACGTCGCCGTGCTGGTCGCCGACGAGCTGGATCTCGACGTGGCGGGGCCAGGTGAGGTAGCGCTCGACGTAGATCTCGTCGCGCCCGAAGTAGGCCTTGGCCTCCCGGCGCGCCGACTCGACGGCCGCATCGATCTCGTCGGCCGAGCGCACCACCTTCATGCCGCGCCCGCCGCCACCGAAGGCCGCCTTGATGGCGAGCGGGTACCCGGCCTCGGCCCCGAAGGCCCGGATCTCGTCGGGTGACTCCATGAACTCGGTGGTGCCCGGCACGATCGGTGCACCCCCGGCCAGGGCTGCCCGCCGACTCGACACCTTGTCGCCCATGACGTCGATGGCCGATGCCGGTGGCCCGATGAAGGCAACACCGCGCTCGGTGATGTCTCTGGCGAACTGGGAGTTCTCCGAGAAGAAGCCGTACCCGGGGTGCACCCCGTCGGCCCCGCTGCGGTCGATGGCATCGAGGATGGCGGCGGTGTTCAGGTAGCTCTCGGCCGCGGTCTGTCCTCCGAGGGCGTAGGCCTCGTCGGCGAGACGCACGTGCTGCGCGTTGCGGTCGAGGTCGGAGTACACGGCCACGGTGGGGATGCCGAGCTCGCGGGCGGCGCGGATCACACGAACGGCGATCTCGCCACGGTTGGCGATCAAGATCTTGGTGAGCATTGGATGGGTATGTTTGCCGATGTGGACCCCCTCGGCCGAAACCTCCTGGTGGGATGGCAGATCGACCGGGTCGCGGAGACCGGATCGACCAATCTCGACCTGCTCGAGGCGGCCCGCGGCGGTGCGCCGGCCGGGCTGGTTCTCGTCGCCGATCGCCAGCACGCCGGCCGCGGACGGCTCGGCCGTTCGTGGGTGTCGCCCCCGGGCGCGACGTTGCTCATGTCGGTGCTCCTGCGGCCGATCGTGGCTCCCAACCAGCTCCACCTCGTGACCCACGCCGTGGGTCTGGCTTCCGTTGACGCCTGCGCCGAGCTGAGCGGCTTCCGCCCAGGGCTCAAGTGGCCCAACGACCTGGTCGTGGGCGATCGGAAGCTGGCCGGCATCCTGGCCGAGTCCGTGGTGGCAGCCTCCGGGACGGTCGAAGCCGTGGTCGTCGGCATCGGGCTCAACCTCGGCTGGCCCGACGGGGCACCCGATGACCTGGCCGGCATCGCCACCACGCTGGCTGAAGCCTCCGGGCGCACGATCGAGCGCGACGACCTCGTCGCCGCCATCCTCGACCACCTGGCCCGGCTCGATCCAGACGAGATCATGACCCGCTATCGCGCCGAGCTGGCCACGATCGGGCGTGAGGTGCGCGTCGAGCTCCACGACCGGCTCGTCGAGGGACGGGCGGTGACGGTGACCGACGACGGCGCGCTCGTGGTGCGGTCGACCACCGGCACCGAGGAGGTGCTGCACTCCGGCGACGTCGTTCACGTCCGTGCGGCACCGATGGGTTGACCACCCGGGGGTGACGGTTCCGTGACGAAGGGCGCTGGTACCTTCGTCACGTGTCTCGCGGCGAACGTTCCCGCCGCCCGGCGTACGACGGTCGTCGCACCTGGGTGCAGCGGCTCGTTGTTGCGTTCGGGTCGTTGACCGCCGTCGCGCTGCTGCTCGCCGGTGGGTCTGTGTGGTACCTCAAGCGCCAGATCGACAACATCCCGACGGTTGCCCTGGGCTCGGCACTGACCCCGGGGGCGGCTGCGCCGGCGGCCGCCGACGGCAAGCAGCCCGACGTCAAGAACTACCTGCTGGTGGGGTCCGACAGCCGGGTGGGCGCCGATCCCTCCGACCCTGACTACGGGTCGATAGGTCCCGACCTCGGCAGCGACCGGTCCGACACCATCATGATCCTGCGCCTCGACAGCACCAGCGGCGAGGCGAGCCTGCTGTCGCTGCCTCGTGACCTGTGGGTCACGATCTCGGGCACGAAGAGCAAGAACCGCATCAACACGGCGTTCGGCAAGGGCCCGGCCGTCCTGGTGCGCACGATCCAGGAGAACCTCGGGATCCCGATCAACCACTACCTGCAGATCGACTTCGCCGGGTTCAAGAAGCTCGTCGACGCCGTCGGTGGTGTCTCGGTCTGGTTCGACCACCAGTCGCGCGACACCAACACCGGGCTCCTCATCAAGACCACGGGTTGCGTGAAGCTCAACGGCATCTCGGCCCGCCAGTACGTCCGGTCCCGTCATTTCGAGGTCCGCGACAGCAGAGGGAACTGGCAAGAGGACCCGTCGGCCGATCTCGGTCGGATCTCGCGTCAGCAGGACTTCCTGAAGCGGATGGCCACCAAGGTCGCCTCCACCAACCTGTCGAACCCGTTCACCTTCAACAACCTGCTCTCGGCCGCCGCGTCGACATTGACCGTCGACGATCAGCTCGATCTCATCGGCCTCGCCGGCCGCCTGAAGTCCGTGAAGCTCGGCGACGTCGCCAGCTACACCGTGCCGGTCAACGTCGCGACGCGCAACGGGCAGTCCGTGGTCACCCTCGACGCCAACTTGGCCTGGCCGATCCTGGCGCTGTTCCAAGGCAAGTCGACGCTGCTCGGATCCACGCCGACCTCGCCGGCCAACCCGTCGCTGACCTCGCCGGCCACGTCGGTCGTGAAGGGCTCGAGCAAGACCACGGCCCCTTCGGCCGGGCCCATCGCTCCGCCGACCACGACCAAGCCGATCGGCATCGCCCCGTCCTCCAGCCAGCAGTGCCCATCGTGACCGTGCGTTCACGTGGCGCTCGCCGCCTCGTCGCTAGCGGGCTGCTAGAACGGCGCTCGTGAAGGGGCTGATCCTTGCTGGTGGCGCCGGCACCCGACTGCGGCCGATCACCCACACGAGCGCAAAGCAGCTCGTCCCGGTGGCCAACAAGCCCATCTTGTTCTACGGGATCGAAGCGATGCGAGCGGCCGGGATCGTCGAGATCGGCATGATCGTGGGCGACACCCGCAACGAGGTGATGGCGGCGGTGGGCGACGGTTCGGCATTCGGCGTGCAGGTCACCTACCTGCCCCAGGATGCCCCGCTCGGGCTCGCCCACTGCATGTTGATCGCCCGCGACTTCCTGGGCGACGACGACGTCGTGATGTACCTCGGCGACAACATGCTCGAGCAGGACCTCGGCGCCTTCGTGCACGAGTTCGAGCGCTCCCGCCGCGACGACGCCACGCCGCCTGCGGCGCAGATCCTGCTGAAGCAGGTCCCGGACCCGCACCGTTTCGGCATCGCTGAGCTCGATGCTGATGGCAACGTCGTGCGTCTCGTCGAGAAGCCCGCCGACCCCGCCTCTGACCTTGCGCTGGTCGGCGTGTACCTGTTCGACCCGACGATCCACGAGGCCGTGCGCGCCATTCAGCCGTCGCCGCGTGGCGAGCTCGAGATCACCGATGCCATCCAGTGGCTGATCGACAACGGCTACCGAGTGCGCCAAGAGCAGTTGGCGGGCTGGTGGATCGACACCGGCAAGCTGACGCCGCTGCTCGAGGCCAACCGGCTCATCCTCGAGACCATCAAGACCCGCGTCGATGGGACCGTCGACGAGGCCAGCAGTCTCGAAGGTCGCGTCGTGATCGAGGCTGGCGCCCAGATCGTGCGCTCGACCATCCGTGGGCCGGTGGCGATCGGTCCCGGCACGCGCGTCGTCGACAGCTTCATCGGGCCCTTCACCGCCATCGATGCCGGATGCGAGATCGTGCACAGCGAGGTCGAGCACAGCGTCGTGCTGGCTGGCAGCCGGATCATCGACATCCCACGCATCGAGGACTCCCTGATCGGTAAGGAAGTCGAGATCGTGCGCAGCAAGGCCAAGCCCCGCGCCCTGCGGGTCATGCTCGGTGACCACTGCCGAGTCGACGTCGAGTAGCGAAACGAGCCCATGCCCACCATCACCGAGTCCGACGTCATCGCAGGTGTCTTCCACGTCCAACCCGATGTCTTCGGCGACGAACGAGGCCGGTTCATCGAGACCTACCGCCGCTCGTGGTTCCCCAACGGCGGGCGCGAGATGGTGCAAGGCAACCGGGGCGACCGAATCGCGGGGGCCGTGGTCGGGCTCCACTACCACCTGCACCAGAGCGACTACTGGTACGTCCCGTTCGGTCACGCCCGCGTCGTGCTCCATGATCTCCGCGAGGGCGGCCCGACCGATGGAGCCACGCTCAACCTCGACCTGAACGGCGAGAACCACCTGGGCGTCTACATCCCGCCCGGTGTCGCCCACGGGTTCGCCGCGCTCACCGACATGACCATCACGTACCTGGTCGACGGCTACTACAACCCCGCCGACGAGCTCGGCGTCGCTTGGGACGATCCCGTCATCGGGGCCGATTGGGGCGTGAGCGAACCCACGCTGTCGGCCCGCGACCAGGCCAACCCGCTTCGGGCCGACCTGCCCGTCGGGCGCCGGCCGTACTGGCCGATGCGCCTCTAGGAGGATCGATCATGCGACTGCTCGTCACCGGTGCCGCCGGCTTCATCGGCACCAACTTCATCCGCCACGTGCTGGCCAGCTCCGACGACCACGTCACGGTCTTCGACGCGTTGACCTACGCCGGCAACCTCGAGAACCTGCGCGACCTCGAAGGCGACGCGCGCTTCGCCTTCGTCAAGGGCGACATCTGCGACCGCGATGCGGTCACCGAGGCGATGGACGGCCACGACGCGGTGGTGCACTTCGCCGCCGAGAGCCACGTCGACCGGTCGATCGTCAACCCCGACGCCTTCGTGAACACCAACTGCGACGGCACCAACGTCATGTGCGACGTCGCTCGCAGGGTCGGCGTCGACCGGTTCGTTCACATCTCGACCGACGAGGTCTATGGCTCGATCGACGAGGGGTCGTTCACCGAGGAGGACCGCCTCGGACCTCGCTCGCCGTACTCGGCGTCGAAGGCCGGCTCCGACGTGATCGCGCTCAGCTACCACACGACCTACGGGCTCCCGGTGCTGGTCACCCGTAGCTCCAACAACTTCGGGCCCTTCCAGTACCCCGAGAAGGTCATCCCGCTGTTCACCACCAACCTGCTCGACGGCCTCCAGGTACCGCTGTACGGCGACGGCGGCAACGTGCGTGACTGGTGCTTCGTCGAGGACAACTGCTCAGCGGTCGACGCCGTCCTTCGTCGCGGCGCCATCGGCGAGATCTACAACATCGGTGCCGGCAACGAGATCACGAACTTCGACCTCACCCACCGGCTGCTGCGCCTCACCGGTCGCGACGAGTCGTTCATCCGCCCCGTCGACGACCGCCTCGGGCACGACCGCCGCTACTCCGTAGCCACCGGCAAGGTCGAAGCCCTCGGCTGGCGACCTGTGCGAGAGCTCGACGAGGCGCTCGAGGCCACGGTGGCCTGGTACCGGGACCACCGGGCGTGGTGGGAGCCGCTCAAGCAGCAGGGCGGCAGCTGACGTGAGGGTCATCGTCACGGGGCACAAGGGCCAGTTGGGCACCGACGTCGTGGCGGCCTGCGAGCGGGCCGGTGACGACGTGATCGGTGTCGACCTCCCCGAGCTCGATCTCACCGACCGCGATGCCGTGCTCAGCGCCTGGACGTCGGTTCGTCCCGATGCGGTGATCCACGGAGCGGCCTTCACCGCTGTCGACCTGTGCGAGAGCCAGCCCGACACCGCCTACCGCGTGAACGCGCTCGGCACCCGCTTCGTCGCCGAGGCGAGCCGCCGCGTCGGGGCGCACCTGGCCTACATCTCGACCGACTACGTGTTCTCTGGTGACCAGCCCGAGCCCTACCGCGAGTGGGACCAGCCCGATCCGCGGTCGGTGTACGGACGCACGAAGCTGGCCGGCGAGCGCGAGGTCGGTCTCGAGGCGACGATCGTTCGGATCTCGTGGGTGTGTGGCGAGCACGGGGCCAACATGGTCAAGACGATCATGCGGCTGGCCGGTGAGCACGACCGCCTCTCCTTCGTCGATGACCAGCGCGGCAACCCGACCTTCACTGCCGACCTCGCCCCGATGCTGCGACGGCTCGTCCTCGATCGCCGGTCCGGCATCCATCACGTCACCAACCAAGGTGCAGTGAGCTGGTTCGAGTTCGCTCAGGCGGTCATGGCCGCCGCCGGACATGATCCCCATCGCGTCAGCCCGATCACGACGGCCCAGCTCGATCCGCCCCGGCCGGCGCACCGCCCCGCCAACTCGGTGCTCGACAACGCCGCGCTGCGCTACAGCGGCATCGAGCTGCTCGACGACTTCCACGAGCCCCTGGCCCGGCTTGTGCGCAGGCTGCAGGGCTGAACTGCCGCTCGCTCCGGCGTCAGGCCGGCTTGGGAGGCTTCGGCTGGTCCCAGTGCGAGAAGTCACGACCGAGCAGCTCGCCGAGGCGGGCGTTCCAGGGTCGAAACTCCTCGATCAGGCGGGCCTGGATGACGGGGTCGATGGGCGGCGCCGTCGTGGGCACCTCGTTGACCCGGTACATGACCTTCAGCACGCGGTTGCGCAGGTCGGGCGACACGATCTTGCGGATGAAGCGCTTGCCGGCGTTGTTGGTGCCCACGAAGCGGGCCACGCTCTTCATCCTGAAGGTGGCGGACTCGTTGTAGCGCTTGCCCTCGTAGGTGCCTGGCTCGACAGGCGCGAGGCCGAACGGTGCCAGCAGCTCGTTCACGACGTCCTCGGGCCTGGTGGACAGGTCTTCGAGTGTCGAGACGTGGACCCGGTCCAGACCGAACGTGTCGAAGAGCAGCGGCAGGTAGGCGGCGTACCGACCCCGCTCGACGTACTCGCGCATCCCGGGCCGGTCGGTCTTGGGGAGGCCGGCCCGGTGAGGCCCGGCATCGAGGGCGGCTTCGAACGTGTCGAGGTCTTCGAACCCTCGACGGCGGGCGAACCAGTAGGCCGAGTAGGCGCGCTCGACCGGGTTGCGCAGCACGACTGACACCCTGACGTCGGGTGAGTCCTCGTGCAGCCGCTCGACGGCGATCGGGAAGTACATGAGTCCGGCGAGCTTGGCCATCGAGACCATGCCGGGGGGCGTGTCGCCGGCGAAGTACTTCCGTCGGGCGGCCGTCGCGCCGGCCTGGAACTCCTCGTCGTCGACGAAGTAGGCGAACTCGGATCGGTTCGCCGCGTCGACCTGGGGATGCTCGCCCAGGTAGAAGAACAAGGAGGTGGATGCGGTCTTGGGGGCGCCCACGATCATCAGATCGAGGCCCACCGGGTCAGCTGATGCCGGCATGTGACGGAGGTGCCTCGGCGAGGTCGATGTTGGCCCGGTACCAGTCGATGGTCCGGGAAAGCCCGAGGTCGAGCGGCGTCGCCGATCGCCAGCCGAAGGATCGTTCGGCTCGGCTGGCGTCCACGCGCCGGCGGGGCTGCCCATCGGGCTTGGTGGGGTCCCAGCGCAGCGTGCCGGTGAAGCCGACGTAGTCGGCGATCGTCTCGGCGATCTCTCGGATCGAGACCTCTCGATCGGCGCCGAGGTTGACCGGCTCGAGGTCGTCGTGGTGCTCGGCCGCCAGCACGATGCCCTCGGCCGCGTCGTCGACGTAGAGGAACTCACGGGTGGCGGTGCCCGTGCCCCAGACCTCGACCTTGTCGTCGCCGTTGCGCACGGCGTCGACGCACTTCTTCACCAGTGCCGGGATCACGTGCGACACCGACGGGTGGAACTTGTCGCCTGGTCCGTAGAGGTTCGTCGGCATCAAGTAGATGGAACGCTGCCCGTGTTGCGCGAGGTTTGCCTGCGCATGAACGAGGAGTGCCTTCTTGGCGATGCCATAGGGGGCATTGGTCTCCTCGGGGTAGCCGTCCCAGAGCGACGACTCGCGAAAGGGCACCGGGGTCATCTTCGGGTACGAGCAGATGGTGCCCACGATCACGGTCTTTGGCGTGCCGTGGTGGCGGGCGGCTTCGATCACGTAGGTGCCCATGAGGAGGTTGGACAGGTACAGGTCGGCTGGCGCGGCCAGGTTGGCGCCGATGCCTCCGACCCTGGCGGCGAGGTGCACCACGAGGTCGGGAGCGGCCTCAGTGAACAGCCGGTCAGCTGCTGCTGCATCGGTGAGATCGAACTCAGCGCTCCGAGGAGCGATGACCTCGGCGCCGCGCGCCACGAGCTTGGCGGTGACGACTCTGCCGAGGAAACCTGAACCGCCGGTGACGAGGACCCGCTTGGCGGACCAGAAGCTGCTCACGGATGCAATGGTACGTCGTGCCAGGCTGGTCCGGTGTGCGCTCTGCGGGTGGCGGTGACGGTCGAGCAGTGCTGGCACCGCGTCCCAGGGGGAACGGCGACCGCCGCTCTTGCGGTCGCGTCGGAGCTGGCGGGTCGAGGCGACGACGTCGATCAGGTCGGCGTCAGTGCTTGGCACCGACACCTGGCCCCGGCTCCCTTCGTGCCGCCGATCCCTGTGAAGGCCCTAGCCCTGCCCCGCGTGGCGCTGTACGAGGCGTGGCACGCCGTGCGTCACCCTGCCGTGCAGCGGGTCACCGGCCCGGTCGACGTCGTGCACGCCACGACCCTCATCGTGCCTCCCCGATCTGCGCCGCTGGTGGTCACGGTCCACGACGTGGCCTTCCGGCACGAGCCGGCCCACTTCACCCGACGTGGGGTGCGCGTGCTCGAGCGAGGCCTGGCACTGGCTCGACGCGATGCCGACCTGGTGCTGTGCTCGTCGGCCTCCACCCTTGCCGACTGCCGCGGGGCTGGCTTCGATGTCGACCGGCTCCGCCTGGTCCCCCTCGGCGTCGACACCGCGCCGGTCACCGCCGATGCGGTCGCCTCGACGCTGGGACGCCTCGAGCTGTCGCCGCCCTACCTCGTGTTCATCGGCACCCTCGAACCGCGCAAGAACCTCGCCGGTCTGCTCGACGCGCTGGTGCTGCTCGATCAGAGCCGGCTCCCTCTGGTCGTGGTGGGGCCGGTCGGGTGGGGGGATGACCTGTCGGCGCTGGTTGCCCGCAGCGGCCTCGACCGCGAGCGGGTGCGGCCGTTGGGGTTCCTGTCCGACGACGACAAGCGCGCCGTCTGCGCGGGGGCCGAGGTGCTCTGCTACCCGAGTCTCCGCGAGGGTTTCGGCTTGCCGGTGCTCGAGGCGATGGCCCTCGGGACGCCCGTCGTGACCTCGAAGGGCACCGCGACCGAGGAGGTTGCCGGTGGTGCAGCGGTGCTCGTCGATCCGGGGTCGCCCGCTTCGATTGCACAGGGCATCGCCGACGCGCTCGACGCCCGAGGCGTGCTCGCTG
Organism: Acidimicrobiales bacterium; assembly: GCA_038244535.1. Classification (GTDB taxonomy): domain Bacteria; phylum Actinomycetota; class Acidimicrobiia; order Acidimicrobiales; family Ilumatobacteraceae; genus JBBRTJ01. Next base: position 29,925 of record JBBRTJ010000019.1, on the reverse strand, counting down.
ATCGCGGCCGTGCGCGTGCCGCGGCGATGACGTGGTCACGCACCGCTGACCTCACCCTGGCCGCGTACCGAGAGGTCGCCGGCCGATGAGCTGGTCAGTCGGCGTCAACCTGCTCTGGATGATCCCCGGCGTCGTTGGAGGGAGTGAGGAGTACCTGTGCGGGTCGCTCGTGGGGCTGGCCGAACTGCAGGTCTCTCGTCGTGCGGAGCTCGACGGACTCGACGTCGAGGTCTTCGCCCTGCCATCGCTCGAGGCCGCGCACCCAGAGATCGCTCGTGCCTTCCCGGTCACGGTCGGCCCAATCGATGGTCGATCACGGGCTCGACGGATCGTGGCCGAGTCGTCGTGGCTGCGACGGGAGGTGCGCCACCGCCGCTGCGATGTGGTGCACCACGCCGGTGGCACGATGCCGCTCCTCGGGGGTCCGCCGACCGTCGTGACCATCCACGACCTCCAGTACCGATCGTTCCCGGGGTTCTTCTCGACGGCAAAGCTCGCGTACCTGCGCGCAAGCGTCCCCCGTTCGGCGCGCAAGGCGACCGTGCTGGCGGTGCCATCCACGTTCGTCAAGCGCACCATCGTCGACGCCTTCGATGTCGACCCCGACCGGATCGTGGTCGTGCCGCCCGCCATCGGCGTCGGTGATGGCCCGGCGGAACCCCCGGTATCGGAGGCTGAGATCCGTTCGCGATACGGGCTCACCGGTCCGTTCGTGATGTTCCCCGCCATCACCTACCCCCACAAGAACCACGTCGTGCTCGTTCGGGCCATCGCCCTGCTTCGCCGCACGCACCCCGAGGTCCAGCTCGTGCTCCTCGGGGGCACGGGTCCCAACGAGGCCGTCGTGCGGGCCGAGGTGGAGCGGTGCGGCCTCGGTGACGTCGTGGTGCGCACCGGGCGGGTGCCGAGTGCCGATCGCGACGGTCTCTACCGCTCGGCTGCGGCGCTGGCCTTCCCGAGCCGGTACGAGGGGTTCGGCCTCCCCGTCGTCGAGGCGATGGCGCTCGGTTGTCCGGTCGTGGCCGCCGACGACACGGCGCTGACCGAGGTGGTGGCCGATGCGGGCCGGCTGGCGTCGCCGGACGACCCTGAGCAGTGGGCGCAGGTGCTGGCCGAGGTGCTGTCGTCGCCCGACGAGCGTGATCGCCTCCAGGTCGCCGGACGGGCTCGGGCCGTCGAGTTCTCGCCCGAAGCGTCGGCACTGGCGCTCGTGGCCGCCTACCGTCTTGCCCGATCATCGTGAAGCTCGCCGTCCTCTGCCCCCACTTCGCTCCTGACCTCGCACCGACCGGTGAGGTGATCACTCGGATCGTGTCGGAGCTGGCGGCCCGCGGCCATCAGCTCGACGTCGTCACGGCCCTCCCGTGGTACGTCGGCCACGAGGTCGAACCAGTGTGGCGGGGCCGGCTCGTGCGCCGCGAGCACACCGAGTGGGGTTCCATCACCCGCGTCCACCCGTTCCCGACTGACAAGCGCAGCATCGTGCGACGCGCCGTCGCCTTCGGAGGGTTCAGCGCTCTCGCCGGCCTCGAGGGCCTGCGCGGTGGGCGCTGTGACGGCGTGCTGTCGATGTCGCCTCCGCTCACGCTCGGCCTGACGGGGTGGGTGATGGCCAAGGCCCGTCGGGCCCCGCTGGTGTTCAACATCCAAGACGTGTTCCCCGACGTGGCCGTCGAGCTCGGTGCCATCACCAACCCCACGGTCATCGAGGTGAGCAGGCAGCTCGAGCGGATCTCCTACGAGCTCGCCGACGCCGTCACCGTGCTGAGCGACGACCTCCGCGACAACGTGGCGGCGAAGCTGCCGGTCGCGCAGGCCGGCAAGGTGCGGGTGATCCCGAACTTCGTCGACACCGACGCCATCGTCCCGCTCGATCGGGCCACGGCCTATCGCCGTGAGCTGGGCATTGCCGACGAGCTGGTGGTGATGTACGCCGGCAACGTCGGGTTGTCGCAGTCGCTCGGGCTGATGATCGAGGCCGCCCGCGTCTGGCGGGACGACCCATCGGTCGTGTTCGTCATCAACGGGTCGGGATCAGGGCGGGCGCAGCTCGACGAGCTCGCCCGCGGACTGCCCAACGTCCGGTTCGGTGAGCTCCAGCCCAAGCACCGCCTCGCTGAGGTGCTGGCCACGGCCGACATCCACGTCGTGCCCCTCAAACGGGGTCTGGCCAAGGCCAGCGTCCCCTCCAAGACCTACTCGATCCTGGCCGCGGGTCGACCGCTCGTGGCTGCGGTCGACGAAGGTACCGAGGTTGCTCGCGTGGTCGAGCGGGCCGGCGCCGGGCTGGCCGTGCCCCCTGAGGACCCGGGCGCGTTCGTCATCGCCCTGCGCCGGCTCCTCGACGACGAGGCGGGGCGCCGCACGATGGGGGCGCGGGGTCGCTCGTTCGTCGAGCAGTGGGCCTCCCCGCGGGCCGTGGCTGCCCAGTACGAGGATCTCTTCGCCGAGCTGGCGGAGGCGCGTCGCTCGTAGCCCGTCGTCGTGACGTCGGTCGGGCACAGAGGTACGGGTAGCCTCGCTCCTTCGTGGGCAAAGCATCGTCATCGAAGAAGGTGGCCAGGGCCTCAAAGGCCGGTGGGCGCGCCAAGGTCCGTTCGCAGCAGGGACGGCTGTTCCCGATCGTGCTCGGGGTGGTGCTCGTGCTCGGCGTCTCGCTTCTGGTGTACGGCCGCTCCCAGACGCAGAGCACCGCATCGGCCAGTCCTCCCAGGGCCGGGCTCGATCACTGGCACTCGGTCTACGGGTTCTACACCTGCGACAAGTTCCAGCCGGCGATCACCGAGACCAACGATCCGCTCGGCATCCACACCCACGGGGACGGGCTCATCCACATCCACCCCTCCAGCTCTCAGTCGTCGGGCAAGAACGCCACCCTCGGCGTGTTCTTCGACGCCGCCGGCGTGAAGATGAGCGACACCAAGCTCGAGCTGCCGCAAGGTCAGGGCACCTACGAGAACGGCAAGGACTGCAACGGCAAGCCGGCCAACCTTCGCGTCGCGGTCTGGAAGGACCTCTCGGGCTCCCCGCAGATCTACACCGCCGACTTCAACAACATCCGCTTCCCTCAGGACCTCACCGCCGTCACCATCGCCTGGGTGCCCGACGATGCGACCATCGCCCAGCCGCTCGATGCCAAGAGCAGGCTGGAGGCGGTGACCGGCAAGCCTGATGAACCCATCACGGTGCCGGGGGCCACGACCGTGCCGGGGGCTACGACCGTGCCGGGGGCTACGACCGTGCCGGGGGCTACGACCGTGCCGGGGGCTACGACCGTGCCGGGGGCTACGACCGTGCCGGGGGCTACGACCGTGCCGGTGTCCGGCTCCACCACCTCGGCGGGATGAGAGCGGTCGTCCTGGTCGGGGGCTTCGGCACCCGGCTTCGGCCGCTCACCCTCACCACCCCCAAACCGCTGCTCCCGGTCGGGCACCTCTCGATCCTGGAGCGCGTCGTCGGCCACCTCGGGCGCCACGGCATCACCGAAGCCGTGCTGTCGTTGGGCTTCCAGCCCGATGCCTTCCGCGATGCCTTTCCTGACGGCCGGTGCGCGGGGGTGGCGCTGCACTACGCGGTCGAACCCGAGCCGCTCGACACCGCCGGAGCCATCCGCTTCGCGGCGCTCGACGCGGGGATCGACGACACCTTCGTCGTGGTCAACGGTGACGTCCTCACCGATCTCGACGTCGCCTCGCTGATCGCCGCTCACCACCGCTTCGGGGGCGAGGGCACCATCCACCTCACGCCCGTGGCTGATCCTTCGGCGTTCGGCGTGGTGACCACCGATCCCGATGGGCGGGTGCTCGCGTTCATCGAGAAGCCGGTGCCGGGGACGGCCCCCACCAACCTCGTCAACGCCGGCACGTACGTCCTCGAGCCTTCCGTGCTCGGCCGCATCGCAGCGGGGCGGCGCGTGTCGATCGAGCGTGAGATCTTCCCCGCAATGGTCGCTGACCGCCTGCTGTTCGCCGTGGCCACCGACGACTACTGGCTCGACGCCGGTCGTCCAGACGTCTACCTCGAAGCGAACCTCGACGCGCTCCAGGGGCGCCGTGTCGGGCCCGCCTGCGCAGCTCTCGGCGAGGGGGCAACGGTCGCGCCGGACGCCGAGATCGACGAGTCGATCATCGGAGCTGCGGCGAGGGTCGATCGCGGGGCCGTGGTGCGGGCCAGCGTGCTGCTACCTCGGGTCGTGATCGGCGCCGGAGCGGTCGTCGAGCGGTCGATCCTCGGCGCGGGGGCGAGCATCGGCGCCGGGTCGTGGCTCGCCGACACGGTGGTCGGTGACGGTGTCGTGATTGCGCCCGGGGCGGTGCTCATGGGCGTTCGGGTACCCGAGGCCACATGAGAGCGGCCGTCACTGGCGGTGCTGGAGGCCTCGGGTCGGTGCTGGTCGACCGGCTCCTGGCCGAGGGCCACACGGTTGACGTCATCGACGACCTCAGCAGCGGCAGCCTGGCCAACCTCGCCGAGGCGCGGTCGCGACCCGACCACGACCTGACGTTCCACCACCTCGACGTTCGGGCCCCCGAGCTCGAGTCCCTCTTCGCCCGCCGGCGCCCCGACGTCGTGTTCCACCTGACCGCGACCGGGTCGGTCACGGCGCGGGGTGCGGTCGAGGAGATCGTGGTGAGCGGTGCCGCGGTGCTCGATGCGGCGACGGCGACGGGGGTGGGCAAGGTGGTCGTCGGGCTTGCCGCCATCGACCTGTACGGGCCGGTCACCTCGCGCGAGCTGCCGGTCAAGGAGTCGACGCCCTGGCACTCGTCGTCGCCTCGGGGTGTTGCGACCCGCTGCCTCGTCGACCAGGCCGCGGGGATGCGCGAACGCCGCGGCCTCGAGTTCACCGCGCTGGCCATTGCCGAGCTCTACGGCCCGCGCTCGTCAGCTGGCCTCGTGGCCGAGCTTCGGCGGGCGATCGCGGCGCGAGAGCGCATCGTCGAGGTTGAAGGCGGTGGGCGTCGCACCATCGACCTCGTGTGGGTCGATGACGTCGTCGATGCCTTCGTGCGCGCTGGTCATCGCGGTAGCGGGCTGGTCATGAACCTCGGCACCGGCGTGCAGACCACGGTGCGAGAGCTCTACGAGCGACTCGGCGGAACCGGCGTGCTCACGGCGGCGAGCGGTCTCGGCGACGACGCGCCGGCGCGGTTCGCCCTGTCGTGCGTACGGGCCCGGATCCACCTCGGTTGGTCACCCTGGACGAGCGTCGCCGAGGGCCTCGCGTCACTCGAGGGCTGACGGCTGCGGCTACGCCCGCCAGGTCAGGTCAGGCCCCGTCTGGGCAGGTCAGCGGAAGAGATCCTCGGCCGGGGGCCGGATGATCTCGGCCGCGACCGAAGCGTCGCGCAACCACGTGGGGTCGACGCCTCGCACCACCGCCACCGGGATGCCGGTGGACTTCCCCATCACCATCTCGGCCGCCGCGGCAAGCTCGTCGGCGACGCACACCTCGGTCACCTGCATGACCCGGCCCAAGGCGTCGGGCGTGCCGCGCAGGTCGACCACGCCGGCGATGCCGGCCACGCCGATGGCGACGTCGGTGAGCCCCTTGCGCCACACCCGCCCGAACGTGTCGCTGATGATCACGCCGACCTCGACGCCGAGGCGGGCCCGCAAGCCGTCGCGGATGCGTCGTGCCGAGCGATCGCTGTCGATCGGGAGGAGCGCGGCGAACCCTCGCTCGACGTTGGACAAGTCGACGCCGCTGTTGGCGCACACGAACCCATGACGGGTCTCGGTGATGACCAGGTCGCCCCGCCGCCGCAGGACCCGGACCGCCTCCTGCTCGACGAGGACCTTGTGCGAGAGCGGGTCCTCGGGATCGACGGCCACCAGTCGGCCTTCGGCCTTGGACACGATCTTCTGGGTCACGACGAGGACGTCACCGGTCTGCAGCGGTCCGCCAGGGGGCTCAGCGCAGGCATCGGCGATGAGGCCGCTCAGCTCTTCGCCGGGCCGAACCTCGCCGATGCCATCGACGCCCCAGATCTCGAGCCTCATGACGTCACCGCCGCGAGTGCGGCACGGCAGAGCGAGGCGGCGACGCCGGGCTCCTTCATGATGGTGCGGGTGACCACGCAGTGCATGCCTGCCTCCTGTACGGCCGGCGCCAGTGCGGCGTCGACCTCGTCGATGACCAACGTTGAAGCCAGGTTCCTGTACAGGCGGGCAACGCCCACCACCGAGGACTCGTGGCCCAGTTCGACCAGCATCCGATCAGCGGGGCCCTTCAGAGCGGCCCCGCCGACGATGGGTGAGATCGCGACCGATCGGTCGCGCCTCGCCTCGACGGCGGCGCGCACGCCGGCGACGGCGAGCAGGGGACCGATCGACACGATCGGGTTCGAGGGGGCGATGACGAGGACCTCGGCGTCGCCGATCGCCTCGATGACCCCCGGCGCGGGCCGGGCTGCCTCAGCACCATCGAAGCGCACGCCGGTCACCGCCACCGAGTGGTGCCGTCCGACGAAGTAGTCCTGAAACGCGATCTCGGTGCCGTCGTCGGCGAGCTGCAACATCGTGGCGAGGGGATCGTCGGTGACGGGCAGGATGCGGAGCCCGAGCCCGAAGGCCCGTCGCTGCTCGTCGGCGATGACCGATGACGAGGCCCCCTCGCGCCGCCGATGCGTGCGGTACAGGTGGGTGGCCAGATCCCGGTCGCCCAGCCGGAACCAGGTGCCCCCGGCGGTGGAGCCCGGCGGCCGTACCGCGGCGAATCGCTCGAGGGCCTCCATCGCCGCCCAGGTCTCGCCGGCCAGGCCCCAACCCAGCTCGGTGTTGGACGATCCGGACAGCGTGTAGAGGATCGTGTCGAGGTCAGGACTGATGTGAAGGCCGTGGAGCTCGGTGTCGTCGGCGGTGTTCACGATCGCCACCACGTCGGCCTGGTCGGCGATCTCGATCAGGCCGGTGAGGAGACGGGCCGCGCCGACGCCGCCGCACAGCACGGTGATCATCGGCGGGCCTCCGTCGCCGCCCGCTCGTAGAGATCCGCCATGGCGCTGGCCGTGCGTTGCCAGGTGAAGGCAAGGGCTTGGGCGTGGCCACGCTCGATCAGGGATCGCCTGAGCGCCTCGTCGTCGACGACCCGGACCAGCTCGGCCGCCAACTGCTCGACGTCGGTCGGATCGACGAGCACGGCGGCATCCCCGGCGACTTCGGGGATCGCACCTGCGCAGGCCGCGACGACCGGCACACCCGCCCGCATCGCCTCGAGCATGGGGAGGCCGAAGCCCTCGTCGAGGGAGGGGTAGGCGAGGACGCGCGCCCCCCGCAGGGCCGTGGTGCGCTGGCCCGGTTCGAGCCAATCGGTGATCAGCACGTGCTCGGCCGCGGCTCGAGGCAGCGCAGCGATGGCGGCGTCGATCTGCTCCTGGTCGTCACCGGGGGGACCGGCCAGGACAAGGCTGAGGTCAGGCAGGTGCTCGTGGGCGAGGCCGAAGGCCGCTACGAGTCGGGGCAGGTTCTTGCGCCGCTCGCGTCTGCCGAGGGCGAGGACGTACGGGCGCTGGTCGATGCCGGGGAGGGGGGGTCCGGTGGCCGGCGCGAGCTCGGCGCCGGCGAGGGGCACCGTGACGACGCGGTCGGTGCCCAGGAGCTCGCGCGCCTGGGCACCGATGTGCTCGGAGATGGTGTGGATCCAGGCGCCCCGGTCGACCGCTCGGCGCACGATGGCCGCAACCGAGCGAAGCCCGGGCTGCACCTGGGAGGGATCGCCGAAGGGTGACAGGTCGTGAACGCTCACGATCGTCGGACGATGCGTGGGCGGTGCCACGTAGTTCGTGGCATGGACCACGTCGGCCTCGCCCAACCAGCGCTGGCAGTTCGGATGATCCGATCGGGCCCACAGGCGCCGGCCCAGGCCCGCCGGGATCGGGAGCCGGCGCAGGCCGGGAACGGTCACCGCGGCGCGGCGGCTCAAGAGGTAGGGCAGGACCGGTACCGGCGGTTCGAGGAGCCCGAGCTCGTGCAGGAGGTGGGCCACGAACTGACCGATGCCGGTCTGGGGGGGAGCGAGCGGGGTGACGTCGATGGCCACGACCGGGCGCGCCGAAGGGGCCATGGTGGTCAGAACTCGATCGGCATGTCGTGGATGGCTTCGACGAGGCTGCTCACGTCCATGTGATCGCCGTGTCGCAGGGAGGTGCGCAGCGTGAGCGCAAAGGAGGCGAGGGCGGCGAGCGAGCCGGCTAGGAGCCCGAGCTCGACCCGGAGCAGCAGATCAGAGCCGAGTGCGGTGACGACGACGAAGGCGGTCACGCCGAGCGCCCAGCCGAGCGCCACCCGCGCGTGCCGCTGGAGGGCGATCAGGGCCTGGGCCATGGTGACGGCGAGCATGTAGCAGGCACTGGCCAGAGCGAGGAGCGTGAGCGTCTGCCGGCTGAGCTCGTAGCCGAAGAACACCTTGACCACCAAGGGCCCCAGCACCGCGGCGGCGATCGTGCCGATGGCGCCGACTGCGAGCACCACGACCAGCAGCTTCTTGAAGCCGCGGCGGAACTCGTCGAAGGCGCGTTGGGCCGCGAGGCTGGCCAGCTTGGGCAGCAGCGCGGCTTGCACGGCCTGGAAGAGGAACAGCGGCACCCGCGCGATGAGCACCCCTGCGCTGAACCGCCCGACGAGCGCCTTGTCGTCCTCGCTGGCCAGCATGTTGGCGGCGAGGGGTCCGGCGTTGACGAGGATTGCGGCCAGGACGGAGCCGATGAGCAACCAGCCGAGGTTCGAGGTCAGCTCGCCCCAGTCGGCCTGGGGGCCGGGCTCGGCCAGCGGGCGCTGGCCGCGGAGGGCGATGGCGATGGCGATGAGCGGTGGCAGGCCGACGAGGAGGCCGTAGTAGCCGACGGTGGTGATGCCGATCACGGCGAAGACCAGGCAGCCCCCCAGGCGCAGCAGGCCGTCGGCGGCCATGAAGGTCCCATAGGGACGGAACCGGTTGTCGCCGGCCAGGATGCCCCGCACGAGGTGACCCGAGCCGTAGCCGACCAGTGCCAGCAACAGGCCCACGAGCAGTCCCCAGCTGCCGTGGAACAGGTGGTCGACCAGAACGGGGCTCAACGCCAGGATGATCACCACCAGCACGGCGGCGAGACCCGCGGCCAGGAGCGTGGCCCGGCGCACGACGGGGAGACCTCCCTGGCGCAGCGCGCGGCGGGCGGCCAGCGCGCGTCCGACCTCCTGCTCGACGGGGAGGAAGAAGCCGGGCGCCATGATGAACGTGACGAACCACAGCAGGCTGAGGGGGGCGAACGCCTCCTCACCAAGCTTCCGGGCGGCGATGGCAAGGAAGCCGTAGGCGCTGAGGCCCGAGATGACGAGCCCGACGGCCACTGGGATGGTGCCCTCCGGCAGTGCGGCGCGGACCCGAGTCATCGGGGACTCGCTCACCGGGATGGGGGGCTCAAGGGACAAGGCGAGTCAGCGTAGGAGATCGCTCGCGGGCAGGCAGGGCACCGTGCCCGCACGCGCTCGTGCGCCGGCCCGGAGGCCGACGCACGAGCGAGGGGGGAGAGGTGAGGCGCTGGTCAGGCGGCGCGGACGGTCTTCGGCCGCACGACGCCCTTGACCTGCTGCCGGGTGCTCTTGGCCGCGTCACGGGCCTGCTTCAGCGCGTCGCGGGCCTGCTCGGGCAGCGCCGTCTCGACCTTGTCGAGGGCGGTGTCGAAGCGGGACTCGAGCGCGTTGAGGCGCTTTTCGAGCGAGGTGAGCTGGGACTCGAAGTTCTGGCTCGCCTTGTCGAACTGGACCTTGCCGGCTTCGATCCGGGCGTCGACCTGCTTCTGGAGCTGGCCGCGCTGGGCCTGGAGCTTCTGGGTGGCCAGCACGCCGAAGCCGACGGTGATGTACAGGGCATCCTTGACGAGGTTGGTGAGGTCGGTGGCGACCTTCTCGACAGTGGTATCAGCCATGGTGTGTTCTCCTTGGAGAGGCTTTTTGGGGGGTGACCCCGGGATGGTGTCGCCATCCGTGCGAGTAACGGTACCGGTGAATGCTTACTTTTGCAAGCACTTGGCGCAGAAGATCTCGATGATCGTCCCGAAGGCCGGTGCCCAGGTCAGCTCGGAGGGGAGGGCTACCCTCGCTCCACCGTGGATGTCGAAACCCTGAGTGAACCTGCGCCCCAGGCGCCCCCCGTGGTGGTGGTCGTGGTGACCCACGACCCGGGACCGTGGTTCGACGACGTACTCGACGGGCTGGCCAGCCAGGACTACCCGAACCTACGGGTGCTGTTCCTCGACACCGGTTCCAGCGCTGATCTCGCAGCACGGATCGGCCCGCGGTTGCCGGGGGCGTTCGTACGCCCGACTCCGGGGAACCCTGGCTTTGGAGCAGTGGCCAACGACGTCCTGGGCCTCGTCGAGGGTGCCTCGTTCTTCTGCATCTGCCACGACGACGTCGCGCTCGACCCGTCGGCCGTCCGGTTGCTCGTCGAGGAGGCGTTCCGCTCGAACGCCGGGGTCACGGGGCCCAAGCTGGTGGCGTGGGACGATCCGATCCGACTGCTCGACGTCGGGCTGTCGATCGACAAGTTCGGCGAGCTGGCGCCCGTCGTCGAGCACGGCGAGATCGACCAGGAACAGCACGACGCCGTGCGCGACGTGTTCTGCATCCCGTCAGCCTGCACGTTGGTCCGCGCCGACTTGTTCGACGCGCTCGGCGGCTTCGATGCTGGGATCGACTTCCTCGGCGAGGACCTCGACCTCTGCTGGCGAGCGCACATCGCCGGTGCCCGGGTCGTGGTCGTGCCGGCGGCTCGGGCCCGCCACGTCGAAGCGGCGCGCCTTCCGATCGACCGTCCAAGTCGCGCCGTCGCCCGTCACCGGCTGCGCACGCTGCTCACGAGCTACAGCTGGCCCCACCTGCTGCGCGTCATCCCGCAGCTCATCATCCTCAACGTGGTCGAAGTGGTCATCGCCCTGGTGCGGCTGCACCCGCAGCGAGTGGGCGACCTGGCGTCCAGCTGGTGGTGGAACCTCTCGCGCCCCGGCGACCTCAGGGCCAAGCGCCGAGTGGTCCAGTCGATGCGCACGGTTCCCGACAACGAGATCCGTCGCCTCGAGGTGCGCGGGAGCGCTCACCTAGCCGCATTCCTGCGTGGGCATCCCGGCATGGGCCGAGAAGGAGGGCGCCTCGCCGAGTTGTCCACGGCCAGCCGGTCGTTCGTCAGCTCAGTGCGCAGTGGTGACCGGAGGGCCTCCGTGGTCACGTGGTCCCTCGTCCTGGCGGCCTTCTTCTTCGGTTGCCGAAGCCTGCTGCGTGAAGGCATCCCGCCGATTGGAGGAATGCTCGCGTTCCCGTCCTCGGCCACCGACCTCCTTCGTGAGTATGTGACCGGCTGGTGGCAGGTCGGGCTCGGGTCAGCGGTCGCCATCCCGACGGGCATCGCCCTCATGGGCCTCGGCGGTGTCGCGCTCCTCGGTGGCACCGGTCTGCTGCGCGACCTGCTGATCCTCGGCATGATCCCGCTCGGCTTCCTCGGCATGTGGCGGCTGCTGCGGCCTTTTGCCTCGCAGCGCGGCCAGATCACCGGGTTGTTGGCCTACGCGGCGGTACCGGTGGCCTGGAACGCGCTCAACCTCGGCCATTGGGATGCATTGGTCACCTTCGGGGCGTTCCCGTTCGCGCTCGGTCGGGTAGCTCGGCTCGGTGGGATGGCCCCGTTCGGTGGCGTGGGCGGTGACCCAGGCCCCGGTATCAGCCCGCGACGGATCGCCTCTCAGGTCGCCGCACTGGCCCTGCTGCTCGCCGTCGTGAGCTCGATCGCCCCCTGGTTCGCGCTGCTCGTGCTGATGTCGGCGATCGCCATCGCCGTTGCCTCCCTCGTCACGGGGGCCGTGGTGGCCGCCCTGCGGGGCGTAGGCCTCACGGCGCTCGCGGTGGTCGGGGCGATCGTGCTCCACGTCCCCTGGATCCTGAGTGCCAGCGGAGACGGTTGGGAGTTCCTCGCCCCCGGAGCAGTGACGCCGGCCGCCACCGCCTCGCGTGGCCTCGATGCGATCCTGCGGTTCAACACCGGCCCGCTGGGGACGGGGTGGATGGGGTGGGCATTCGTGGTCGCAGCCGTGCTCGCCCTCCCCGTCGCCCGCAGCATCCGGTGGGCGTGGACCGGACGGGCATGGGCCATCGCGCTGTGCTCGTTCGGGCTCGCCTGGGCCAGCGACGCCGGAGCGCTGTTGCACCTGCCGTCGGTCGAGCTCCTGCTGGTTCCTGCGGCCGCCGGAGTGGCGCTCGCCATCGGCTGCGGCGGCGCCGCCTACGAGCTCGATGTTCGCCGAACGCAGATCGGCGCCACGCAGCTCGGCTCGGCCATCGCTGTCGCTGCGCTCGCCGTTGGCCTCGTGCCCACGCTGGGGGCGACCGTGTCCGGCCGCTTCGATCTGCCCACGGCGGGCTTCGATGCCTCGTTGGCGTTCCTGCCGCAGCGGGCGGCGGACGGTCCGTTCCGGGTCCTCTGGCTCGGTGACCCGGCCGCACTGCCGCAGCCGGGATGGCAGCTGGCCGACGGACTCGCCTATGGCTTGTCCCGCAGCGGCATGCCCGACTTCCACGAGGCCTGGCCCGGCGCTCCGACGCGGGCCGTCGAGCTGGTGGCTTCCTCGGTCGAGCTTGCGGCGCAGCGCGAGACGTCACGCCTCGGCCGGCTGCTCGGCCCGATGAGCATCCGTTACATCGTCGTGCCGCAGAGCACGGGCCCGAGCTACACCAAGGCCCCGGCCCACCTGGCCCCAGCGGCGTTGCTGGCCACGTTGGCCTCGCAGCTCGACCTCCGCCAGGTCGAGGTCGACAGCTCGCTGGTCGTCTATGAGAACACGGGCTGGTTGCCCGAGCGGGCGCTGCTTGGTCCGGGTGCCGCCGCTGCCTCGCAGCTCGCCGGCCCAGCTGCGCTCGTGACGGCCGATCTGTCGGGAACCACGGCGGTCTTGCCCGACTCCGACGGCGAACACGGCGCCACGGGTCCCCTCCCGCCCGCCGGCGTGGTGGCGGTGAGCGAGGCCTCCGACAGCCGGTGGCGACTCGAGGTCGATGGTCGGGCCGCGCCGAGGCGGCCCTCGTTCGGGTGGGCCAACGCGTTCGAGGTGCCGGGCGCGGGGCAGGCTCGGCTGAGCTACGACACGCCCCTCACCCGTCCGCTCGCCGTCGTCGTCCAGGTCCTGCTGTGGTTGCTGGCGCTGCGGATCGTGCTGCGCGGCATCACCTTGTCCGAGCCGGGCCGCACCGGCCGCCGGTGGCGCCGACCGCCGGGCCGCGATGCCGGTGAGCCACTGCTCATCGACCTTCGCGACGCGCCGCTGCCCCCCGCGCCGGCCTCGGTGGCCGGTTCGGTCCCCGCTGAGGCGACGCCGTGACGACGTCGCGCCTCCGTCGCTTCGCGCTCGCTGTGATCGTGCTCGCCCTGCTCGCGGGCGGGCTGGTGCTCGGCCATGACCACGTGTCCCAGCCGGCCGATGCAGTGCTGGTGGCGACCGAGGTTCCGGCCATGCCCGTGACCACTCCCGCAGGGGCGCTCACCGCCAGCTGGTTCTGCCCCGGCGTCCGAGCGCCCGCCGATGGTTCCTCGACCGGCGTCGTCAGCGTGCTGAACCCGTCGGACTCGATCGTCAAGGCCACGCTGACCGTCGTGCCGTCGCAAGGCGAGCCTGTGGCAAGGGCCCTCGAGGTGAAGGAGCGCAGCCGGCTCGATGTGAACCTGGCCTCCGTCGCGGCTGCGCCGTATGCGGCCGCGCTTGTCGAGATCGTGGGCAGTGCGGGCGTGGTCGAGCAGAGCGAGACGAGCGCATCGGGCGGCCAGTCCGGGCCGTGCTCGGTGGGCGCCTCGCCCTCGTGGTTCTTCGCCGACGGGGCGACGACGGTAGACGCCTCCTACGTCCTGCTCGCGTTCAACCCGTTCCCCGATGACGCCATCGTCGACTTCTCCTTCTCGACCGAGGAGGGCACCCGCACGCCGCAGCCGCTGCAAGGCTTCGTCATACCGGCCCGGTCGTTACGGGTCATCGACGTCGGGTCCCAGGTCCAGCGCAACACCCAGGTGTCGCTCTCGGCAGTGGCGCGCGCCGGGCGCTTCGTCCTTGGTCGTCAGCAGCGCTACTCGGGCGCGCGCAAGGGTCTCGTGGCCAGCCTCGCCACCCCCTCTCCGGGAACGGCGTGGTGGTTCCCCGACGTCGACAAGGGGGCTGGCTCCCAGCAGCGCTTCGCCATCTACAACCCGGGCAAGGTCGACCAGCAGGTGACCCTGTCGCTGTTCCCCGCCGCCGGCGCGGTGGTCCCCGATGCCGTCGATCCGTCAGCGCCCACCACCTCGGCGGACACGTCCACGACGGCGGCTTCGCCCAGCACCTCGGCGCCGGCGACCGTGCCTTTGGTGACTGATGGCGCCCCGATCGTGGCAACGGTCAGCGCGGGCTCCTCGGTCATCGTCGATCTCGCGCAGAACCCCGCGGTACCAGTTGGCCGGTACAGCGCTTCGCTCACCGCTGACGGTCCCGGCGTGGTGATCGAGCACGTCATCGATGTGACGGCGGCCGGTCAGAGCGGGACGTCGTCGATGCTGGGGTCGCGATACACCTCGGAGTCGTGGTTGGTTGTTGGGTCGTCGTCGGTGGGAGGAGCCGACGTGGTCACGATCGCCAACGCCACGGGCGCCCCCAACACGATCACCGTGGCCACGCTCGGTCCGGCCGGGAGCACGCCCGTGACGGGCTTCACGTCCCTCGTCGTCCCCGCGGCCGGCCTCGTCCAGATCGACCTCGTCGCCCTTGCCATCGCGGGCAAGCCGCTGACCGTCACGGGGAGCACCGATCTCATCGTGTCGAGGACGACCACGGCGACCAAGGTTGGGCTCTCGGTGTCGCTCGGGATCCCGAGCGGTCACCTGACCGTGCCGATCGGCGCTGCTACCGATGACGGCACCGCGGGAACGGGCACCGATACGGCCACGACGGAACCCTCGACCACGTCCGAATCGCCGACGACCTCGGCCTGATGGGCTCGCTGGCGCTCTTCGCGGTCCTGCTGCTGATCGCTGTCGCTGCGGCCGCCGTGATCCGCTGGAGGCGGCACACCGATCCTCCGCCGCAGAGGGCGTGGTCGACCCCGGCTCAGCTCGATCGGGCCGACTTTGGGCTCCCTCGGGAGCCCTGGCTGGTGGTCGTGTTCACCTCGGGCACCTGCCAGAGCTGCGCATCGATGGCGGCGAAGGCAGCTGTGCTGGCCAGCAACCACGTCGCGGTGGTCGCTGTCGAAGCCGGTGCCGAGCCCGACCTTCATCGTCGCTACCGGATCGAAGCAGTGCCGATCACCGTGGTCGCCGACGAGCAGGGCATCGTGCGGGCGGCGTTCGTCGGCCCGACATCGGCCACGGATCTGTGGGCGGCCGTGGCCGAAGTGCGATCCCCCGGTTCGTCACCGGAGCCGCATCTCGGGCAGGCCGAGGGCTGAGCCGGGGCAGCACCCCGGCTCGACTCAGATCGTCGGCGTCGGCGTGGGCGTCGGAGCGGGGGTGGGGTCGCCAAGGCCCTGCTGCACCAGGCGCACGACCTCGGAGCCATCGACCGTCTCGCGTTCGAGCAGTGCCGCGGCGACGAGGTCGAGGCCGCCCCGGTGCCTCATGAGGAGGTCGTGGGCTCGCTGCTCCTGACCGCGCAGCATCAACGACACCTCTTCGTCGATGAGGCGAGCGGTCTCGTCGGAGTACTCACGGGCCCCGCTCATGAGGTCCTCGCCCAGGAACACGTGCTGGTGGCTCTCCCAGGCCATGGGGCCGATGCGATCACTCATGCCGAACTCGCGCACCATCCGGCGGGCCAGCTTGGTCGCCACCTCGAGGTCGTTGGCCGCACCCGTGGTGCGCTGCCCGAACACGATCTCCTCGGCCACGCGACCGCCGAGCGTCATGCACAGCCGGTCTTGCATGTACTCGCGGCTGTAGGAGTGACGCTCCTGCGGCATGGTCTGGGTCACGCCGAGGGCCATGCCGGTGGGCAGGATCGTCACCTTGTGCACCGGGTCGTGGAAGGGCAGGACGGCGGCGAGCACGGCGTGGCCACCCTCGTGGAAGGCCGTGGTGCGACGCTCTTCGGCTGACATGACGAGCGACTCGCGCCGAGCGCCCATGAGCACCCGGTCACGCGCCGATTCGAAGTCGATGCGCTCGACCTGCTTGGAGCCGCGTCGCACCGCGAACAAGGCGGCCTCGTTGACGAGGTTGGCCAGGTCGGCGCCGCTCATGCCGGGCGTACCCCGCGCCATGGTTTCGAGGTCGACGTCGGGGCCCATCCGCTTGTCACGGCTGTGCACCTTGAAGATGGCGAGGCGCTCGTCGAACTCGGGGAGCGGCACGACGATCTGACGGTCGAATCGGCCGGGGCGAAGGAGTGCGGAGTCGAGGATGTCCGGGCGGTTGGTGGCCGCCATGATGACGATGCCCTCGCTCGTCTCGAAGCCGTCCATCTCGGCAAGCATCTGGTTGAGGGTCTGCTCCCGCTCGTCGTGGCCCCCACCGAGGCCGGCGCCCCGCTTGCGGCCGATCGAGTCGATCTCGTCGATGAAGATGATCGCCCGGCCCATCTTGCGGGCCTGCTGGAACAGATCGCGGACGCGACTGGCGCCGACGCCCACGAACATCTCCATGAAGTCCGAGCCCGTCACCGACAGGAAGGCCACCCCGGCCTCGCCCGCTACGGCCCGGGCGATGAGGGTCTTACCCGTCCCGGGGGGGCCGACGAGCAGCACGCCCTTGGGCACGCGAGCGCCGATCTCCTTGAAGCGCTCGGGTTGGCGCAGGAAGTCGACGACCTCCTTGATCTCCAGCTTCACGCCGTCGTAGCCGGCGATGTCGGCGAACGTCGTGGACGGCTTGTCGGCGTTGTAGGTCTTGGCGCGGCTGCGGCCGATGGACATGACGTTGCCCATCTGGCCCGATGCTCGCTTCTGCATCCACGCGAAGAAGCCGATGATCAAGATCACCGGCAGCAGCAGCGGGATCAGGCTGCCGAGCCACGAGCTCTCGGGTGTCGTCGCCTCGAATTGGACGCCGCTGTCCTGGATGAGCGCGACGTCGGCGTCCGGCAAGGGGTTGAGGGCCGTCGTGGTGTACTTGGTGCCGTCCTGCATGGTGCCGGTGATGCGGCCGTTGGTGTTGTTGTAGACGGCTGTCTGCACCTGGCGCTGGCGCACGTCGGTGAGGAACTCGGAGTAGGTGATGCTCTTGCCGCTGTCGCTCGACAGCACGGTCGGCAGCAGCAGGAGGAGACCGACGGCGCCGAGCAGCACCCAGATCGACCAACGGGGAAGGCCCCCCGTCTTGCGGCCGGGTGTGCCCTGGCCCTGGGGGCGATTGCGATCGGACTGCAGCGGGCCTCCGGGGCCACGGCCGCTGGGCGGCGGTGGCGGCGGGGGAGGGGGGAGCTGACTCATTCCGACAGGATAGGGGCCGGGTCCGACCGCACGACGGTCGACAGCGATCGTTTCCTTGCGGCGGCTCGGGTGTCCACCGCGACCTCAGGGCCGCCAGATACGGTCCTGCCCCGTGACGACCCGGCACTGCTCACGTCCCGGATGCTCCGAGCCGGCGACGGCCACGCTGACCTACCAGTACGCCCGCCAGGCGGTCTGGGTCGACGGGTTGGCGCCCGAGCGCGACCCGCACGACTACGACTTGTGCGACCGCCACGCGGGCCGCCTCAAGGTGCCCGCGGGGTGGCGGCTCGACGATCGACGCGTCGTGCGGGCACCACAGCTCCTCGCTGGCTGAGTCGGCCGGAACGAGCGATGCAAACGCTCGCTGGCCGACCTGGGGAGCCGTTCGGGCCGCCGGTAGGGTGGCCAGTCGTGCGTCCCGCCCCGAACGAGCAGCGCTTCAGCCCGTTCGTGGTCATTGGGGTCTGGGTGGCTGCGCTGTTCGCGTCTGCCCTGATCGGCGCAGCGATCGCTGCACTGGCGGGCTACGGCGACACGAGCTCGCAGGAGTGGCCGCTCTGGCTGCTCGCCGTGGCGCAGGTCCCCTTGTGGGCGAGCCTCCTGGTGGGCACGGTCCTGGTCAGCCGACGCCAGGGCACGGGCGACCTGCGCCGGGACTACGGGCTCGTCGTGCGTCCGATCGATGCCGCCATCGGGTTGCCCGTCGGGGTGCTGGCTCAGCTCGTCGGGGTGTGGCTCGTCTACCAGCCGCTGTTCTGGATCTTCGGCGAGTTCGACGTGTCCGGCGAGGCCAAGAAGATCACCGACCGCGGCACGGGCCTCGGCATCGTGCTGCTGGTGTTGATCGTGGTGATCGGCGCGCCGATCGTCGAGGAGCTGTTCTTCCGAGGCTTGCTGCTGCGATCGCTCGAGGGGCGGATCGCCAACGGGTTGGCGCTGGTGGTCTCGTCGGTGCTGTTCGGCGCCGCCCACCTGCAGCCGATCCAGTTCCCGGCCCTGGTGTTCATCGGCCTCGTGCTCGGGTGGCTCGCCCAGCGGTTCGGGCGTCTCGGTCCCTCGATGTTCGCCCATCTGGGCTTCAACCTGGTCACCGTCATCGTCCTCGTGACGCAGCGCTGAGGGTCCGACCTGACGGCGTGCGTCACGTACCTGGATGGAAGGATGACTGACGGCTATGACGGACCTGCTCGACCGCCCGACCATCGACCTCGATGACGCTGCGCCCGCCGATGCGGGTCTGAACGAGGCACCACCTGGCGATGTCGACCTCGAGGGCGCCGAACCCCCCGCGCGCCCGACGCGGTGGTACGACCGCTACGGGCTCTTCGACTGGCTCGAGCTCGCGGCCACCGTGCTCGTGGTCGGCGGCTGCGTGCTGTTCACCCTCATGCAGCTCCACCCTGACCTGATCCTGGCCAACAACACCCCGACCGGTGGCGACATGGGTGCACACGTGTGGGCCCCCGCTTACCTGCGCGACCACATCCTGCCGCACCTGCGCCTGAGCGGCTGGTCTCCGGACTGGTACGCCGGCTTCCCCATGTACACGTACTACATGGTGATCCCGGGGCTGCTCGTCGTGCTGCTCAACGTGGTGCTGCCCTACGGCATCGCGTTCAAGATCATCACCGTCCTGGGCATCCTCACGCTGCCGGTGGCGTCATGGGCCTTCGGCAAGTTGGCCGGCATGCGCTTCCCGATCCCGCCGATGCTCGCGGTGGCGGCAACGGTGTTCCTGTTCGACGAGACCTTCACCATCTATGGCGGCAACATCGCCTCGACGATGGCGGGCGAGTTCTCGTTCTCGATCGCCCTGTCCCTGGCGATGCTGTACCTGGGTGTGTTCGCCTACGGCATGCGCACCGGCAAGCATCGAGCCCTCGCGGTGGTGCTGTTCGCGTTGGCCTGCCTCTGCCACCTCATCGTGGCCTTCTTCGCCATCATCGGGACGCTGATCCTGTGGCTGCTGTGGGCCGACAGGCGCCGCACGATCTACCTGGTCAGCGTCGGCATCGTCGGTGGGCTGCTCACCGCGTTCTGGGTGCTGCCGTTCGCCTTCAACGGCCTGTACGTCACCGACATGTTCTACGAGCGGCGCGACGACTACTGGGCGATGTTCTTCCCCCAGGCCACCGCCATCGATCGGGCCATGTTCGCGCTGGCGCTGATCGCGCTGGTGGTTGCCGTGATCCGAGGGACCCGCGCCATCGTCGGAATCGGTCTGCTGTGCCTGTTCTACGGCGTGTGGGCCTGGGTCTGGCCCCAGAGCCACCTCTGGAACGCCCGCCTCCTGCCGTTCTTCTACCTGACCCGATACTTCCTGGTCGCCATCGGTCTGGTCGAGGTCGGCCGGTTCTTCACCTGGCTGTGGCTGCACCAGGACGTGAACGCCGCCCTCAGGCGCTCCGAGGGCGGCGTTCGACAGTGGCTCGGCGAGCGGACCCGCTCAGCCGTGTCGCGCACCGGCGGCCTGGTGACGGTGTCGATCATGACCGTCCTGGGTCTGGGCGCGCTGGGGTTCCACCTCCAGAACCTGCCCTTCGGCCAGCAGGTCGTCCAGAACGGCAAGTACGTGTACCGCTGGGGCCCGATCGAGGGGACCAAGCAGGGTTTCGTCGACAGCTGGGCCCGGTGGAACTACTCGGGTTACGAGGGCAAGGAGGCCTACGGCGAGTATCACGGCGTCGTCACCACGATGAAGGGCATCGGTGAGACCAACGGTTGCGGTCGTGCCCTGTGGGAGAACAACAACGTCCAGGACCGCTACGGCACGCCGATGGCGATGATGCTGCTGCCGTTCTGGACGGACGGCTGCATCGGGTCCATGGAGGGCCTGTTCTTCGAGGCGTCCGGCACGACCCCGTACCACTTCTTGTCGACCGCGGCCCTCAGCCAGGGCTCGTCCAACCCGGTGCGTCGTCTCGTGTACGAGAACGGCAACGTCGACAAGGGCGTGGAGTACCTGCAGCAGATGGGCGTGCGCTACTACCTCGCCTTCAGCTCCGAGATCGTCGCGAAGGCCGACAAGAACACCAGTCTCACGCCGCTCGCTGTCTCTGGTCCCTGGCACGTCTATGAGGTCAAGGACGCTCCGCTCGTGGTGGGGCTCCCGAACCAGCCCATCGTGCTCACGGGCGCCGGCAACGGGGTGAACCAGTGGCTCGAGGCGGGCACATCGTGGTTCCAGGACCCGACGCAGAGGGATGTCGAGTGGG
The DNA here is from genome assembly GCA_038244535.1 of Acidimicrobiales bacterium. Taxonomy (GTDB): domain Bacteria; phylum Actinomycetota; class Acidimicrobiia; order Acidimicrobiales; family Ilumatobacteraceae; genus JBBRTJ01. The sequence goes on along the minus strand of JBBRTJ010000019.1, from coordinate 9,295 downwards.
CGGCCAGCGGCCCGCCGTCGTGGGAGCGGATCGGCACCGCCTACGTCGGTGACCTGCGCACCGACGACATCCACCTGGCCAAGGTGAAGCCGGCCACGGTGCCCGAGAAGGTGGCGCTCCCACCCGTGGTGGTCAGCAACATCAAGACCTCCGACGACGGCATCGAGTTCGACGTCGACAAGGTCGGCGTGCCGACGCTGGTGAAGGTGAGCTACTTCCCCAACTGGACCGCGTCAGGGGCGCAGGGTCCGTGGCGCGTGGCGCCGAACTTCATGGTGGTGGTGCCCACCTCGAACCACGTGAAGCTGTCCTATGGCCGCAGCCAGATCGAGCTCGTCTCGATGGGCCTCACGCTCGTGGGCGTGATCGGGGCGATCTGGCTGTGGCGGCGTGGACCGGTGCACTATGGCAACGAGCCCGCTCAGGTCGTAGCGGGCGCTTCGCCGCCACCGCCACCCAGTGACGACGGGCCTCCGAGCCTGCTGGTCGACTGGGAGGACACCTCGGAGTGGCACGGTTAGGGTCCTTCGTCGTATGAGCCGACTCGATCTGGTCGTCAAGGCCTACGACATCCGCGGGACGGTTCCCGAGCAGCTCGACGGTGACATGTGCCGCGCCCTCGGTGTTGGCTTCGCCGAGTTCGCCCAGGCGTCGCGCATCGTCCTGGCCCGTGACATGCGGGCGTCCGGGGTCGAGCTCAGCGCAGCCTTCGCCGAGGGGGTCACCAGCCGGGGTGTCGACGTGATCGACCTCGGCCTCGCGTCGACCGACCTCATGTACTTCGCCTCCGGCCGCTTCGACGCCCCGGGCGCGATGTTCACCGCCTCGCACAACCCGGCGCAGTACAACGGCGTCAAGCTCTGCCTGGCCGGAGCCAAGCCGGTCGGGCAGGACAGCGGCCTCGATGACATCAAGGAGCGAGCCGCTCGTGAGCTCGACTCGCCCACCGCATCGGTGGCGGCCGTCGGCCGGGTGTCGCACCGCACGCTGATCGACGAGTTCGCCGATCACGTGATCTCCTTCATCGACGTCGCCGAGATCCACCCCTTGCGGATCGTGGCCGACACGGCCAACGGCATGGGCGGCTTGGTGGTGCCGGCCGTGCTCGAGCGGCTGCCCGTCACGCTCGAGCTCCTCTACGGCGAGCTCGACGGCACGTTTCCGAACCACCCCGCCGATCCGCTCCAGCCCGCCAACCAGCGCGACCTGCAGGCTCGGGTGCTGGCCACCGGAGCTGACGTGGGCCTGGCCTTCGATGGCGATGCCGACCGGGTGTTCCTGGTCGACGAGGCCGGCAAGGGCCTCAGCGGCTCGACCACCACGGCGATCCTGGCTGCCGGCGTCCTGGCCAAGTACCCGGGCAGCACGATCCTGCACAACCTCATCTGCTCGAAGGCGGTGCCCGAGGTCATCCGCGAGCACGGGGGGATCCCGCTGCGCACGAGGGTCGGGCACTCGTTCATCAAGCAGGTCATGGCCGAGACCGGAGCCGCCTTCGGCGGCGAGCACTCGGCGCACTACTACTTCCGCGACAACTACCGTGCCGACTCGGGGATCATCGCCACCGTGTTGTTGCTCGAGCAGTTGTGCCGCTCGGGGCTGCCGCTGTCGGCCATGCGCAAGCCCTTCGAGCGCTACGAGTCGTCGGGCGAGATCAACACCGAGGTGCCCGATCCGCTGAGCACCATCGAGCACGTGGCCCGGGCGTTCGCCGACCACAGCCAGGACCGCCTCGACGGCCTCACCGTCGACCTCGGCCCGTGGTGGTTCAACCTCCGGCCATCCAACACCGAACCGCTCCTGCGACTCAACCTCGAGGCGCCGACTCGTGCCCAGTGCGACGAGCACGTCGTCGAGGTGCTCGCCCTGGTCACCGACGCTTGAAAGGCACCACCGCCATGCCGCTCGACCCCCTGCTGCTCGACATCCTGGCTTGTCCCGAGGACAAGGGCCCGTTGCTGTACTTCGTCGATGAGGACGCGCTCTACAACCCTCGTCTGCACCGGCGCTACCACGTCCGCGACGGCATCCCGATCATGCTCATCGACGAGGCCGAGGCCGTCGACCAGGCCGAGCACGACCGCCTCGTGGCCAAGGCCGCGACCGACGGCATCGCCTTGACCTTCGAGGCGTGATGGGGGTGGCGGCCTCTGAGGTCGAGCGCCTCGACACCCTTGACATGTGGGGACTGACGCTCGGTCTGCCCGAGCAGATGGGCGCGGCCGTGGCGGCCTTCCCGCGCCCGCTCCCCGGACTTCCGGCTCATGATGACGTCGAGCACGTCCTGGTGCTCGGCATGGGGGGCAGCGGCATCTCTGGTGACGTCATCGCCGCGATCGCCGCTCCGGTGTCGCCCGTCCCGGTGCTGGTTTCAAAGGACTACGAGCTCCCCGGCTTCGTGGGTCCAGGCACGCTCGTGCTCGCCGTCAGCTTCAGCGGTGGCACCGAGGAGACCCTCGAGGCCGTCACCGCAGCGCACGCGACCGGTGCCGCTGTCGTGTGCTTCTCGCACGGTGGCGCCCTGGCCGAGCGGGCGGCCGAGTGGGGCGTGCCCCACGTCCCGCTTCCCGACGGCATCCCGATGCCTCGGGCGGCGCTCGGGGCGATGGTGGTGCCGTTGCTGCTGGCGCTCGAGCAGCTCTCGATCGTGCCCGGGGCCGAAGCGATGATCGACCAGGCCATGACCCACCTTCGGCGCCGGCGCGACCGGTGGTCACGCCCCGGCGGCGATCCCGAGGTCCTGGCCCGTCGCATCGGGCGCACGATCCCGCTCGTGTACGGCGGGGGCGTTCTCGGTGCCGTCGCTGCCGCACGGTGGAAGGGCCAGGTCAACGAGAACGCCAAGGCCCCGGCGTTCGTCAACCGCCTGCCCGAGCTCTGCCACAACGAGGCCTGTGGTTGGGGTCAGCACGGCGACATCACCCGCCAGGTGCTCACCCTCGTCGAGCTCCGCCACGACTACGAGCACCCCCAGATCACCCGCCGGTTCACCTTGGTCAACAACCTGGTCGACGAGGTCATCGGAGCGACGTACGTCGTGAAGGCCGAGGGCGACAACCCGCTGGCGCAGCTGCTCGACCTCATGCTGTTCGGTGATCTGACATCGCTCCACCTGTCCTTCGACGCCGGCGTCGATCCCGGACCGATCCCGGCGCTTGACTACATCAAGGCCGGCCTGGCCGGCTGACCGCAACGGTCGACGCGAGCCGGGGCGAGGGTCGCCTCGTAGACTCCGCTCCCATGACCGTGACTGACGCTTCACCGCGCGCGCGCCGAGACTTCCGCGTCGCCGACCTCTCGCTCGCCCCCTTCGGCCGCCGCGAGATCCACCTGGCCGAGCACGAGATGCCTGGCTTGCGGGCTCTGCGGGCCGAGCTTGGCCCGATCAAGCCCCTGAAGGGGGCGCGCATCTCGGGTTCGCTCCACATGACGATCCAGACCGCGGTGCTGATCGAGACCCTGGTCGAGCTCGGTGCCGAGGTCCGGTGGGCGAGCTGCAACATCTTCAGCACCCAGGACCACGCTGCCGCTGCCGTGGCGATCGGCCCCGACGGGACCGAAGCCGATCCGCAGGGCGTGCCCGTGTTCGCCTGGAAGGGTGAGACGCTCGAGGAGTACTGGTGGTGCACCGAGCAGGCCATGACCTGGCCGGGCTACGACGGCCCCAACATGATCCTCGACGACGGTGGCGACGCCACGCTCCTGGTGCACAAGGGCGCCGAGTTCGAGGCCAAGGGCGAAGTGCCCGATCCGACCACCGCGACGTCCGCTGAGTTCGCGATCGTGCTCGGGCTGCTGCAGCAGACGCTGCGGACCGACCCCACGAAGTGGGGCCGGATGGTGGCCGGGATCAGGGGCGTCACCGAGGAGACGACCACGGGCGTCCACCGGCTGTACCAGATGCATGCTCGTGGTGAGTTGCGCTTCCCGGCCATCAACGTGAACGACTCGGTCACCAAGTCCAAGTTCGACAACCTCTACGGCTGCCGCCACTCGCTGGTCGACTCGATCTGCCGTGCCACTGACGTGATGATCGGCGGCAAGACCGCAGTCGTCATGGGCTACGGCGACGTGGGCAAGGGCTGCGCCCAGAGCCTTCGAGGCCAAGGGGCCCGGGTCATCGTGACCGAGATCGACCCGATCAACGCCCTCCAGGCGGCCATGGAGGGCTATCAGGTCACCACGCTCGACGACGTCGTGGGCACCGCCGACATCTTCGTGTCGGCCACCGGCAACACCGACGTGATCACCACCGACGACATGTCACGCATGAAGCACAACGCCATCGTGTGCAACATCGGCCACTTCGACAACGAGATCGACATGGCCGGGCTGGCCCGCAGCGGCGCGACCCGCCTCGAGATCAAGCCGCAGGTCGACCTGTGGACCTTCCCGGATGGTCATGGCGTGCTGGTGCTCGCCGAGGGGCGCCTCGTGAACCTTGGTTGCGCCACCGGGCACCCGAGCTTCGTCATGAGCTGCTCGTTCACCAACCAGGTGCTCGCCCAGGTCGAGCTGTTCAACCACCTCGACCGCTTCCCGCAGGGCGTCTACGTGCTGCCCAAGTCGCTCGACGAGAAGGTGGCGTCGCTCCACCTCGACGCCCTCGGGGTCAAGCTGACCAAGCTGACCGACCGGCAGGCCGAGTACCTCGACGTGTCGCTCAGCGGCCCGTTCAAGTCCGACCACTACCGCTACTGATGGAGTCGTTGGCCGGCAGGGTCGCCGTCGTCACCGGTGGGGCCAGCGGGATCGGCCGAGCGCTGGCTGAAGCCTTCGTGGCCGAGGGGATGCAGGTGGTCATCGCCGACGTCGAACGCGACGTCCTGCACCTCGTGGCCGAGGAGCTGGGCGTCGCCGGGATCGTCACCGACGTGAGTGACGCCGCCAGCGTCCGTCGCCTCGCCGACGAGACCGTCGACCGCTTCGGGGCGGTGAACGTGCTGTGCAACAACGCCGGCGTCGGTGGCGGTGGCTTCATCGAGGAGCTGTCGCTGGCCGATTGGCAGTGGGTGCTCGGGGTCAACCTCATGGGGGTGGTGCATGGCATCGATGCGTTCCTCCCGCACCTCATCGCTTCCGGCGACGGTCACATCGTCAACACGGCCTCGCTGGCCGGGCTGGTGGCCGGGCCGGGGATGGGGCCGTACTCGGCCAGCAAGTTCGCCGTCGTGGCCATCTCTGAGACGCTTCGCACCGAGATGGTGCTGCGGGAGCGCAGCGTCGGCGTCTCGGTGCTGTGCCCGGGCTGGGTCCGCACCAACATCTTCACGAGCCAGCGCAACCGGCCCGATGCGCTGAGGGTCCCGGAGCGGGGGGTGCTCGAAGACGCCCGGGCGCGAAACGACGAGATCCGCCGGATCGTCGACGAGCAGGCGATCGACCCGACCGAGGTTGCCGCCGAGGTGGTCGATGCGATCGTGACCGATCGGTTCTGGGTCATCACTCACCCCCACATGCTGGACGCGGTCGAGAACCGCCACCAAGGGATCATGGAGCAGGGGCGACGGTCGCCCTGACCGACTCCCCTGGTTGAGTCGATTCCCGTCGCTGAGCGCTGCTGATCGACCCAACGCCTGCGTCGACTGCCAGGCCACCTCACCCCCGCGCGCGGTGCGGGTACAACGGTCCGATGCTCCTCGTCACGCGCTGCCCCCGTTGCCACCGGCCCGGTCCGGTGCCCTGTGCCACCTGCTGCTCGCTCGTGCGGCTCGCCGGGCCGTCGCCGTACCCGGCGGCCATCGCCTATGACGGTGCCGGCCGCGACCTCGTCGTGGCCCTGAAGTTCGGCGGGGCTCGGCGGCTGGCCATCGTGTTCGCCCAGTCCGTCGCCGATCTCGTTCCCCTCGGTGCCACGGTCGATCTCGTCACCTGGGCGCCGACCGCTGGACGGCGGCGACGACGACGGGGGTACGACCAGGCTGAGCTGGTGGCCCGCGCCCTCGGCCGTTGCCTCGGGGTGCCGGCCCGGTCCACCCTGGTGCGTCAGGCGGGCGGTCCCCAGACCGGCCGATCCCGTGCCGACCGCCTGGCCGGTGGGCCGTCGTTCATGGCGCGCCGGGCGATCACAGGCACGGTGGTGGTCGTCGACGACGTCGTGACCACCGGTGCCACCCTGGCCGCGGCGGCCACGGCCCTGCGCCTGGCGGGTGCCTCGACGGTGCTCCCGGTCGCCGTGGCGGCCACCCCTGCCCGGCCCCGCTTGGAGCCTGTTCGGTTGTGCTGAGTGGCGGCCCAGTCTGCCTATGCTCGCCGTGAGGCCCGAGCTGGGCGAACTAGAGGATGTGCAACATGGACATCACGGTCAGCAGCCGGCACGTCGAGGTGTCACCCACCTTGCGGGCGACCACGGTCGACAAGGTGAACAGGCTGTCGAAGTACTTGGAAGGCATGGATCGGGCGGAGGTGCGCTTCGATGAGGAGCGCAACCCCCGCATCGCGAACGGTCAGCGCTGCGAGGTGACGCTCTACGGCCACGGCCAAGTGGTTCGCACCAAGTGCGCAGCGGCCGATCACTTCGCCGCCGTCGACGGCGCGGTCGACAAGCTCGAGCGTCAGTTGACCAGGTTGAAGAAGCGGCTGGTGACGCGTGAGCAGGGCAAGGTCCACAACGCCCCCAAGGTTGCCGCGCCCGGCGCCGAGGTCGATGTCGAAGCCCTGGCCGAGCACCTCGGCAACGGGGTCGCGCCGCTCGACCTGCTTGATGAGGTGCCCGCCGAGGTGGGCGCGCCCGACGGTCCCACCCGGGCACCGCGGATCACCAAGACCAAGCGGTTCACGCTGCGGCCGATGTCACCCGAGGAGGCCGTGCTGCAGCTCGAGCTCGTCGGCCACCAGTTCTACGTCTTCCGTCACGCCGACACCGGCGATGCCTCGGTGGTCTACCGGCGTGACGACAACGACTACGGCCTCATCCAGGCGAACCGCTAGGCGACGCGGTCGCATCTGCATAGGCCGCCATGCGGGCCTTGCGGGTCCGCTTGGTGAGCTGCATGGGCGGCTCGAACGATGCTCGCTTGCCCTCGGTCTCGGCGTCGATGATGCCCTGGAAGAACGCTCGGCCAAGAGCACCCCACGCGGCGGACGCCGCCCTTGACTTCTTCTGGCGCTTGTCGGCGTAGCGGGTGAACACCCTGACCGGCACGAACAGCGACCTGGTCCAGTTGGCGGGGGGCACGTCGATGTTGGCGAGCACGTCGTCGGCGTTGCACTCCCGGAGCGCACTGGCGGCCAGCCCGTTGAGCAAGCGGAACGGGATCATGCCGTCGATGACCTCGGTCAGGGCCTTGGTCAGGGCGTTGCCGGACTGGCTCGGGGCGTAGTTGCGGACCTTGATCAGTTGGAAGGCCTCGACGGCCTCGTCGTAGCGGACTGGGAGCACGCGGTCGTCGATCCCGATGAGGTGCCCGACCACCGACCAGAGGTGCAGGAAGTCGTCGCGCTCACTGTCCTTCAGCCGCACCCCGAAGCGGCTGACCACGTCGAGGGGAACCAGGCAGAACGTGTACAGGGTGGCCAACAGGTGCTCCTGGTGCACCGGCACCCCCCGTGCCTCGGTGTCCCAGCCGTCCTCGATCAGCAGGTGGCGTACCGCGCCGTGCATCATCCGGATCCGCCGGATCGTCACGTAGGCGCTCCCTCCGGGCTCGAAGCCGCCGGGGTCCATCACCTGGCTCACCATCTGGGCCGTCTCGAAGATCCGCTCCTTCGTGTGGCCCACCAGCTCGCCGGTCCCGGCGAGCACCTCGGCCCCGACGGCGGCGGCATAGCCGGCGGGGAGCGAGGCGCAGAACAGGCCCATGCCGATCTGGGGTGCGAACGCGGCAAACACCGCCTGGCCCCGGGCGACCACTGCTGGGTCGTACCAGCTCGGCAGCGCATCGGGCCGATCCAGGAAGGCCTGCACGCTGGCGGCCTGGTCGGCGGGGACGACGTGGCGGTGATCGTGGACCTGCTTGAAGGTCCCGCCGTAGGTCAGGTCGTCGTCGTCGTCGAACCACGCCTTGACGGCCTCGTCGGCCTCCGCGTCGCCCGTCTTGGTCAGCTCGTCGAGCAGCGAAACGTCAATCGTCATGTTCGGCACCCCCCAGCGTTGCATCGTGACACGCGACGGCCGAGATCGTGGCGCCGCCCGGGTCGCTCGCAAGCCTGCCCGGTAGCATCGGCGGCCTGTGAAGATCCTCGATCGCATCCTGCGCGCCGGTGAAGGCAAGAAGCTCAAGGCGCTTGCCAGTCTGGTGCCGGACATCAACGCCTTCGGCCCCGAGACAGCCGCGCTCACCGACGAAGCGCTCCAGGCCAAGACCGGCGAGTTCCGCCTGCGCATCACCAACGGCGAGGATCTCGACGATCTCCTGATCGAGGCCTTCGCGGTGACCCGCGAGGCCGCCAGCCGCGTCATCGGCCAGCGCCACTACGACGTGCAGCTCATGGGTGGAGCGGCGCTCCACTTCGGCTGGGTCGCCGAGATGAAGACCGGTGAGGGCAAGACCCTGGTCTCGACGCTGCCTGCGTACCTGAACGGCCTGTCCGGCCGGGGCATGCACATCGTCACGGTCAACGACTACCTCGCCCAGCGCGACGCCCACTGGATGGGCCAGATCCACCGGTTCATGGGGCTCACGATCGGCATCGTGGTGCCCGGGCTGTACGAGGCGCCCGACGAGAAGCGGGCGATGTACGCGGCCGACATCACCTACGGCACCAACAACGAGGTCGGCTTCGACTACCTCCGCGACAACATGGCCACGTCTCCGGCGCAGAAGGTGCAGCGCGGCCACGTCTACGCCATCGTCGACGAGGTTGACTCGATCTTGATCGACGAGGCCCGCACGCCGCTCATCATCAGCGGTCGCGTGGCCGACGCGGCCAAGCTCTACTACAAGTTCGCCAGCATCGTGCGGGGCCTGCGCCGTGACGACGACTACGAGGTCGACGAGGAGAAGCGGACCGTCAGCCCGACCGAGGCCGGCATCGAGAAGGTCGAGGCCTCACTCGGCGTCGGCAACCTGTACGACGAGGTGCAGCAGAACCTCGTCCACCAGCTCCAGGCGGCCCTGCGGGCCAAGGAGCTGTACAAGCGGGACAAGGACTACATCATCCAGAACGGCGAGGTGAAGATCGTCGACGAGATCACCGGCCGCATCCTCGAAGGGCGCCGCTGGAGCGAAGGCATCCACCAGGCCGTCGAGGCCAAGGAGGGTGTGAAGATCAAAGAGGAGAACCAGACCCTCGCGACGATCACCCTGCAGAACTACTTCCGCATGTACGACAAGCTCGCCGGCATGACCGGTAC
>JBBRTJ010000018.1:0-43963 GCA_038244535.1 Acidimicrobiales bacterium | reverse complement strand
TGCTCCGGACTCCCGAGAGGCTCTCGGACAGGTCGGCCAGCACCTCGGCGATGCGCTCGCGCACGAGCGCGTAGCCCGTGTCGGATGCCGACCGGAACCACAGCGTGAGCAACGCCATCGCCGGCACCACCACGACCACCGTGACGACGGCCAGGGTCGGGCTGATCCAGAACATGATCACGGTGACGATGACCATGGTGAGTCCCTGCACAGCGAGGTTGACGAGACCATCCTGGAAGAGCTGGCTGAGGGCCTCGATGTCGCTCGTCATGCGGGTGATGAGGCGTCCTGCCTTCTCGTCTGTGTAGTAGTCGACCGACAGCCGTTGGAGATGGGCGAACACCCGCACCCGGAGGTCGAACAGCAGGTCCTCACCGAGACGGCCGGTCCAGGCCACGCGGGCGGCGCCGGCGGCGATGGTCACCAGGATGCTGACGACGTAGATGATCGAGACGGTGACGAGCACGCTCGTCGAGCGGGCCCCTATGCCCTGGTCGATGCCGATCTTGGTGAGCAGCGGCCCCGCTTGGCCCGCCAACGTCTCGACGATGACCAGGATGATGGCGAGAGCGACACCGGCCCGGTGCGTGCCGAGCATGACGCGGAGGCTGAAAGGGCGCCGATCAGTGGCGATCTGGGTGAACGTGACGTCGGGGGCGGGGTGCTCGGGCTCCGCGGCCAGGATGCGCTCGGCCCGCTCGGCCAGCTCCTCGGGGACGCCGGCGAACGGCAGCCCGGCGGCGGCCGACGACGCGGTGGCCGACGGCCCGCCGAACCCTCCGCCGCCGGGTCCTCCCCAGGCCATCAGCCGATCTCCACGGGCAACGCGACACCAGGGGCGAGATCGGGGTCGTCTCCGGGCACCGGGCGTTCGGCTCTCTCCTCATTGGCGAGGCGGGCCAGCACCTCGGCGTAGCGCGGTTCGGTGGCCAAGAGGTGGGCGTGGGCGCCGCTGGCCACGACCCGGCCGGCCTCGAGGAGCACGACCCGATCGGCCAGCGCGATGGTCGACAGGCGGTGGGCGATGACCACCGTCGTTCGCCCCGCGAGGTGGTGGGTCAGGCCCTCGTGGATGGCTTCTTCGACGTGCACGTCGATGGCGCTCGTCGCATCGTCGAGCACGAGGATCCGGGGGTTGGCCAGCAGGGTGCGGGCGATGGCGATGCGCTGGCGCTGGCCCCCGGACAGGTCGTAGCCCCGCTCGCCGATGACCGTGTCGTAGCCGTCGGGCAGGGCGGTGATGAAGCCGTGAGCTTGCGCGGCAGTTGCCGCGGCAACGATCTCGGGCAGCGGCGCATCTGGCCGGCCGTAGGCGATGTTGGCTCGGATCGACTCGCTGAACAGGAACGGCTCGTCGAGCACGACGCCGACGTGGTGGCGGATGCTGGCGAACGTGAGGTCACGCACGTCGATGCCGTCGATGGTGACCGAGCCGCCGTTGATGTCGTAGAAGCGCAGCAGCAGTCGGGCCACGGTGGACTTGCCCGATCCTGTGCGCCCGACGAGGGCGACGGTCTCACCGGGCTCGACCTCGAGGGTGAACCCGTCGAGCACCGCTTCGGCGCCCTCTGAGTAGGCGAAGCGCACGTCGTTCCACGCCAGCCGTCCGGTCGGCTGGACGAGGTCGACCGCACCCGGCCGGTCGGCGATCGCAGGCTGTTCGTCGAGGATCTCGAAGATCCGCAGCGCCGAGGCCGCCGCCCGCTGGCCAAGGATGAGGATGAAGCCGAGCACCCGGAACGGCGCCTGCATGAGCACGACGTAGGCGTTGAAGGCGACGAGCGCCCCGATGGTGACCTGGCCGTCGATCGCCAGCCAGCCGCCGTAGAGCAGGACCGTGGCCAGCCCAAAGCGGGGCAGGTTCTCGATCAGCGGCCCCCATGCGGCGCGGCTGTCGGCCTGCTTGACCGATGCCCATCGGAGGCGCTGCGAGGCTCGGGCGAGCAGGCCGAGCTGGCGGTCCTCGGCGGCGAAGCTCTTCACCACGCGAACCCCTTGGACGTTCTCGTCGACGATGGTGGCGACGTCGGCCATCCGGGCCTGGATGATCCAGCTCAACGGGAACAACTGGTTCCGCAGGCGCACGCCGAAGACGTAGACGAGGGGCATGGTGGCAACGGCAACCACCGTCAGCGGCACCGAGACCGCCAGCATCAGCGCCAGCGCCACGAAGAAGCTCACGAAGCTGAGGGCGACGAGGGGAGCGAAGGTCAGGAACATCTGCACCGAGCGGATGTCGGAGTTGGCCCGGCTGATCAGCTGGCCCGACTGAACCCGGTCGTAGAACGAGAACGACAGCCGCGTGAGGTGGCCGTACACGGTCGTGCGCAGGTCGTACTCGAGGTCGTAGGCGACCTTGTAGAGCGACGACCGATAGGCGAACGTCAGGGCGCTGCGCACCACGGCCAGGGCCAGCAGCGCCCACAGGTAGCGAGACAGCGGCTGGTCTTTGGCGACCAGCGCGTGGTCGATGGCGCCCATCGTGACGCGGGGGATGAGCACCCCGGCGATGAGCGCCACGAGGGCCCCGAACAGCGACAGCCCGAAGGCCAGGCGTCGCGCCCGCAGCAACGGCGCCATGCGCCGCCACCACGACAGCGCCTGGTTCGAGTCGATGCGGGCGATGGGTGGATCAGCGGTGGCGACGGCGGCCAGTGGTTCGTAGGGCGACCACGGCCCGTCGGGATCCATCGAGGCGAAGCTAACGCCGCCGGTAGGTTGGCCCCTATCGCAACGGTGCTCGGCCTCCTCGTCGTGGTGGCGCTCATCGCCGCCAACGCCGCCTTCACTGCGATCGAGTTCGCGCTCGTGACCGCGGACCGCACCCGGATCGCCACCGCCGCCGATGACGGCTCGCGACGGGCCCGTGTGGTGCGTCGCCTGCTGGGTCGCCTGGCCAGCTCGCTGTCGGGCAGCCAGCTCGGCATCACCATCTGCAGCATCGTGCTCGGCATCCTGGCCGTGCCGTTGGTCGCCGAGGTGCTCGAGCCGATCATCGAGCCGATGGCCGGCGACGCGGCGCGGGGCATCTCGGTCGCCCTCTCGCTGGCTCTCGTGACCGTCGTGCAGCTCGTGACGGCCGAGCTCATCCCCAAGAACCTGGCGGTGGCGCGACCTGAGGCGGTGTCCCTCGCCCTTGGCCCAGGGCTGGCGGTCTTCGCCACGATCTTTCGGCCGTTCATCACGTTGCTCAACGGCACTGCCAACGCCGTCGTCCGGCTGCTCGGCGTCGAGCCGGCCGACGAGCTGCAGCGCATCAGGTCCCGTGACGACCTCGGCTCGCTCATCCGCTCGAGCGGCGCCGAGGGGACGCTCGCCCCCGACGCCACGCGCCTGCTCACCCGCTCGATCCGATTCGCCGACAAGGTGGCGGCCGACGCGCTGGTGCCGAGACTCGACGTCGTCGCCTTGCCCATCACGGCCACCATCGACGACCTGCGCCGCCTCGCGGTCGAGAGCGGGTGCTCGCGGCTACCGGTGTTCAACGGCGACCTCGACGACGTGGTCGGCGTCGTGCTGGCCAAGGACGTGTTCCGCATCGCCCCCGAGGTGCGCTCGGCCACCTCGGTCGCCGAGGTCCTGGCCCCGGTGGTCGCCGTTCCCGAGACCGTGTCGCTCGCTCAGCTCCTGGTCGAGATGCGCCAGAGCGGCAACCAGCTCGTCGTCGTCGTCGACGAACATGGCGGCACCGCCGGGATCGTGACGCTGGAAGACGTGCTCGAGGAGATCGTCGGCGAGATCGAGGACGAGCACGATCTCGACGTGGCGACGGTTCGCGGGCAGGCCGTCGGTGTTCGTGGGGTGCTCGCGGTTGAGGGGACAGTGCGCCCTGACGAGCTCGAGGAGGCGACCGGTCTCCGGCTCCCCGATGGTGACTTCGAGACGCTGGCCGGGTTCCTGCTCGTGCTGTTCGGTTCGGTCCCGGCGGTGGGCGAGCAAACGTCGTGGAAGGACTGGCAGTTCGAGGTGCTGGCCTTGGACCGCCATCGCATCGCCCAGGTGCTGGTCACGGCGCCTCCGAAGCAGGGCTGGCGATGATCTCGGTCGCTCTCGCCGGCCTCGTGCTGCTCGTGTTCGCCAACGCCGTGTTCGTCGCGTTCGAGTTCGCTTTGGTGGCGGCGCGCCGATCGGTCATCGAGGCGCAGGCCGAGGCCGGCGTCCGCGCTGCGCAACGGGCCCTGCGAGCGACGTCGTCGCTCGGGGACCAGATCGCCGGCGTCCAGCTCGGCATCACCATGGCCTCGCTGGGCCTTGGCGCTCTGGTCGAACCGAACCTCGAGCAGCTCTTCGAATCGGCGACGGCTTCCGGCCAGCTGCTCCCCGACTCGGTCGTCCGGCCTCTGGCCTACGGGTTGGCCCTGCTCGTTGTGGTCTTCTTCCACTCGGTGTTCGGTGAGATGGTCCCGAAGAACCTCTCGATCGCGTCGGCTGAGCGCTCGCTGCTGCTGCTGTCACGTCCGATGGAGCTGTTCGTCGGCCTCTTTCGGCCACTGATCCGGGTGTTGGACGGTCTGGCTGGACTCGGCCTGCGCCTGCTGAGGGTCGAGCGTCGCGACGAGCTCATGAGCGCAGCCACCGCCGAGGAACTGGTGCGCATCGTGACCGAGTCCGGCGAGGGCGGGTTCATCGCCGTCGAGGAGCAGGCGCTGCTGGCCCGCGCCATCGAGCTGGGCTCGCGCCCAGCGTCTTCGGCGATGATCGCTCGGGGATCGATCGTCACGGTGCCGCTCACCGTCACGGTGGCCGATGCCGAGGCGGTGCTGCTCGCCTCAGGGCACTCCCGGATCCCGGTCGTCGGCCGTGGGATCGACGACGTGCGGGGGTACATCCACGCCAAGGACCTGTTGGCGGTCCCTGATGGCGACCGCGGCCTCGCGCTGCCCCTGCGCTCGATTCGCCGCATGCTCCTGGTGAGCACCGATCGCACGCTCGACGACGTCCTACTGGCCATGCGCCGCTCCCGGCTCCACGTCGCGCTTGTGCTCGATCGCGACGCCCGCACGGCCGGGCTGGTCACACTCGAAGACGTCCTCGAGCAGCTCGTCGGCGCCATCCGCGACGAGACCGATCGCGACCGGCCCGGAGCGCAGGGATAGCGTCCGCTCCCGAATGGGACCAGACCAGCTCGCCGAACAGCTCTCCGCGGTGCTCGGGGGCGCCGAGATCCTGGGGCTCACACGCCTGTCGGGTGGGGCATCACGAGAGACGTGGGCCTTCGACGCCGTCGACGTTCTGGGCCGGCGCGAGCTGATCTTGCAGCGCCAGCGCTCGGGCAGCGATCGTGACATGGGAATGGAGGCCACCGCGGTGCGGGTCGCACATGGCGCTGGTGTCCCGACCGCCGAGGTCGTGGCCGCGTCGGGTACCGGCGAGCAGCTCGGCGCGCCGTTCATGGTCGTCCAGCGCGTCGCCGGCGAGACCATCGCTCGCAAGATCCTGCGCGACGCCGAGTACGCCGACGCTCGGCCGGTGCTTGCTGCTCAGCTCGGCGCGGCACTGGCCCGCTTGCACACGATCGACGCCACGCTGGTGACGGGACTCGAGGAGCAGGACCAGGTCCAGCGCTACCGCGACGTGCTCGACGAGCTCGGCCAGCCCCACCCCGCGTTCGAGCTCGGCTTCCGATGGCTCGAGGCCAACCGACCACCCCGGACCCGCACGTGCATGGTCCACGGCGACTTCCGGATGGGCAACATCATCGTTGGCCCCTCTGGGCTGGGCGCGGTGATCGACTGGGAGCTGATCCACCTGAGCGACCCGATGGAGGACCTGGGCTGGCTGTGCGTCAAGGCGTGGCGGTTCGGGTCGCCGCTCCCCGTCGCCGGGGTCGGCGCCTACCACGACCTGTTCGACGCCTACGGCGAGGCCTCGGGCACCACCGTCGACCCCGAGGTCGTGCGCTGGTGGGAGACGCTCGGCACGCTCAAGTGGGGGATCATGTGCATCCTGCAGGCCAACTCGCACCTGACCGGAGCAGCCCGATCGCACGAGCTGGCCGCCATCGGCCGGCGGGTGTGCGAGAACGAGCACGACCTGTTGCTGCTGCTGCCGGGCGGAGCCTCGCGATGACCGAACCGCACGACGTTCCCACTGCTGCCCAGCTCATCGAGGCCGTGCGCGAGTGGCTCGAAGGCGATGTGATGGCCGCGACCACCGGCCGCCTCCAGTTCCATGCCCGCGTGGCCGTCAACGTGCTCGCCATGGTCGAGCGTGAGCTCGCCCTCGGACCACAGCAGGCCGCCGACCACGAGGCCCGCCTCGCCTCGCTGGGGTTCGCCGACGATGCCGGTCTGGCCGCCGCCATCCGCAGCGGTGCCCTCGACGACCGCTACGACGAGGTCCGCGCCGTGGTCGCAGCGAGCGTGCGCGACAAGCTTCTCGTGGCCAACCCCAAGTACGTCGACAACGAGTGACTCGCGCCGCGGTGAGGCTTCAGTGAGCCGCTGACCGACCTCGCAGGACGACCGGGTGGCCGGCGGCGAGCTGGCCGCAGGCCGCGGCGATGTCGGTGCCCCGGTTGCGCCGGATGGTGGCGTTCACGCCCTCGTACTCGAGCCGGTCGCGAAAGGCCCGAACGCCCGCGGCGGGGGTGCCTTTGGCGAGGTAGCCAGGTGTCGGGTTGAGCGGGATCAGGTTGACGTGGGCGTGCAGGCGCCGGCAGATGACGGCCAGCTCGATGGCGTCCATCGGCCGGTCGTTGACCCCATCGATCAGCGCCCACTCGAACGACAGGCGCCGATGCCGGGCCGCGACGTAGGTGTGGCAGGCGTCTTCGAGCTGCGCCAGCGGGTAGCGCTTGTTGATGGGCACCAGCCGGTCGCGAAGGCCGTCGTTGGCGGCGTGCAGCGACACCGCAAGGTTGACCGGCAGCGGCCGCGTGGCGAGGCGCAGGATGCCGGGCACGATGCCGACGGTCGAGATCGTGATGTGGCGGGCCGACAGGCCGAGGGCGTCGTGGAAGCGCTCGACTGATGCCCAGGTGCGCTCTTCGTTGGCGAACGGCTCCCCCATGCCCATGAACACGATGTTCGACACCCGCCGGCCGAGGGCCTTGGCCCGTTGTGAGGCGCGCACGACCTGCTCGACGATCTCACCGGTGGTGAGGTGGCGCTCGAAGCCGGCCTGGCCGGTGGCGCAGAAGCCGCAGGCCATGGCGCAGCCGGCCTGGCTCGACACGCACACCGTGGCGCGGTCCGGGTACAGCATCAGCACCGTCTCGATGCGGGCGCCGCCATCGAGGCCCCACAGCAGCTTCACGGTGTCGCCACCATCGCTCATCTGCTCGTCGAGCAGCTCGAGGGCAAGCGGCAGCGCGGCGCCCAGTTCGGCGCGTAGCGCCTTGGGCACCGTGGTCAGCTCGTCGAGGTCGGTGAGCTGGCGGTACAACCCGTCCCACACCTGGTCGACGCGGTACCGGGGTTGCCCGGGGAGCAGCGCAGCGAGCGCGTCACGATCAGGCTCGTAGCGGGTGGTCACCCGGAGAGGCTATCGACGGCTCGGGTCGTCGAAGTCGATTCGCACGACCCGGTGGCGCTTGGTGGGGGCACTCACCTCGGTGAACCCGTCGTCGTCGTTGTCTTCGTGGCGCCCGGTCCATGGCACGCGCAGGGTGCGCAGCTTCGGGTACGCGGTGCGCGGCTCGACCGCGACCCAGCCGACCGGCTCATCGTCCATGTAGGCGATGAGGCCAGTGGTGTGCGTGGCGTCCGGGTTCCCGCACGCCGTGCCGGTGCGGTGCATGGCCAGCCGTTCGTCCAGGCTGGTGTCACGCCACCGCCAGCCGGTGACCTTGAGCCGTTGGCACTGGCAGTGGCACGGGTGGTCGGCCGTGCCGAAGATCGCCTCCAGGTCCTGCCACGTCGCCTGGTTTGCCGGCACGATCGTGACCCGAGGCGGGGACGGACCTCCCGTCACGGTGCCAACGTCGTCCGGGGCTCCCACGGGCAACTCGTGCGCTGGAAGCGGCACCCAGCCGCATTCGCCGCACAAGCTGCCCGTGGCGCCGGGGGCCAGGGGTTCTAGAGGTGCTCGGCGGCCAGCCGTTCGAACTCGTCGATCCGGCCCCGGAGCACGTCAAGGCTGGCCGTCCAGAAGTCGGCCGAGCGGACGTCGATGCCGAAGCGGGCGCCGAGGTCGGCCGCCGATGCCATGCCGCACGCCGACAGCAGGTCGTCGTAGCCCATGCGGAAGCGCTCGGGATCGTCCTGGTAGCGGGCGAACAGGCCGAGCCCGAACAGCAGCCCGTAGGTGTAGGGCCAGTTGTAGTAGTGGGTGCTGTAGTAGTGCCCCTTGACCGCCCACATGTACGGGTGCAGGGATGCCTCGTCGAGGCCGTCGCCATAGGCCTGGCGCTGCGCGGCGGTCATGGCCTCGCACAGCTCGGTCACCGACAGCGGCCGTTCGGCGCGCCGCCGGAACACCTCGGTCTCGAACAGGAACCGGCTGTGGATGTCGACCACGACGGCGCAGGCGCTCTGCAGGTCGATGTCGAGCAGCCCCAGCCGCTCGGTGCCGGTCGCGGCGGCCAGGTTGTGGTCCATCGACAGGGTCTCGCAGAAGATGCTCGCCGTCTCGGCGAGCGCCATCGGCACCTGCTTCTGCAGCGGCGTGCGCATCGAGAGCTGGACGTTGTGGTAGGCGTGGCCGAGCTCGTGGGCCAGTGTCTGCACGCCGTCGAGCGAGCCGTCCCAGTTGAGCAGCACGAGCGATCGATCATCGAAGAACGACATGCAAAACGCTCCGCCGCGCTTGCCGGCCCGAGGAGCGACGTCGATCCAGCGCTCTTGCATCGCTCGGTCGGCCATCGAGCCGAGGTCGTCGGAGTAGCTCGAAAAGGTGGTGAGGACGCGGGCGCAGCCCTCGTCCCAGCTCAGCTCGTGACCGGCCTGGGGGAGCGGCGCGGCCAGGTCCCACCAGCGCAGGCCACCGTCGTAGCCGTGCAGACGGGCCTTGGTGTGCAGGTAGCGGCGGAAGTCCGGCAGCGCCGCCACGACCGCCGCCGTCATGGCGTCGAGCGTGGGCCGGTCGACGTGGTTGTGGTGGAGCATCGGCTCGAGGGGGTCGCTCCAGCGTCGGCGGGTGTTGACGGTCAGCGCCTCGCCCTTGATGGCGTTCAACGCCGCCGCAAGGGGAACCGCGATGGTCTCCCACGCCGTCACCTCGGCCCGGTAGGCCGCTTCACGAGTGGCGGGATCCGGGTCGGTGGCGAGCGCCCGGATCGCCGTCACCGGGAGGTGCGCGGTCGTGCCGTCGGGAAGCAGGACGTCGGCCTCGAGCTGGCTCGTCATGTCGCCGTGCAGCCGGTACCACGCGCTCGAGCCCGTGAGGTGCAGGTCGGCGTAGAGGCTCTCCTCGCCCTCGTCCATCTGGTGGGTCGCCGCGTGCGCGGCAACGTCAAGGGGGTAGGCGTGATCGGCTGCCACGACGCTGCCGGCCACGAGGCGCTCGGCGCCGAACATGGCGACCCAGGCCCGGTAGCGCGTCGAGAGCTGCCCGAGCGCAGCGTTGAGCTTGTCGAGCTGCGACGCCAGCCCTTGAGCGGCGTCGTTGCGGCTGTCGGTCGACACGAAGGCGTACACGTAGGCACCGATCCGATCGACGGCGGCGCTGACCACGTTGTACTGCGTGGTCACGTCGTCAAACTCGGCGAGGTCCGCCTCGGTCGGCGTGCGGGCCTCACCCCCGCGCACGTCGTACTGGTCGAAGAGCGCGGTCAACCTCGTGACGTCGGCGCCGAGCAGCTCGTGGGCGGCGACGAACTCACGGGAGGCCGGAGAGGGGTAGAGGCCGCTCACGTCCCAGCGGGGCAGGTCGATCTCGGTCGTCCTTGACATCGGCTCTGCCTAGCACGGCCTTGTCAGCGTTCGCACCCGGGGCCCGCAACCGGCGCCCATTAGGGTGGAGGGCATGGGAGGTCCGATCACCGAGCGGCACCGGTCAGTCTTCTCGGGGCCGCTTCGCGCCGGCGTCCTCGGCGCCAACGACGGTCTGCTGTCCACCGCGGCGATCCTCATCGGCATCGCCGCCGCGGATGTGAGCCGCTCGGCACTGATCACCGCCGGCGTTGCCGCGCTGGTCGCCGGCGCGCTGTCGATGGCCGTTGGCGAGTACTCGTCGGTGAGCAGCCAGCTCGATGCCGAGCGGGCCGACCTCCATCGCGAACACCATGAGCTGGCCGACGAGCCTGAGGCCGAGCTGGCCGAGCTGACCGCGATCTACCGGCGCCGAGGTCTTGATGCCGCGCTGGCCCACGAGGTCGCTCGTCAGCTCACGGCCACCGACGCGCTGACGACCCACGCCCGTGACGAGCTGGGGCTCGACCCGAACATGCTCGCCAACCCTCGCCAGGCTGCGGTCACGTCAGCGGTGGCCTTCGTCGTCGGAGCGCTCCCACCGGTGCTTGTCGTGGCCGCCGTGCCGTCGTCGTGGCGCATCACGATCGGGGTGCTCGTCACCCTCATCGGCCTCGGGCTGCTCGGTTTTGTAGGGGCCCGTCTCGGCGGCGCACCGTGGCGGCGACCAGTGGCCCGGGTGTTGGTCGGCGGCGCGGTCGCGCTGTTCGTCAGCGCGGCGATCGGGCGTCTGGTGGGCGTCGCCGTCTGACGTGATGCGGGGGCCCCGACGGGCCAGGCCCGGTCAGACGTCGCCGACGAAGGCGCGATCGCGGCGGTGCTCGGTGAACCCCAAGTTCCGGTAGAGGCCGAGCGCGGCGTCGTTGCCGGCGTCGACGTAGAGCATGCCGACGCCCACGCCGCGGCGGTGGAGCGAGTCGAGGCCGGCCAGCGTCAGCGCCTTGCCGAGGCCCCGCCCGTGAGCGCCGGGGTCCACGCCGATCACGTAGATCTCGCCCAGCACCGGCTCTCGGGCGTCGTGCACCTTGGTCCAGCACGACCCGAGCAGGACGCCGTCCTCCTCGGCGAGCAGGAAGCCCTGCGGGTCGAACCAAGGCTCCTTCTCGCGCAGCAGCAGCGTCTCGAGCGTCCAGCCGCCCTGCTCGGGGTGGCCGGCGAACGCACGGTTGTTGACCTCGAGCCAGGCCTGTTCGTCCTGGCCCACGACGAACGATCTCGTGGCCAACGTGTAGGGCCGGTCCACGGGCAGCGGGCGTCGCATCTGCAGCAGGATGCGCCCCGGGTGCAGGCCGACCTGGGTGGCGAGGCGCTCGTGGAACGGCGTCGGCTCAAAGACCCACCAGTGGACGTGGCCGCCGCCCTCGGAGCGCACCACGTCCAGAGCAGCCGTGATGAGCTCAGGCCCGATGGTGCTGGCCTCGTAACGATGGTGCGGGTCGATGACGAGCTCGAGGCCCCACGACTCGTTGCCCCTCGACACCTGCGCGTACGCCACGGGATGGGCATGGCCTCGCTCCCAGGCGACGAGACCGGCAAAGCCCTGTCGGCCCCCTTCGACGAGGTCGAGCCACTGATGATCGGCGAGCGCTTGGTGACCATCGGCGCGCTCTGACGCATCGAGGAGCTCGGTGACGGACGCAATGTCACGCGCCTCCATCTGGCGCTTGATCTCGAGGAGCACGGGGCCAGGGTAACGGCGGGCCGCCAGAGAGGCCGCCGGTAGGGTGCCGAGGTGGGTACGCCGCGGACGCCGAAGGGTCGAGCCCGCCAGGTGGCCGAGCGGTTGGTCGACGAGTACCCCGAGGCGATCTGCGAGCTGGATCACACCAACCCCTTCGAGCTGCTGGCCGCCACGATCCTGTCGGCTCAGTGCACGGACGCTCGGGTGAACCAGGTGACACCCGCGCTGTTCGCCCGTTTTCGAAACCCTCGGGCCCTTGCCGATGCCGACCCGGGTGAGGTCGAGGACCTCATCCGGTCGACCGGCTTCTACCAGGCCAAGACCAGGAGCCTGCTCGGCATGGCCGACGGTCTCGTGAACCGCTTCGACGGCGAGGTGCCGACCAGCCTCGAGGACCTGGTCACGCTGCCGGGCGTTGGGCGCAAGACCGCCAACGTGGTGCGCAGCGTCGCCTTCGACCTCCCCGGGCTGCCTGTGGACACCCATGTCGGGCGCCTTGCCCTTCGCCTCGGCCTCACCACCGAGACTGATCCGGTCAAGGTCGAGCACGAGCTCGGGGCCATGATCCCGGCCAAGGAGCGGGGCAGGTTCAGCCTGCGATTAATCCTGCACGGCCGTCGGGTGTGCCTGGCCCGCACGCCCCGGTGCGAGGAGTGCGTCCTGGCTGATCTGTGCCCGTCGGCTCGTGTACCGACCCGCTCCCGCTGACCGCGGTGGGCGCGACCTGTCAAGGAACTGGCGTCGGTGCTTGCACTTCGCGACCCCAGGAGTAAAGTTGAACCCCTAACCAGGTTCCCGCCACCTGGTTTGAGAGCGACGCCGGGATCCGCCGCCTGGTGTCGCCGCGAGCGACGGCCCTTCGGGGCCGTCGCTCTGCTTTTGCAGCCCGGCTCGAACGTCAGGGGACCGCTCGGCCGGCCGCCACCACTGCCCGTTGGGCGCTGCGCAGAAGGCGCTCCGCCTCGTAGAGCGCGGCGATGATGGCCTCGTGATCGGTGCCGTCGTACTGCGCGGCGATCGCCGCGACGCGGGACTCGACCTCGGCCACGGTGGATGCCAGCGAGGCGAGCTCGGAGGCATCGGAGCGTGACATCGGGCGAGTCTGGTCCACGCAAACGGTTCGGGAGGGCCTCAGCCTGGCCGGTAG
Organism: Acidimicrobiales bacterium; assembly: GCA_038244535.1. Lineage (GTDB taxonomy): Bacteria > Actinomycetota > Acidimicrobiia > Acidimicrobiales > Ilumatobacteraceae > JBBRTJ01. The sequence continues at coordinate 31,284 of JBBRTJ010000018.1, read as the reverse complement.
CCTCGGCCGCCTCATGCTCACCCGGCTGGATCTGCGCGGCGTTCGTGGCCCTTTGCGGTCGGCGCTGCCGCGGCCCGAGCCGGTGTCGGCCGGTCCGGTCGAGGCGGTGCGGGCCATCCTGGCCGAGGTGCGAGCCGGTGGTGACGAGGCCGTGCGGGCCTGCACCAACCGCTTCGACCGTGTCGACGTGCCCGTCACCCGGGTCTCAGCGGCGGAGCTCGAGGGCGCGCTCGCTCGGATCCCTGACCCGTTGCGCGAGGCGCTGACGGCGGCTCGCGACGCCATCGACGCCTTCCACCGAGGCCAGGTGATCCCAGCGCACCGGTTCGAGCGGTCGGGCGTCGAGGTTCGGTCGCTGTCCGTCCCGGTCGACCGCGGCGGCTTGTACGTCCCTGGTGGGCGCGCCGTGTATCCGTCGACCGTGCTCATGACTGCGGTGCCCGCTCGGGTCGCCGGGGTCGAGCGCCTCGTGCTGTGCGCACCACCGGACCGCTCCGGCGACCTGCCCGACGCCACGCTGGCCGCCGCGGCCCTCGCCGGGGTCGACGAGGTCCACCGCATCGGCGGAGCGCAGGCCATTGCCGCCATGGCGTACGGCACCGAGACCATCGATCCCGTCGACGTGATCGTCGGTCCCGGCAACGTCTACGTCGCGCTGGCCAAGCGCGAGGTGGCCGGCCAGGGCCTGGTCGGGGTGCCGTCGTCGTTCACCGGTCCGAGCGAGGTCGTGGTCGTCGCCGATGGGTCGGCCCCACCGGCCTACGCGGCGATCGACGTGATCCTCCAGGCCGAGCATGGCCCCGACGGCCTGGCGTGGCTGGTCACCTGGGACCCGGCTGTCGCCGATGCGATCGAGTCCGAGATCGTTCGCCTGGTGGCGCGGTCACCCCGGCGCGACGACATCGTGGCGACGTTCGCCCGGTCGGGTTGGTCGGTCGTCGTCGACGGGCCCGAGGCCGCCATCGAGGTGGCCAACGCCATCGCCCCCGAGCACCTCGAGCTGATCGTGGCCGATCCAGAGCCGCTCGTCGCCCTGGTCCGCCACGCCGGGGCGGTCTTCTGCGGGCCGTGGTCACCGGCCAGCGTCGGCGACTACGTCGCCGGTCCCAGCCACGTGCTGCCCGTGTACGGCTCTGCACGGTTCGGCCAGGCCCTCACGGTCACGGACTTCCTGAAGCAGGTGCACGTCATCACGGCCAGCGAGGCCGGACTGCGAACGGTGGCGCCGCACGTGCTCGCCATCGCCGAGGCCGAGGGGCTCGCCGCTCATGCCGAGTCGGTGCGGCTCCGGGTGGGGCCATGAGCAGCGGTACGGTGCCCGGCCGCCGGCGTCCCGCGGTGCGCGACGATCTCGCGGCCCTCGAGGGCTACCACTCGCCCCAGGTCGACGTCGAGGTCCGCCTCAACACCAATGAGTCGGCCGTCCCGCCGCCCGCTGCGTGGCGTGATGCACTGGCGGCAGAGCTGAGCCGTCTCGAGTGGCACCGCTACCCCGACCGCGCCGCCACTGCCTTGCGCACGGCCATCGCCGAGCTGCACGGGGTCGAACCGACTCAGGTGTTCGCGGCCAACGGCTCCAACGAGGTGCTCCAGACCCTGCTGCTCACCTACGCCGGGCCTGGGCGCACGGTGGCTACGTTCGAGCCGACGTACCAGCTGCACGGCCACATCGCACGGCTCACTGGTGCGACGGTGGCCGAGGGTGAGCGCCGTGGGGACTTCACCCTCGACGTCGCCGAGGTGCGCAGGGTCATCGCCGCCAACGACCCGATCATCGCGTTCCTGTGCTCGCCCAACAACCCCACGGGCATGGTCGAGCCCGAAGCGCTCGTGCGCGATGTCGTCGACCTCGCGCCGGGCATCGTCGTGGTCGATGAGGCCTACGGGCAGTTCGCCCCATGGTCGGCCCTCGAGCTGATCGACGAGGACACGCCGCTGGTCGTCACGCGGACGTTTTCGAAGACGTGGTCGATGGCGGCGGCCCGCCTCGGCTACCTCGTCGGGCCGAGCTGGCTCGTCGCCGAGCTCGACAAGGTCGCGCTGCCGTACCACCTCGACGCCGCCAAGCAGCTCGCCGGCTGCCTGGCGCTGCGCTTCAGCGACGAGATGGAGGCCCGGGTGGGCGGGATCGTGGCCGAGCGTGAGCGCCTGGCCGCACGGCTGGCCGTGTTGCCGGTCGACGTGTGGCCGTCGGCGGCCAACTTCATCCTGTTCCGGCCCCGCACGGTGCCGGGTCGCCAGGTCTGGCAGGGCCTCCTCGATCGCTCGGTCCTCATCCGAGACTGCAGCGGCTGGCCCCGGTTGAGCGGGTGCCTGCGGGTCACGATCGGCACGACCGAGGAAGACGATCGCTTCCTCGATGCTCTCTCGGAGGTGCTGGCATGAGCGGTGTCCGCACGGCCACCCAGCGGCGGTCCACCAAGGAGACCACCGTCGAGGTGACCATCGACCTCGACGGCACGGGGGTGGCCCCCCGCGTGTCGACGGGCCTGCCGTTCTACGACCACATGCTCGACCAAATCGGGCGCCACGGCGGCTTCGACCTCGTCGTGACCGCCACCGGCGACCTGCACGTCGACAGCCACCACACCGTCGAGGACACCGCGATCGTGCTCGGCGAGGCCTTCCGCGAGGCGCTCGGCGACAAGGCCGGCGTGCGCCGCTTCGCCAGCGGCCTGTACCCGCTCGACGAGGCGTTGGTCGAGATCGCCCTCGATCTCTCGGGCCGGCCGTTCGTCGTGTGGGACGTCGAGCTGCCCGAGGCGATCCCGCTCGGCAACCCACCCTTCGACCCGAGCCTGGCCGAGCACGCCATCACCTCGTTCGCCATGGCGGCGGGCATCACGCTCCACGTCACGCTGCGGCGCGGTCGCAACGTCCACCACATCGTCGAGGCCGCCTTCAAGGGGCTGGCCCGGTGCCTCCGCGACGCCGTTCGCGTCGAGGGTTCGGGCGTGCCGTCCACCAAGGGCGTGCTGTGACCGTCGAGTCCCGCTGGATCGCCGATCCGCTCGTCACCGAGCGCTCGCCGCGGGTGGCGGTCCTCGACTACGGCATCGGCAACCTGCGCTCGGCGGTCAAAGCCCTCGAGCTCGTGGGCGCGACCGCGGCGCTGACGGCCGATCCGGGTGTCATTGCTACCGCAGATGCCGTCGTGCTCCCCGGGGTCGGTGCCTTTGGGCGCTGCATGGAAGCGCTTCGGGCGGCCGGGCTCGACGGCCCGGCCGTCGCCGCCGTCGACTCGGGGCGCCCGTTCCTCGGGATCTGCGTCGGGATGCAGATGCTGTTCGACGGCTCGGAGGAGTCGCCCGGCGTCAGTGGCCTCGGCATCGTGCCCGGCGTGGTGCGTTGGATCCCCCCCGGGGTGAAGCGGCCGCAGATGCAGTGGAACACGGTGCAGGTCCAACGATCCGATGACCCGATGTTCGACCACCTCGGCATCGATCCGTGGCTGTACTTCGTGCACTCGCTGGCGGCCGATCCCACCGACCCTGCCGATGTCGCGGCGACCTGCGACTACGGCACGCGCCTCGTTGCCGCGGTCAGGCACAGCAACGTGTTCGCCACCCAGTTCCACCCCGAAAAGAGCGGCCGCGCCGGGCTCCAGCTCCTGCACAACTTCCTGCGGGTTGCCGTGACACCCGAGCTCGTCAGCTGACCGAGCGCATGGATCTCTACCCCGCCATCGACCTGCGCGCCGGGCGTTGCGTGCGCCTGACCCAGGGTGACTTCGACCGCGAGACCGTCTACGGCGACGATCCGGTGGCCGTCGCCATCGGCTTCGCCACTGCCGGGGCGCGCTGGATCCACGTCGTCGACCTCGACGCGGCGCGCACGGGCGAGCCGGTCAACCGGGCCGTCGTCGGCGCGGTCGCGGCGGCCGTCGGTCCGCTCGGGGCCTGCGTGCAGAGCGGCGGTGGCGTGCGCTCCGAGGCGTCCGCCGCGGCCCTTGCCGATGCCGGCGTCGCTCGCGTCGTGCTGGGCACGGCCGCACTCGAAGACCCTGCCCTGGTGGCGGCGATCGCAGCCCGCCAGCCCGTCGCCGTCGGCCTCGATGCCCGCAGTGGCGAGGTGGCGGTGCGGGGTTGGCTGGCCAGCGCCGGGGCCAGCGTGCTCGACGTGCTGCCTCGCTTCGAGGGCGTGGGTGTGGCCGCGCTCGTCGTCACCGAGATCGGCCGTGACGGCATGCTCACCGGCCCCGATCTCGAGGGGTTGGTGTCGGTGCTCGCCCGCACCGCGATCGCGGTGATCGCCAGCGGTGGTGTGGGCACCCTCGACGACCTGCGGGCTCTCGATGCCCTTGCCGTCGAGGGTCGCCGGCTCTCCGGGGCGATCACGGGCAAGGCGCTCTACGAGGGCCGCTTCACCGTCGGTGACGGCCTCGCTGCGTTGGTGGGCCGGTAGGTTCGCCGCCTGATGCGGACCGCGCGGGTGATCCCCTGCCTCGACGTCACTGGGGGGCGAGTGGTGAAGGGCGTCAACTTCGTGGGCCTGCGCGACGCAGGTGACCCCGTCGAGCTGGCCGCCCGCTACGACGCCGAAGGCGCCGACGAGCTGGTCTTCCTCGACATCACGGCGTCGAGCGACGGGCGCGACACGATGGTCGACGTCGCCCGTCGCACCGCCGAGCAGGTGTTCATCCCCTTCACGATCGGCGGAGGCATCCGCTCGGTCGACGACGCCCGAGCCCTGCTTCGTGTCGGGGCCGACAAGGTCAGCGTCAACACTTCGGCAGTGCAGCGTCCCGCACTGATCGATGAGCTGGCCACCGAGTTCGGGGCGCAGTGCGTGGTGTGCGCGATCGATGCCAGGGCCTGGTCTGACGGCCGGCCGGGCTGGGAGGTCGTCGTGCACGGAGGCCGGACCGCGACCGGTCTCGACGCCGTCGACTGGGCCCGCCAAGCGGTGGCCCTCGGTGCCGGCGAGCTGCTCATCACGTCCATGGACCGCGACGGCACCCGCGACGGATTCGACCTGGCCCTCACGCGGGCGATCAGCGATGCGGTCAACGTCCCGGTCATCGCCAGTGGTGGCGTCGGGACCCTCGAGCACCTCGCCGACGGTGTCCTTCTGGGCGGGGCCGACGCTGTGCTGGCCGCCAGCATCTTTCACTTCGGCGAGCACACGGTGGCCGAGGCGAAGGCAGCACTGGCGGCTCAGGGCGTATCGGTGCGTCCGGCATGAGTGCGCTGAGGCGAGCCGGCGCGGTGCTGGCGATCGGCGCGGCCGTGCTGCTCGTCGGCTGCGACAGCAACGGTGGGCCTCAGGGCACGCCGTCGACCACGGCCAAGCGCACCAGCCCCGGCGACGCCGGCATCCCCGGGGTCACCGACCCAGCTGCGGGGGTCACGACCACCGCGGTCCCGACGGACCAGGGCGGCGAGCCGGTGAGGGGCGACCTCTGCCCGCCCCTCGACCAGTTCGTCGGCCCCGAGTCGCTCCAAGCGGGTGTCAGAGCCGAGCCCGCCATCACCCAGGGGAAGGGCACGACCTGGGTCGTCAGCTTGAAGAACGTCACCGATCAGCCCATCACCTTGGTGTTCGCAGATGGCCGAGCCGCGGACGTCGTGCTGAAGCAAAGTGGCGCCGAGGTGTATCGCTGGAGCACTGGGCGCTCGTTCACCCAGGTGATGCGGTGCGAGCGCATCTTCGCCGGCGGCACCGTCACCTATCGCATCACCGAGCAGCGTCCGTTCACCTTGGCGCCAGGGCCCTACACGGCATCGCTGATCTGGGTGTCGACCCCCAACCCGGCCGACGTCACCGTGCCCATCACCGTCAGCTGACCAGCGAGGCGCCCAGGCGAGCGGCGGCCGCCGCCACCGCGCCGGTGCTCGCGCCCAAGAAGTGGTCGGCCATGGCGACGATCTCGACCGTCGTCGCCTCCCAGCCCTCGATCCGCTCGGCCACGCGCGCGGGTGGATCGAACTGGTCGTGCTCGGGCACGAGGAGCACCTTGCGCCGGTGGTCCCGGGCCGCGATGCACGACGTTGCCGGCAGCACGGCCAGAGGCGGCGCGACCGCCAGCCACGCCTCGATGCGGGGGTGGACCACGGCCAGCGCCACGTCGGCGCCGAACGAGTAGCCCGCCAGCACCAGGGGACCGTCGGCGATGACGCTGGCAAGCAGATCGAGGGCACCGGCCGCGTCGAGCCGCTCGGCCTCGCCACCGCCGTGCTCGCCGTCCGAGGCGCCCACGCCGCGGAAGTTGACCCGGAGCGTGGCGAAGCCGGCCTCAGCGAAGCCTCGGGCCATCGCCGCCACGACGGGGTTGGCCAGGTCACCCCCGTAGAGCGGATGGGGATGGAGGATCACCGCCCCGCCGACTGCCCCGGCCGGGAGCACGAGCTCGCCTTCGAGCGAGAGGCCATCGTGGGTCTCGACCCACACCACGGTTCCAGCGGTCACGGGCGAGAACGTATCGTCGGCCCCATGGCCACCGGTGCTGACGACAAGCTCCCGATCAAGATGTTGAACGACCGGTTGCTCGTCAGGCTCTCGCGCGACGAGGGCGAGCGCCGCACGAGCGGCGGCATCCTGATCCCCGCGACCGCGCAGGTCGCCAAGCGACTGGTGTGGGCCGAAGTGGTTGCGGTCGGTCAGAACGTCCGAGCCGCCGAGGTTGGTGACCGAGTGCTCTTCAGTCCCGACGACCGTTACGAGGTCGAGGTGCAAGGCGACGACTTCATCATGTTGCGCGAGCGCGACCTGCACGCCGTGGCCGCCGAGCGGGTCGAAGGTTCAACGGGTCTGTACCTGTAGCCCAGCGAGGGACCCGACCGGACGGCGGCGGCATCGGTCCCTAGCCTGCCCATCCGTGCTGTCCCGCCTGCCCCGGTCGATGCGCCGCGCTCGACTCGTCGGCGCGGTGCTCGTCGCGCTCGTCGCGGTGACGTCGTGCGGGTTCGACGACGAGCGCGCGGCGGTGACGACCTCGAGCTTGGTGCCCTCACGGAGCGGGGTCGCCCCCGGGGTCGAGGTCGAAGCCGGCGGCCAAGCACCCCGATCAGGGGCCGATGTCGTCGTGGCCGCGCTGCAGTCTGTGCTCGGTGGCCTCGGCTACTACCGAGGGGTGGTCGACGCCACCTTCGGGAGCTCGACCGAGTCGGCCCTCGCCAGCTTCCAGCGTGACGGGGGCCTGCCCGCCACAGGTCGGATGGATGCTGCCTCGGCCAAGGCGCTCGTTGCCGCCGGGGTCGGCGCGGCGCGACCGGTCGAGGTGCTGCAAGCGGTCATGACCGAGCTCGGCTTCTACCGCGGCCAGATCGACGGCATCTTCGGCCCCGCCACCCGTGCGGCCATCGAGGCCCTGCAGCGGGCGGCGAAGGTCACCGTTGACGGGGTCTACGGACCCCAGACCTCGGCCGGGCTCGCGGTTGCCTACCGGGACCTGGTCGCGCCCCAGTCAGCATCGACCTCGGCACCGGTCGAGGGGGCGACCAGCGAAGGCACGCTGCAGGCCGGCAGCACCGGCGACGACGTTGCGGTCCTGCAGCGACGGCTCGCGGCGCTCGGCTACCGGCCCGGTCCCGCCGATGGCCGCTACCGCGAGGCGACGGCCTCGGCCGTCATCGCCTTCCAGAAGCACGAGGGGCTGGCGCGAGACGGGCGGGCGACCCCCGAGGTCGTTGCTCGCCTCGGCGCCCCCACCGGAGCGGGACCGCGGTCGGTCGTCGGGCCCCACATCGAAGTCGATGTCGATCGACAGCTCGCCTTCCTGGTGAGCCGGGACGGCACCGTGGCCATCCTCAACGCGTCGACCGGTTCGGGGCGCACGTTCACCGACCGCTCGGGGACCCCGGCCAGTGCGGTCACTCCGCTGGGGACGTTCACGGTGCTGCGGCGCGTCGACGGCCTTGTCGCGGCCCCTCGCGGCACGCTGTACCGGCCGCTCTACTTCGATCGCGGGTGGGCCGTCCACGGTGCGCCCGTCGTGCCGGCCGAACCCGGCAGCGACGGCTGCATCCGCCTGAGCAAGGCCGATGCCGACGACGCGTTCACGACCGTGCCCGATGGGGCCCCAGTGGTCATCTACGGCGTCACGGCCAGCACCGCCACCGCGAACCCGGCGGCCGCACCGGGCTTCTGACCGTAGGCTGCCCGCCATGCCCGCAGGCGCCACGATCGACGCGACACCCGAGCAGCTCGACAGCATCCGGTTCGACGCCAATGGCCTCGTGCCGGCCATCGTGCAGGAGGCCTCGACCGGCCAAGTGCTGATGATGGCGTGGATGAGCGCCGAGACACTGGGCCTGACGCTGGCCGAGGGCCGCACGGTGTTCTGGAGCCGCAGCCGCCAAGAGGTGTGGCGCAAGGGCGACACGTCGGGCGAGGTCCAGTGGGTGCGCTCGGCCAGCTACGACTGCGACGGCGACGTCCTGCTGCTCGTCGTCGACCAGGACGGCCAGGGTGCCTGCCACACCGGCCACCACAGCTGCTTCTTCCGCCAGTTCGGCGCCGGTGACGCTGCGTGAGCGTGAACCACCGCGGTACCAACCGGATCGCTCCCCGAGTCAGCCGTGACGACGTACGCGCCATGGCGCGCGAGCACACCGTGGTGCCCGTGTGGTGCGAGCTCCTTGCCGATCTCGAGACGCCCGTCGCGGCCTTCACCAAGCTCGTCGGCGACGGCCCCGGCTTCCTGCTCGAATCGGTCGAGCACGCCGAGCGCTGGGCCCGCTTCTCCTTCGTCGGCCGCAACCCGAGCGCCACGCTCGAGCTGCGCAACGGCGTGGTGAGCGTCGAGGGGACGCTGGCCGCCGAGGTTCCCCGCGACAGCGGCATCCTCGCCGCCCTCGAAGCGCTCCTGGCCGTCTACCGGGCGCCCTCGATCCCTGAGCTGCCGCCGCTGCAGGGAGGCGTCCTCGGGTACCTCGGATACGACGTCGTGCGTGAGGTCGAGCACCTGCCCAACGTGCCGCCCGACGACCGGCACCTGCCCGACGCGGTGCTGTCCGTCATCGGCAGCCTCGCCGCCTTCGACCACTGGCGTCAGCGGGTCAGCCTGGTCGAGAGCGTCCCCGTGCTCGGCCTGTCCGAGGCCGAGGTCGACGCCGCCTACGACGCCGCACTTGCTCGCATCGACGTGACCGTGGCCGACCTTGGCCGGCCGCTGCCCTATGTCGCCGTCGAACCGCCTGATCCCTCCGATCCGCTGCCCGAGGCCCGCTCCGTGATGGGGTCGGGCGCCTACCAAGCTGCCGTCCAGGTCGCCAAGGAGCACATCGTGGCCGGCGACATCTTCCAGGTGGTGCTGAGCCAGCGCTACGACGTCGACCTGCAGGCTGAGCCGTTCGACGTCTACCGCGTGCTGCGCCAGGTCAACCCCAGCCCGTACATGTACTTCCTGCGCCATCCCGGGGTGACCATCGTGGGGTCGTCACCCGAGCCGATGGTGCAGCTCCTCGGGGGCAAGGTCGTCAGCCGGCCCATCGCCGGCACCCGCCGGCGGGGTCGTTCCGACGAAGACGACCGCCGCATGGCCGCCGAGCTGCGCGAGCACCCCAAGGAGATCGCCGAGCACATCATGCTCGTCGACCTCGCCCGCAACGACGTGGGCCGGGTGGCGTCGTTCGGCACGGTCAAGGTCGACGAGCTGCTCACGCTCGAGCGCTACAGCCACGTGATGCACCTCACCTCACAGGTGTCGGGCGACCTGAAGCCCGGGCTCGGACCGATCGACGTGCTGCGGGCCACGCTGCCGGCGGGCACGGTCAGTGGAGCGCCGAAGGTGCGGGCGATGGAGATCATCGACGATCTCGAGCCGACCAAGCGCGGGCCGTACGCGGGGGTCGTCGGCTACGTCGACTTCAGCGGCAACCTCGACACCGCCATCGCCATCCGCACGATGTTCATCGGGCCCGATGGGGCCGCGCTGCAGGCCGGTGCCGGCATCGTGGCCGACAGCGAGCCGGCGATGGAGGACCTCGAGTGCCGCAACAAGGCTGCTGCGCTGCTGGCCGCCATCCCGGCCGCACGACGCATGACCGCTCGACGAGCAGAGGCAGGAACCGACGCATGACCGACTTCATCGTGGCCCGCGACGTGGTGGTGGTGGAAGGCGCCGACGCTCGTCGGTTCCTGCACGGCCAGCTCAGCCAGGACATCGAGGGCATGGGCCGCCTCGACTCGCGCTGGTCCTTCCTGCTGCAGCCGACGGGCAAGGTCGTCGCCCTCGTGCGCGTCACCTTGCCCATCGCCGAGCACTACCTCATCGATGTCGAGCCGGGCTTGGGTGCCGCGGTGCGCGATCGCCTGCAGCGCTTCCTCATCCGCACCAAGGCCACGATCTCGCTGCACGAGGGCGCCTACGTCTGGGACACGACCATCAACGACCAGCTCGCAGCAGTGACGGCGTGGTGGGGGACCGGATCGGCGGGCGTGCTCGTGACGGGCGTGGCGCCCGGCAGCTCGGCCGCCTACGAGCAGGCTCGAGTCGAGGCGGGCTGGCCCGCCAACGGCGCCGAGCTCGACGAGTCGACCATCCCGGCCGAGAGCGGGGTGGTGGCGGTGGCGGCCAGCTTCACGAAGGGCTGTTACACGGGTCAGGAGCTGGTCGAGCGGATCGACAGCCGCGGCGGCAACGTTCCCAGACGGGTGCGCCGGCTGCGCTTCGGCTCCGGCGCCGATGGGGCCCTCGTGCGGGCCGGGGCCTCGGTCCGGCGCGGCGATCAGGTGGTCGGCCGGGTCACATCCGTTGCCGGCGACCAAGCACTGGCAGTGCTCGCCCGCGCCGTCGACCCCGGCGACGACGTCGAGGTCGGCCTCGGACCCGATGACCCGGCGAGCACGGCGATGGTCGCCGCCCGCGTTGAGGCCACCGGCTCCACCGAGTAGCGCCCAAGTCCCGGCTCCGGCGGGGCTTCTGCTCCGGCTCCGGCGGCGGCCGCGTCGGGGCTTCTGCTCCTGCTCCGGCGGCGGCTGTGGTCATCGGGCGCGACGGCGACGACGGCGGCCGTGATCGGCTTGGGCGTGGTCAGGGCTGGTTGACGGGGCCGAGGAGGCCGACGACGAGGGGGAGGCGCACGGCCATGCGCGCCCCACTACCGGGGGCCTGTTCGGCGCTCACCGAGCCGCCCATCGCCCCGACCAGTTCGCGCACGATGGCCAGCCCGAGGCCCGAGCCGCTCTCAGCGCGCGTCGGTTCCCGACGGCTCACGTAGAGCCGTTCGAACACGTGGGGGAGATCGTCGTCGGCGATGCCCGGGCCGTCGTCGTCGACCAGCACGACTGCGGTGCGCCCGTCGACGTTCACCGCAATGGTCACCGCCGATCGGGCGTACTTCAGCGCGTTCTGCACGAGGTTGCCGATGACCTGGGCGAGACGATCGGCGTCACCCACGACGGGGACGGCGGTTGGGGCGACGAGGGCGAGCGACAGCGGTCCCGCCTCTGGTCCAAACGCGGCGACGACCTCGACGGCGATGGCCGAGAGGTCCACCGGGCGCCGCTCGAACGAGAAGGTCTTGGCTTGGAGTCGGGCGAGGTCGAGCAGATCGCGCACGAGGCGGTCGAGCCGCTCGGCCTCGCGCACGATGACGGCCGCGGCGCGCTCGTGATCAGGAGCGGTGCCGTCGGCGATCGCCTCGGCGTAGCCCCGGATCGAGGTGAGCGGGGTGCGCAGGTCGTGGCTGATCGACAGCAGGAACTGCTGCTCGAGGCCCTTGCTGCGCTCGAGTCCCTCGGCCATGGCGTTGATCGACTGCGCGAGGTCGGTCAGCTCGTCGGGCCTGCTGGTCGGCGGTTCCACGAGGCGCGTGGCCAGCGCCCCCGCGGCGATCTGGTGGGTGGCGAGCGTCGCTTCTCGCAGTGGCCTGGTGATGCGCCGGCTCAGGGAGAGGGCTACCGCCGCGCCCAGCGCGACCACGACCGCCGACGACAGCAGGAACCAGCCGATGCCCGGCCGCAAGCCGTTCGAGGCGCGGCGCGACGCGACCACGATTGCCGTGCCCCGGGCCGTCTCGGCACTGGCGCCGGCAAAGGCCAGGCTGCCCTCGAACCCGCTGACCGTGCCCCCAACCTTCAACGTCGCCAGCTGAGCCTCGGTCAAGGCGATGCCAGGAGGCAGCGTCCCGGTGGTTGTGCCGTTCTGGGCCACGAACAGCACGGCGATGCCGTTGAGCTTGAGCGCCTTGGCCACCACGTTGAGGACACCGGGGCGGGGGGGCTGGCCCCGTTCCGTCATCGTCTCCAAGCCGTTGGCGAGCTCGGTCACCTGCTGCACCAGCTCCCGCCTGGTGTCCTGGCGGGCGCGAAGGGTGGTGAGCAGGAGCGTTCCGGCACCGACCAGCAGCAGCGCGGCCACGAGCGTGCCCAAGATGGCGAGGACGATCCGGCGAGTCATGTCGCCGTGCAGCATGCCAAGCCACGATGAGGGTTGTGTGAGCCCGGCACTGTCGGCCAGCCCAACGTGTGCGGCCAAAGCGGCCTCTGCGGGCATTGGCCGCACAAGTTGGCGACGAGCCGAGGGTGGGGGAGCCGAGGGTGGGGGAGCCGAGGGTGAGGGAGCCGAGGCGTGAAGCAAGCCGAGGCGTGAAGCAAGCCGAGGGTGGGGGAAGCCGAGGCCTCGGTCAGCCGAGGCGGTAGCCGACGCCCCAGACAGTGGCGAGTGGGAGCGCCTCGCCGAGCTTCTTGCGGAGCTGGCGGACGTGAACGTCGACGGTGCGCTCGTCGCCGAACCAGTCGGGTCCCCACACGTTGTCGAGCAGCTGCTGGCGGCTCAGCGCGATGCCCTCGTGACGAGCGAGGAAGGCGAGCAGGTCGAACTCTCGGGTGGCGAGGGCGACGGCCTTCCCGCCGACCCTGGCCTCGCGGCGTCCCGCGTCGACCTCGACCCCACCGACGATGCGAACGGACGTGTCGGCACCGGCAAGGTTCGCGACGGCTCCTGCGTCGTCGGACCGCCGCAGGATCGCCTTGACGCGGGCGACGAGCTCACGGGGAGAGAACGGCTTGGTCACGTAGTCATCGGCCCCCAGCTCGAGCCCGAGGATGCGGTCGACCTCACCGTCCCGGGCCGTCAGGAACACGACGGGCACGTTCGATGTCGTGCGCAGGCGACGGCACACCTCCAACCCGTCGATGCCGGGAAGCCCGACGTCGAGCACCACGAGGGCCGGGGCGTGCTGGTCGACCAGGTCGAGGCCCCGCTCCCCGTCGTTGGCCAGGAGCACCCGATAACCGGCGTCACGGAGGTACAGGTCCAGCAGATCGGCGATGGCGGGATCGTCCTCGACCACGACGATGTTCGTCTCCCGGGCCATGGGTTCATGGTGACATGGCGGCGCTGGTTAGCGTCGCCGGGTGCCACCCGGTCGGGCGGCCGGGACCGAGGGGGAACACGATGGCCAAGGTTGCGGTGTGGGCGAAGATCCCGTGCAAGCCGGGGGAGCGAGACGCGCTGGCGGCCGGGCTCCAGGGGGCGATCGACGCCACCGCCGACGAGCCGGGGACCCTGCTCTACCTGCTGCACGTCGATCCCAACGACGCCGACGTGCTCTGGATGTACGAGCTCTACGAGAGCGACGAGGCCTTGAAGACCCACCAGGACGGCGATGCGTTCAAGGCCCTCGGCGGGCTCATCGGCCCCCACCTGGCCGGCCGACCCGAGCTGTCCTTCATCACCCCGGTCACCGGCAAGGGCCTCTGAGACAGGGGTCGCCCCGCCTCGGCCCGCTCTGGGCTCCGGGGTAGCTTCGACGGCGCATGGCTGCCACCTACCTCGATCGGATCGTGGCTGCTCACCGCGCCGCTGCGGCCCTCGACGAACGGGATCTCGAGGCGCTCCTGAGTGACGCCCTGCAGGCCGCACCGGCGCGAGGGTTCGCTGAGGCGTTGCGGGTCGCGAGCAGCCACGAACTGGCGGTGATCGCCGAGGTCAAGCGTCGCTCGCCGTCCAAGGGCGATCTCAACGTCAGGCTTGATCCGGCCGCGCTGGCGCAGCGGTACGAGGTTGGGGGAGCCGCGTGCCTGTCCGTGCTGACCGACGCCGAGTTCTTCGGCGGGTCGGCCGCCGACCTTCAGGCGGCTCGCTCCGCCGTCATGTTGCCGGTGCTCAGAAAGGACTTCACCGTCGGCCCCCTCGACGTCGCCGACGCCCGGCTCATGGGGGCCGACTGCGTGCTGCTCATCGCGGCTGCCCTCGGTGCCGCCGAGCTCGCCGAGCTGCACGAGCTCGCGGTCGAGATCGGTCTCGACGTCCTGGTCGAGGTGCACGACGAGCCCGAGCTCGAGGTCGCCGTGGCCGTTGGGGCCACGCTCGTCGGGGTCAACCAGCGCGACCTCGTCACCTTCGAGGTCGACCACGCCCGGGCGGTGCGCATGGCCGAGGCGATCCCTCACGGCGTCGTCAAGGTCGCCGAGTCTGGTGTGCGCGGTGCCGCCGACGCCGCCGCGCTGCGGGCTGCGGGCTACGACGCCGTGCTCGTCGGCGAAACCCTGGTCACGGCTCGCGATCCCGCTCTCACCATCCGCCAGTTGAAGGGACGTTCCTGATGCACTTCCACCTCGCCGCCGAGAAGCTCCCGACCGCCTGGTTCAACGTGTTGCCCCGTCTGGTCGAGCCACTCCAGCCGGCCCTGCACCCGGGCACACGCGAGCCTGTCGGCCCCGACGACCTGGCCCCCCTGTTCCCGATGGCGCTGATCATGCAGGAGGTGTCGACCGATCCCTGGATCGACATCCCCGGCGAGGTCCTCGACGTCTTGCGCCTCTGGAGGCCGACACCGCTCGTGCGCGCCCGCCGCCTCGAGCAGGCCCTGGGCACGCCGGCGCGCATCTACTACAAGGACGAGTCGGGCTCGCCGGCTGGCTCCCACAAGCCGAACACCGCGGTGCCGCAGGCGTTCTACAACGCGAAGGAGGGCATCAAGCGGCTGACGACCGAGACCGGCGCGGGCCAGTGGGGCACCGCTTTGGCGTTCGCCTGCGCCCAGTACGACCTCGAGTGCAAGGTGTACATGGTGCGCACCAGCTTCGACTCGAAGCCCTACCGCCGCATCATGATGGAGACCTGGGGAGCGCAGTGCGTGCCGTCGCCGGTTGACGACCCGTCGTCGCCGGGCTCGCTCGGCATGGCGATCTCCGATGCGGTGCGCGACGCCGCCGGCAGGGCCGACACGCACTACGCGCTCGGTTCGGTGCTCAACCACGTCCTGTTGCACCAGACCCTGATCGGGCTGGAGGCCCGCGAGCAGCTGGCCATGGCCGGCGAGCTCCGGCCCGACGTCGTGATCGCGCCCTGTGGGGGCGGCTCCAACCTCGGTGGCATCGCCCTGCCGTTCGTCGAGGACGCCGCCGTGCGCCTCATGGCCGTCGAGCCGTCGAGCTGCCCGACGCTCACTGCGGGCCGCTTCGACTACGACTTCGGTGACACCGCGGGCATGACCCCGTTGCTGCCCATGTACACCCTCGGGCACGACTTCATGCCGCCGACGATCCATGCCGGTGGGCTCCGCTACCACGGCGACGCCCCGATCATCTCGAACCTCGTCAAGACCGGTCGCATGGAGGCGGTGGCCTACCCGCAGAGCAAGGTGTTCGAGGCGGCCAAGCTGTTCGCCAAGGTCGAGGGCAAGCTGCCCGCGCCGGAGGCCGGCCACGGCATCCGGGCCGCCATCGACGAGGCGCTCGCCGCCAAGGAGACGGGGGAGGAGAGCGTGATCTTGTTCAACTACTGCGGTCACGGCTTCCTCGATCTGGCGGCCTACGACGACGTCAACCACGGGCGCCTGATCGATGCGTGACGGGCGACCGCCTCGAGCGGCGGCCCCGACCAGGGCGAGATGGTTCGTTGCCGCTGCGGCCGGCGCCGCGGTGGTGGCCGGGTGCGGCAGCGCGGGCCCGACCTCGCCGGCGGTCTCGGGTCCCGGGTGGAACCTCGTTCGCCAGGGGGCGCACGCTCGTGGCGCCGAGCCACTCGTGGCGTTCGCCGGCACGGTCGAGGCTCTTGCCGGCGCCTGGCCGTTCTCCGATGGCAAGCCCCCGTCGAACCTCGGCACGTCGGTGGTCGCCCGCTTCACCGCCGAGGTCGGCGGCTGCGACGCGGTCAGGCTGCGACGGGTCGTGATCAACATCCCCGCCCACCTCGTCTACCCCATCGTCGAGGTCACCACGCCCAAGGGCACCTGCACGAAGGCACCGATCTCCTACTCCCACGTGGTGACGATCGCCCGCAAGGCCCTGCCTCCCGCGCCGTTCACCCTGCAGTCCACCGAAGACCCCACCGGTGATCGGCGACAGATCATCAGCGTCACGGCCGACCAGGTCGGGGTGGCCGCGCCCGAGGTCGACGGCGGCTGAGCGCGCCCCCGCCGCCTGGGGCAATGCTCCCGGTTCGGTGGGGACCGAACCGTAGGATGCCGCCCGTGGACCCCTCGACGAGTCGGCTGCGAGCTGACGGCTCGAGGAGTCGCTAGGTGTTCGTCAAGATCTGTGGCATCACCAACGAGGAGGACGCACTGCTCGCCGTCGCCCTTGGCGCGGACGCTGTCGGGTTCATCTTCGCGCCGTCCCCGCGCCAGATCGCCGCCCTCGGCGTGCGTGACATCGTCCGTCGCCTGCCGCCCGAGATCCTGACCGTCGGCGTGTTCCGCGACGACCTACCTGAGCGGGTGATCGACCAGTGCCACACCGCCGGGTTGCGGGCCGCTCAGCTCCACGGCCACGAGTCACCCGAGACGTGCCAGATGGTGCGGCGCCAGGTCGGCTACGTGATCCAGGTGTTCGCCGCCGGCTCCGACGACTTGGCCCGAGCCGATCAGTGGGGGGCCGACGTGGTGATGGTCGATGCGCCCACGCCAGGTTCGGGCCTTGTCTTTGACTGGGGCCTCGTCGACGCCGCTCCGGCCGACTGCCGGATCCTGCTCGCGGGTGGACTGACGCCGGCCAACGTCGCCACCGCCATCGCCCGCGTGAAGCCGTGGGGCGTCGACGTCTCCAGTGGTGTCGAGCGCCGTCCGGGGCGCAAGGATCCTGTGAAGCTCAAGGCGTTCATCGACGCCGCCCGGGCCGCCCGTCGCGAGACCTACGTCGGACCCGACGAGCTGCCCTACGACTGGGAGGACGAGTAGATGTCGCTGATGGCCGAGCCGACGCCCGAGGGGCGTTTCGGGGACTTCGGTGGCCGCTTCGTCCCCGAGACGCTGGTGCCCGCCTGCTTCGAGCTCGAGGCTGCGTTCCGCGACGCCTGGGCTGACCCGGTCTTCCGGGCCGAGCTGGATGACGCGCTGCGGAACTACGCGGGTCGGCCCTCGCCCGTCACCGAGTGCCATCGCTTGGGCGAGCGTCTCGGCCTGCGGCTGCTGCTCAAGCGCGAGGACCTCAACCACACGGGCAGCCACAAGATCAACAACGTGCTGGGCCAGGCCCTGCTGGCCAAGCGGATGGGTAAGAAGCGGATCGTGGCCGAGACGGGGGCCGGCCAGCACGGAGTGGCCTCGGCGACCGCCGCGGCGTGGCTCGGTCTTGAGTGCAAGGTGTACATGGGCGAGGTCGACGTGGCCCGCCAGGCGCTCAACGTGTTTCGCATGAAGCTGCTCGGTGCCGAAGTCGAGCCCGTGAGCAGCGGCAGCCGCACCCTCAAAGATGCGGTCAACGAGGCGATGCGCGACTGGGTCGCGACCGTCGAGACCACCCACTACTGCCTCGGCTCGGTGATGGGCCCCCACCCCTACCCCTGGATGGTGCGCGAGCTCCACCGGGTGATCGGCGACGAGGCCCGGCCCCAGTGCCGCGAACTGCTCGCGGGGCTCGACCCCGACGTCGTGGTGGCCTGCGTGGGCGGCGGGTCCAACGCGGCTGGCATCTTCAGCGGGTTCGTCGACACCGACGCCGAGCTGGTCGGTGTCGAACCCGCCGGCGGCGCGGCCATCGGGCGGGGCGTGCCAGGGGTGGTGCACGGCATGAAGAGCTTCCTCATGCAGGACGAGGCGGGCCAGGTGCTCGAGGCGCACTCCATCTCGGCCGGCCTCGACTACCCCGGTGTCGGACCCGAGCACAGCCACCTCGCCACCATTGGGCGGGCCCGCTACGAGGCCGTCAACGATGCCGAGGTGATCGAGGCGTTCCAGCTCCTCAGCCACATGGAGGGCATCATCCCGGCGCTGGAGCCGGCCCATGCCATCGCGTGGGTCGTCCGGGCCGCGCCCGAGCTGCGGGGCCGCACGGTGCTCGTCAACCTGAGCGGTCGGGGCGACAAGGACGTCGCGCAGATGATGGACGTGCTGGGAGCGTGAGCACCGTCGTCGTCGCCACCCACGCGCCCGGGGCGATGGAGGCATCGCTACGAGCCCAGCGGGCCACTGGCCGCAAGCTCCTCGTGCCGTACGTGACCGGCGGCGTGAAGGGCTGGACCGACGCCATCCGCGCCGCGGTCGCCTCCGGTGCCGACGCCATCGAGATCGGCATCCCGTTCTCCGACCCGGTGATGGACGGGCCGGTGATCCAAGAGGCGAGCCAGCAGGCCCTTGATGCGGGGGCGACGCCACAGTCGATCCTCGACGAGGTGCCCTCCCTCGACGTCGACGTTCCGCTCGCCGTGATGACGTACTACAACCTCGCCTTCCGAGCCGGGCACGAGCGCTTCGCAGCGATGCTGGCCCGGGCCGGCATCGCCGGCTGCATCCTGCCTGACCTGCCCCTCGAGGAGGCCGGCCCGTGGTGCAAAGCCGCCGATGCCGCGGGCGTCGAGACGATCCTGCTGGCCGCGCCGACGGCGCCCGACGAGCGCCTGCCTCGCATCTGTGCCCGCTCACGTGGCTTCGTGTACGCAGTCGGTCTGCTCGGCGTGACGGGCGAACGCTCGGCGCTGGCCGCCAGTGCCGTGACCATGGCCGCCCGGCTCAAGGCGATCACCGATCTCCCGGTGCTGGTCGGTGTGGGGGTGTCCAACGCCGCGCAGGCTGCCGAGGCGGTGCAGGTGGCCGATGGCGTCATCCAGGGTGCCTCGGTGATGCGCCGGCTGCTCGACGGTGGTCCCGATGCCGTGGCCGGGTACGTCGCCGAGGTGCGCACCGCCATCGACGCCGTCGACTGAAACAACTGTGACGAACGGCACTCCAATTGTTGAGCACTAAACGGGCTACGGCTCCGGAGAGAAGGTGTCGAGCCCGTCCCGCTCGATCCGGCTTCGGTCGGGAACCATCTCAAGGAGATCCCCATGCGCAGTCGCACCGCCCTTCTCACCCTCGTCCCTGTTCTCGTCGCCGGCTCGCTGCTCGCCGCCTGCGGCAGCAGCAGCTCGACGTCGAAGCCTGCGACCACCACGGCCCCCGCCGCGGTCACCACGGTCGCTGGACCGAAGGACATCGTCGACACCGCCGTCGCCGCCGGTCAGTTCAAGACCCTCGCCACCGCACTCACGGCCGCCGGGCTCATCGACACGCTGAAGGGCCCGGGGCCGTTCACGGTGTTCGCCCCCACTGACGCGGCCTTCGCCAAGGTCGATGCCGCCACGCTGGCGAAGCTCCTGGCCAACAAGGAAGCGCTGACCAAGGTGCTGACCTATCACGTGGTCGCCGGCAAGGTGACCTCGGCCGACATCAAGCCCGGCATGGTCAAGTCCCTCGAGGGCTCCGAGCTCATGATCGCCGTAAGTGGCGGCAAGGTCATGGTCGACAAGGCCACCGTCACCACCGCCGATGTGATGGCGAGCAACGGTGTGATCCACATCATCGACACGGTGCTCATCCCTGCTGACGTGAAGCTCTGATCTGACCGCTCGTCTCGATCCGGCGAAGGGACCCCTGCCCCGGGGTCCCTTCGCCGCGTGTGGCCCCAGGTGCTAGGCAACCGGTCATGACCGCTGTGCACTGCGACCTCTGCGAGGCAGCCCGCCTGACCGAGTGGTTCCACGAGGACGACCTGTGCTGGATCGCCGAGTGCGAGATCTGCTCGGTCCCCATGGTCGTGTGGAAGGTGCACGACAACGCGCCACCGCCCGAGGTCAAGGACGAGCTGCACGCCCGGTTGGCGATCGTGGTCGAGCGCCACTTCACCTTCGAGCACTACGTCGACGATCACATGCGCCAGATCCCCGACCACTACCACGCCCACGCCCGTCCCAAGGGCGGCTTCTTCGGCCATGGCCTGCCCCGGCGCACCGTCGGCTGAGGGCGCACCGGTCGGCCGCTCGGTCCGTGGCCGGCGGGTGGGCGTCAGGGCGTCCTTCCCATCCCGGTCGACATCGGCGCTCCCGGCGCTCAGCGTCGATCTGGTGGCCGCAACCTGCTCTCCTCGACGATCGCGGCGAAGGTATCGTGCCGCCCGAGCAGTCCGTTCAGGGGCTTCGTTCGTAGGGACGGTCATGAAGCCGACAGGGGAGCGTGCCGCGGCACATCGTGTGAGAACGGATCGCCGCCTGGTCGCTTCCCCCACGAAGTCGAGGGGGCGGGTGGTCGCGGTCGTCGTGGCCGTGGCCGCGCTGGCACTCGTCATGACCCGGCCGTGGGCCGCCAGCGCCTCGGCGGCCTCCGCAGGCGTGGTCGTGTCCGACCTCGCAGGTTCTCCTTTCGGGGCGTTCACGCCGGCAACGGTCGTCGTGCAGCAGGGCGACACGGTCACCTGGAGCTACGGCGGCGTGGGGCACCACACCGTCACCGGTGGCGCCTTCGACTCGGGTGATCTCCACAACAACCCCAGGTTCAGCCGCACCTTCGCCGCGGTGGGCACGTTCACCTACGTCTGCGTGTTCCACGGGGCAGGCATGTCCGGCTCGGTGGTCGTCCAAGCGCCTCTCCCGACGACGACCACAGTGGCCACGACCACCACGGTGGCGCCACCGACGACCGCAGCCACCACGACCGTGGTGTCGCCCCCGACGACCGTGGTGCTCCCCACCACCTCCGCGCCGCGCCCCACGCCCTCCCGGGCGGCGACGACCCTGCCCCGAACCGCCACGTCGAGCACGACCGTCATCGCGGCGGCTCCCACCGCCCCGTCCGGTGCCTCGTCCCCGCCTTCGACCGATGCGACGACGAGCACCGAGAGCACCACGACCACTGCCACGACGTCGGCGGCCACTCGTCCGGGCACCAACCTTCCCACGGTCCCCAGCGCAACAGCCGACCCTGCACCGGTCGGCGTAGCTGGCGGGGCGCGCGCGGCGTCCTCTGGTGATCAGGGCAGCGGCTCGGGCCTCGGTGTCGGACTGCTCGTGCCGCTCGGGCTCGCCGTCGTCGCCGGAGCGGTGGTTGCCGCGCTGCTCGTCTGGCGGAGCCGAGCCGCGAGCAACGAACCCTGACGGGCCAATCGGCCAAGCCCCCTCTGACAGCCGGACTGGTCAGCGGCGTTGGTCGGTGCCGGGTGGTGACGGCTGCTCGACGTTGATCGTCCTGCCAGAGTGAGCCCGATCTGCTCGACGCGGTCACGGGTGTCCACCTGAAGCAGTTCGGCGGCCAAGATCAGCTGCAGCCCGAGAATGAACGGCTGGCTGTCGTTGACGGACGAGTGTTCCTGCGCTCCGGCGACCACCTTTCGATGTACAGGGTGGCCAATGCCTCAAGCTGAGCCGGCGCCGTGCGCTGAGGTCACCAGCCCGCGGCCGAGGCCTTCGGCCAGGTGGACGACCTCGCGCACGAGCGACGCGTTCGTGGGCATCGCGGGGCGGTCCGAGGTGGCGGGCTCGTAGTCCTCGAGGCCGACGCGCACGTGGCCGCCGCGTTCGATGGCCGCCGCCGCCAGGCCACAGCCGACCACGTCGCCGCCGGGCACGCCCACCGCCCAGGTCAGCCCGGTCTCGTCGAGCATGGCGACGTAGGCGTCGAGAGAGGTGACCGTCGGCGGCAGGCCGAACAAGGATCGGGGACCACCGAAGTACAGCAGGATCCGGGCCTTGCCCGGCAGCGTGCCCGCTTGGTGGTGGGCCAAGGCGAGGCGCAGGAACCCGGGCTCAAAGATGCTGAGGCTCACCGGCAGGTCGCGCTCCGCGCACCACGCGAACATCCAGGCGACGTCGGCGGCGGTGTTCTCGTACAGGTGGCGGCCTGTTGACGGCCGGCCGTCCGGGCGGACGCCGGCGACGGCAAAGGTGCCAGGGTCGGCCAGTGCCATCCGCAGCGCGCCCGCCTGCCACAAGGCCTCGACGTGGGCGTAGCGCTCCTCGATCGAGGCCCCGCCCAACGGGAGCGGTCCGGAACCGCTGGGCATGGTCGGGTAGAGCAGCACCTCGGGGTGGGCGTCGAGCACGGGCTGCCACGCCTCGAGGTACGCGCGGTGGTCGTGGAGGGTGGAGCCCCCGACCACGGCATCGTCGGTGTGGGAGTGCACGATCGTGGCCCCTGCGGCGATGCACCTCATGGCGTCCGCCGTCACCTCGGCGGGCGAGCGGGGCACGTTGGGGTTGCGGGCCTTGGTGGTGGCACCGTTGAGGGCCGCCTCGATCACGAGTGGTTGCACGGGCCTGATCCTGGCCGATCGGCGTAGGTTGCGGCCATGGAGACTCGTCGCCTCGGCCGCACCGAGCACCACTCGTCCATTGCCATCCTGGGCGCCGCCGCGTTCGGGCGTTCCAACCCCGATGAGACCAAGGCCGCCTTCGATCTCGCTTTGGCCGCTGGCGTCAACCACCTCGACATCGCACCGCAGTACGGCGACGCGCAGCGCCTCGTCGGCCCGCTCGTGCCTGCGGTGCGCGACCGCCTGTTCGTGGCGTGCAAGACGTTGCGCACGCAACCCGATGGCGTGCGGGCGCAGTTGGAGGAGAGCCTCACGCTGCTCGGCTGCAGCCGCTTCGACCTGTACCAGGTGCATGCGCTGACGAGCCTGGCCGAGCTCGATCGCCGCCACAGTGCGTTCATGACGATCTTGACCGCGCGTGACGAGGGCCTGACCCGCTTCGTCGGCGTGACCGGCCACGAGCTCGAGACGCCCCGCGCCCAGGCCGAAGCGGTCCGCCGCTACGACCTCGACACGGTGATGTTCCCCGTCAACCCGCGCCTGTGGGCCGACCCGCAGTACCGCAGCGACGCCGAAGCGCTGCTCGAGCTGGCCGCCGAGCGCGACCTCGGGGTGATGGCCATCAAGGCCGCCGCCGCCCGCCCATGGGGCACAGGGCCTGAGACCGAGCGCCACGCCACCACCTGGTACGAGCCGTACGTCGGCCACCACGAGGTCTCCCGCGGCGTGCGCTTCGCCCTGACGGTCCCGGGCGTGCAGGCGTTCTGCACCCCGGGCGACGTGAACGTGCTGCGCACCGCGCTCCAGGCCGCCGAGACCTGGTTCCCGATCGACATGGAGGCCGCAATCGCCGAGACGGCCCACGAGGAGCTCATCTTCCCGATGTCCGGCTGAAGCCTGCGTCACTGCTGGGCCTGGGGCTACCGTGCCGCCATGCTCAAGCCCGGTGACAAGGCCCCAGCCGTCGAACTGCTCGACCAGCACGGCGAGCCCGTCGAGCTGTCGTCGTTCAAGGGTCGCAAGGCGCTCGTGTACTTCTACCCGAAGGCCGACACGCCGGGCTGCACGGCGCAGTCGTGCGGCCTGCGAGACATCGCCGGCGACATCGGCGACACTGCGATCATCGGCATCAGCCCCGACAAGCCGGCCGCGCTGGCCAAGTTCGACACCAAGTACGTGCTCGGGTTCCCGCTGCTCTCCGACCCCGACCACGTTGCGGCCGAGGCGTACTCGGTGTGGGCCGAGAAGTCGATGTACGGCAAGAAGTACATGGGCATCGTGCGCTCCGCGTTCCTGATCGACGCCAAGGGTCTGATCGAGCAGACCTGGTACAAGGTCAGCCCGGCCGACACGCCCACGAACCTGCTCAAGGCCCTCGGTCAGTGAGCCTGCCGCTGCCCATCGACGTCCTGCCACACCGGCCGCCGTTCCTCTTCGTCGACGAGCTCGTCGAGCTCGTCCCCGGCGAGCGAGCCGTCGGTCGCTGGCACCTGAGTGGTGACGAGTGGTTCTTCCCCGGTCACTTCCCGGGCCGACCCACCCTGCCTGGTGTGCTCATGGCCGAGTCGATCGCCCAGCTCGGCGCCATGGCTGTGCTCACCGACGAGCGCTTCGCCGGCAAGCTCCCGCTGTTCGGTGGCATCGACGGCGCCCGGTTCCGTCGCCAGGTGGTACCTGGCGACACCCTTGAGCTCGTGATCGAGCTCGGCCGCATGTCGGCTCGCGCCGGCAAGGGCCATGGCACGGCCTCGGTCGACGGCAAGGTCGCCTGCGAGTGCGACTTGATGTTCGTCCTCGTCAACACCTGACGGGCACGCGAGGCTCGTCGTTCCACGCCGTCGAACCCGTTCATCATGGTCACGTGGTCCGCATCGAGCCACCCGCCGACGACGAGCGACTCGGCGCCGGGGTCATGTGGACGTGGGTGGGATCGCGGAGCACGACGCCTTCAGCGCACAGGCGGCGGGCGTGGTCGGCCTCGGCGCCGGGAACGAGACGGCCCGTGGCGGTCACCACTCGCCACCAGGGGAGGCCGCCGGAATCGGCGGCCAGCAGGTTGCCGACAGCGCGGGCCTGGCGTGGGTAGCCGGCTTCGCGGGCGACCTCGCCGTAGGTGACCACCTCACCTGCGGGCACGGCGCCGACGACGGCGCTCACCGCGGCGTGGAACTCGGGGCCGAGCTTCAGGCCGGTGGGGGACCGATCACGAGGGTGCCGTTGTGGCCACCGAAGCCGAAGTTGTTCGAGATGGTGGGGCCGGGCTCCCAGTCCCGGGGTCCGGCCAGCACGACGTCGATCGACATGGCGGGATCGACGGTGGTGGTGCCGGCGGTCGGCGGGAGCTGACGCCGTGCCATCGACAGCAGCACGGCGACTGCCTCGACCGCACCGGCCGCGCCGAGCGAGTGCCCCGTGACGCCCTTGATCGAAGTGACCGGGGGTCCCGGCGTGCCGAACACCTTGGTGATCGCCTCGGCCTCGGCGGCGTCGTTGAGCGGCGTGGACGTGCCGTGGGCGTTGACGTGGGCGATGTCGGCCGGTGACAGTTCGGCGTCGGCCAGGGCCACCTCCATGCAGCGTGCGGCCCCCACGCCCCCCGGCGATGGTGCGGTGATGTGGAAGGCGTCAGCGGTGCTCGCAGCACCCAGGATCTCGCCAAAGATCGTGGCCCCACGAGCGCGGGCCGATTCGAGCTCCTCGAGGAGCAGCACGGCGGCGGCCTCGGCCAGCACGAACCCGTCCCGGTCGACGTCGAACGGACGGGAGATGCCGCTCGAGGTCATCGCCGTCATGTTCGAGAACCCGGCGATGGCGGTGAGCGTGACCGAGCTCTCGGCCCCGCCGGCCAGCATGGCGTCGACCTTGCCCCACCGGATGAGGTTGGCGGCGTAGCCAATGCCGTGGTTCGACGCGGCGCACGCCGTGGTGATCGTCTCGCACGGGCCCTGCCACCCGTAGCGCATCGAGACGGCGGCACTGGCGGCGTTGGCCATCATCATCGGCACGAGGAACGGAGACACCCGCCGATCGCCCTTGTCGAGCCTGATCTCGACCTGGTCCTCGATGGCGTGGAGCCCGCCCACGCCGGTGGCGATGAGGACGCCCTTGCGGGCGGGGTCGCCGAGGGGATCGCCGCTGGCGAGCAGCGCCTCAGCGGCGGCGGCCATGGCGATCTGCTGAAAGCGGTCGGCCCGCCGTGACTCTTTGGGGTTGGCGAACCAGGGCGACGGGTCCCAGCCCTCGATCTCGCGGAGGCGGCCGACCGGCGGCGGCGCAAGGAGACCGTTCCAGAACGCATCGACACCCATCCCGCACGGGGCGACGACGCCGATGCCGGTGACGGCAACCCGTCGCCCGATGCGAGCGCTGGTCATCCGAGCTTGTTGGTGACGAGCTCGTAGGCCTGGCCCACCGTCTGCACGCCGTCGAGGTCCTCTTCGGGCACGGTGATGCCGAACTCCTCCTCGAGCGCCATGACGAGCTCGACCAAGTCGAGGCTGTCGGCATCGAGGTCGTCGCCGAACTTGGCGTCGAGCACCACGGCCGATTCGTCGACCGAGAGCACCTCGACGGCGCACTTCTTGAAGCGAGCGAACAGTTGATCGTCCACAGAAAGTTCTCCTCAGCGTTGGTGGTGTCAGTGTCCCATGCCAAGACCGCCGTCAACCGGGATCACGGCCCCGGTGATGTAGGCGGCATCGGCAGAGGCGAGAAAGGCCACCACGCCGGCCACCTCGTCGGTGGTGGCGAAGCGGCCGAGCGGTACGGCTGCCGACAGGGCGCTCTGGCGCTCGTCGGACAGGGCCGCGGTCATGTCAGTGGCCACCGGTCCGGGGGCCACCACGTTGACGGTGATGGACCGGCTGGCAAGCTCGCGGGCCAGCGATCGGGCCAGACCGACGAGGCCAGCCTTGGAGGCTGCGTAGTTGGCCTGGCCCGCCGATCCGAGCAGGCCGACCACCGACGACAGGAAGATCATCCGGCCGCGGCGCAGCCTGAGCATCGGGCCGGCGGCGCGCTTGGCCACCCGGTACGCGGCGGTGAGGTTGGCGTCGATGACGCTCGTGAAGTCGTCCTCGGACATGCGCAGCAGCAGCCCGTCCTTGGTGACCCCGGCGTTGGACACCATGATCTCGACCGGACCGAATGCAGCCTCGACTTCGCTGAAGGCACGGTCGACATCGGCCACCGAGGTGACGTCGCACCGCACGCCGAGGAGGCCCGCGGGAGGAGGTGTGGTCAGGTAGGTGACGGCCACCCGGTCGCCCAGCACGGCGAAGCGCTGGGCGATGGCCAGTCCGATGCCACGCGAGCCACCCGTGATCAAGACGACTCGACCCGTGGGCGCGGCCCCGCCCATGGTGACGTCACCGGCGCTCATGACCCCGTTCCACCCCAGCGAAGCAGCGCGCTCGCGGCAGTCATGCCGGCCCCGAAGCCGACCAGCAGCACGAGGTCGCCGTCTTTGACCCGCCCGTTGTCGAGGGCGTCGGCGAGGGCCAGGGGGATGGACCCGGCCGAGGTGTTGCCGGTTCGGTGCAGCACGGTCGAGGTGCGATCGGGTCCGATGCCGAGCCGGTTGCACGCGGCGCTGATGATGCGGGTGTTGGCCTGGTGGGGCACGACCAGCGCGATGTCGTCGGCGGTGACACCGGCGTGCTTCATGGTCTTTTCGCCCGAGTCGACCATGATCCGCACCGCCCGGCGGAACACCTCCTTGCCATCCATGTGGATGAAGCCACCGACGTCGGCGTAGAGGAGGTGTTGGGCCGAGCCGTCGGCATCGAAGTCCCAGGCCAGGAGCTGGCCGGGACCCGGCGTCGGCTCGAGGACCACCGCCCCGCTTCCGTCGGCGAACAGGATCGCGGTGCCCCGGTCGTCCCAGTCGGTGATGCGCGACAGCGAGTCGGTGCCGATGACGAGGATGGGACCGGCGCCGCTCGAGATGAGCCCGTGCGCGGTGACCAACGCATACATGAACCCCGAGCAGGCGGCGTTCACGTCGAATGCCCCACAGCGCAGCCCGAGCCGATCCTGCACCACAGCCGAGGTGGCGGGGACGGTCTGGTCGGGGGTGGTGGTGGCCAGCACCACGGCCTCGATCGACCTCGGATCGATCCCGGACCGTTCGATGGCCTGTCGACCGGCCTCGACGGACAGGTCGCTCGTCATGCCGCCCACGTGGCGCTCGTGGATGCCGGTGCGCTCGACGATCCAGTCGTGGTTCGTGTCGATCCGACGCTCGAGGTCGTGGTTCGTGACCACGTTCGGGGGAAGCGCAGCGCCCCAGCCGGTGATCACACCACCGCGCAGCCCGGCGGGCACGGCGGGCACGTCAGGCCGTCCTCAGCCAGGCGATGGGTTGGCGCATCGTGACGCGCTCGCCAGCCACGGCGATGAGGTCTTGCAGCACCCCGGTGAACGGCGAACGAACCTCGTGCTCGCCGACGTGACCGACGACGCTGCCCACGTCGATGATGGAGCCGGTGCGCAGACCGGCAGGGGTGAACACGCCGGCGGCGGGGCTGACCACAAGGCGCTCAGTGGCGAACAGGTGCTCGCCCTCCATGGGGGCCAGCGACAGCGTGCGCCCGCTGTTGACGAACTCGATGAGCTTGTCGAGGTCGTCGGGGGTGGAGACCGAGATGGTGCGGGCACCGTCGACGGTGCGCTTGGCCATGCCGGTGAGCACGCCTCCGGGACCGAGCTCGACGAGCTCGGTGACGCCGAGCGATGCCAGCGTCAGCAGGCAGTGCTTCCATCGCACGGGCGACGTGAGCTGCGCCGACAGCAGGCTCGCCCACTCGGTGCCCTTGTCGTGGGGGCGGGCATCGACGTTGGACACGATGGGGATCTCGGTGTCGCGCGGGTTGGCGTCGGCGATCGCCTTGCGCAGGCGGTCGCGAGCCGCGGCCATGTACGGCGTGTGGAACGCCCCCGACACGGGCAGCGCCATGACCTTCTTCGCGCCGATCTCCTTGGCCACGACGGCCGCGGCGGCCACACCCTCGGCAGAGCCGGCGATGACCACCTGTCCGGGGGCGTTGAAGTTGGCCACCCACACGTCGTGATCGGCCCGCCGGCAGGCGACCTCGACCTCCTCGTCGTCGAGGCCCAGCACGGCCGCCATCGTCCCTGGTTGCTCGATTCCGGCCAGGTGCATGGCATCGCTGCGCTCGCAGACCAGGCGGACGCCCTCTTCGAGGCTGAGCGCACCGTTGGCGACGAGGGCCGTGTACTCGCCGAGGCTGTGCCCGGCGCAGAACGCAGCATCGAGACCCAGGCGCTCGGCGGCGTCGAGCACCATCAGGCTGCTGACGAACGTCGTGAGCTGTGCGTTGCGGGTGTCCTTCAGCTCATCGGCGTCGGCGTCGAGCAGCAGCCGGGCCAGGTCGCGCTGAGCGACAGCCGACGCCTCGTCGACCAGCTCCCACGAATCGTGGTCGGCCCACGGGCGTCCCATGCCAGGCCGTTGCGACCCTTGGCCGGGGAAGGTGAAGGCAAGCATGGACTCCGAACAACCCCTCTCGACGACGGGCCCGCGGGGTTGATCGTCCGCGAGTGACGGCGAGGTTACGTCCGATAGCCGGGTCGCGGCGGTTACCGATGAGTAGGGCGCGGCAGGTCACCTACAGTTGCGCCCGTCCCGGGCGTCGAGCCCTCGGACCGACGGTCCCAGTGCTGGAACTGGCAGACAGCGCCGGCTCAAACCCGGCGGTTCGCAAGGACGTGTGGGTTCGACCCCCACCTGGGACACCGAGCAGCGAGATCGCTACCAGCGACCGCCCCGCTGCACCAGCTCGACGAGGAACGGGTTGGTCTTGCGCTCCCAGCCGATGGTCGTGGTCTGGCCATGACCCGGGAGCACGGCCACGTCGTCGGCCATCGGGAGGATCTTGTCCGCCATCGACTCCATGAGCTGATCGTGGCTGCCGCCCGGGAGGTCGGTCCGCCCGATGGAGCCGGCGAACAGGTGATCGCCGGAGAACAGGATCGGGCGCTCACCGTCTATGCGCAGCTCGAAGCACACCGACCCTTGGGTGTGGCCCGGGGTGTGCAGCGCAGTGAAGGTCATGCCCGCGCCGCGGATCACCTCGCCGTCGTCGATGCCCTCGAGCAGCTCGGGCGGACGCAGGTCAAGGCCTTCGAGGTAGGTCGCGAACGAGCCGCTCGCGCTGATCGGGTCGAGCAGCATGTGCCGGTCGCGATCGTGGATCCGCACAGCGATCTCGGGACCGTTGGCGAGCGAGTGCACCACCGAGCCGATGCCGCCGACGTGGTCGATGTGGCCGTGCGTGGTGAGCAGCGCCACCAGCTTGAGCCCGTGGTGGGTGAGGCGCTCGAGGATCGCTTCCGGCGCGGGTGGGGCGTCAACAAGGACGCACTCGCCTCCCGGTCCATCGGGAGCGATGATCCAGGCGTTCGTCTGGGCGTACCAGAGCGGGAGTCCTTCGATGAGCGCGGCCATCCCGGGAAGCTAGCGAGCCGCGGGCCGCGGTTCGCAGGCCGCTTGCATGATCGCGGCCAGGGCCAGTGCGGTCGGCGACGTCATGAGGTCGTCGAGGCTGATGGACAGCGGCACCCGCCAGTTCGGGTACTCGTCGATCGTGCCGGGAAGGTTCACCCGGGCCTCCATCACCGCCGAGTCTTCGAGCGTGACGGTGGTGAGCAGTGCAGGGACGCGAGCGAGGGCCTCGTGGACGGCCTGCACCACGCGCTCGGGTGCCGTGCCTGGGGGCAGGCCGGTCACCTCGTTCAGCCGGTGGCGCAGGAACTGGCCTTCTTCGGCCGCTCCGGGGAGCCCGAGCTCCTCCTTCATCGCCGCGTCGCTGCCGCTCCACGTCCCGGCGACGGTCGACAGGTCATGGGTGCCGGCGGCGGCTATGGCCTGGCGAGGGAACGCCTTGATGGGATCGTCTTCGAACCAGAGCACCCGGTACGACAGCACCCCTCGGCTGAGCAGCTCGTCGCGGACCTCGGGCTCGACGGTGCCGAGGTCCTCGCCCACGACGAAGGCGCCGGCGCGATGCGCCTCGAGCGCAAGCAGGTCGAGCAGGTCAGATGACGGGTAGCGCACGTAGCCGCCGGCGGCCGGGCCGGCGTCGGGCGGCACCCACCACAACCGAAACAGGCCCATCACGTGGTCGATGCGCACACCGCCGTTGGCCAGGCAGGCCCTGAGCGTGGCGATGTAGGGCTCGTAGCGCGCCTTGCGCAGCAGCCACGGCACGAACGGAGGTAGGCCCCAGTCCTGACCGAGCTGGTTGAAGGTGTCCGGCGGGGCACCGACCCGACAGCCGATGGCGAGGAGGTCCTGGAACATCCAGGCGTCCGCCCCACTGGCGTCGAAGCCCACGGCGAGGTCGGTGATGAGCGTGATGCTGCTCGAGGCATCGTCGAGCTGGCGGGCTGTCTCCCACTGGAGCCACTGGTAGAAGCGGATCCGGCGGGTGGCGCTCTCTCGGAAGCGGGCGACTGCGGGCGCCGACGGGTGCCGCAACTCGTCGGGCCACCGCCAGTAGTCGGCGCCATGGACCTCGGCTAGGGCGCAGTAGGTGGCGAAGCGCAACAGCGACTCGCCCTCCTTGCGGAGGTGAGCCAGGAACGAGGTGCGCTCGGCGTCGCCGGCATGTTCCTCGAAGTGCGTGAACAGCATCCCGAACGCCTCGATCTTGAGGCGGGCCATGGCGGTGCGGTCGAGCAGAGGCAGCTTCGAAAGGACCCGCCCCTGGGTGGCCAGCGCCGAGATGCGCTCGCCGTGCAGGTCGGCTCCGGGGATCTCCTCGACGCGCAGGTACAGCGGGTAGCGGAACAGGCGGCTCCAGGCGAAGTAAGGGCACGGCTCGATCGGCAGCGTGAGGGGCACGGCGTGGATGGGGTTGACCAGCAGGA
>JBBRTJ010000017.1:0-44369 GCA_038244535.1 Acidimicrobiales bacterium | reverse complement strand
TTCAGGCCATGACCGGTGACCTGGTGGCGGCCGAGGCCGCCTTCTCGGGTGCCATCGACGTCATCGAAGCCCGCGAACCGGCGGTCGTGGTGAAGCCGCTGATGGTGGGCGCCTGGGTGGCGCTGCAGTGCGGCGACTTCGAAGGCGCGTCGGCTCGGATCGAGCGAGGCCGTGCCGCTGTTGCGCTGGGGATGGACGCCGACGGTGCGGTGCTGGACCTGCTGTCGACGATGGTCGCCATCGACTCGGCCGCCACTGACGGCCGACCCTCCACCATCGACCTCGGCGACGCCGAGCGGCTCGCCCACCAGTCGCTTCAACTGCTCGACCACTACGGCCTGGCCCTGGAGCGGCTCGATGCCTTGGAGGTGCTGGGGGTGCTGGCCGGCCGCCGGGGGCACGCCGTCGAGGCCCACCGGATCTGGGGGGTGCGCGATGCCGAGGCGGGCCGGCTCGAGCTCAAGGCGACGCTCGTGCACCGCTGGGCCGAACACCATCGCGTCGCCATCGGCGAGGACCTCGATGAGGAGGCCCGCATCGCCGCGCTGACCGAGGGCGCCGCGCTCACGCTCGGCGACGCGTTGGCCTACGTACGCCGAGCCCGCGGTGAACGGCGACGGCCGGCCAGCGGTTGGGACAGCCTCACGCCCACCGAGGAGCACGTGGTGGCGCTGGCGGCCACGGGGCTGTCGAACCGCCTCATCGGCGAGCGGCTCTACATCTCGGCCGGCACGGTGAAGACCCACCTGGCCCACGTGTTCGCCAAGCTCGACCTTGCCAACCGCACCGAGCTGGCCCAGGCGGTGGCCCGGCGGGAGCGATAGCCAGCGGTCCTGCCTGCATGTTGCGGGCCGTCTCGGCGCTTTGCGTCGCGACGTTGCTGCTCTACGACAACGTCGAGACGCAGACGCTGAGCGACCTCAGTCCACCTCATCCACTTGGACGACGGGGTTGGCCCGTCGCGATCAGTCGATCGTGACGTCAGAGGTGACACCGACTGCGACCACGGCCGTCCCCGACACCACGACCTCGTCGCCGCGCATCAGGCGAAGCTCGCACGTCGCCCGCCGCTCGCCATCCACCTCGTCCACCGACAGCACGCGCCCGCGCGCCGTGACGCTGTCCTCGTCGAGCACCGGCCGCCCGAAGCTGACGGTCAGGCGGCGCACGCACGTGGGGCCGGCCCAGGCGTGGAGCATGTTGACCAGGTAGCTGAGGTTCAACGGACCCTGGTTGATCACCCGGCCACCCATGCCGAGGCGCTCGTTGGATGTTCGGTCCCAGTGCACCGGATACGGGTCGCGCAGGATCGCCGCCATCGTGCGCATCCGGGCCGGATCGACGAAGGGCATCTCCCACGGCGGGATCTCGTCGCCGACCTGCACGTTCATCGCGCCGCTCGCTCCCTCGCTCATGCCGTCCTCCTGAACCGCCAACGATTGGTCACCCGGGCCACCAGTGCGTCGCCGTCGAACAGCTCGATGCTGAAGGCCACCGCGTCGTAGACCTGCCCGGTGTCGGCGACGCGGCGCTCGACCTCGGTGATGCCGCCATCGATCCGGTACTCGACGTCCTCCCGAAGCGGCGAAAAGTACTCCCAGTCGTAGCTCTCCAGCCCCACCGACCCTGCTCCGGTCGCGCCACCGAGCTCGAACAGCTTGGTGATGGTGATGCCGCTACCGAGGATCGGTACGTGGAACAGCGCGATCGGGTGCACGAGGCCGTCGGACCGCGGCTCGGCTCCCGTGCAGTTGTTGAGCAGCCAGCTCTCCCAGTGCTCGATGCGGTACGCGCCACCGGGGAAGCGGTAGCCGATCAAGGCCAGCATCTCGTCTTCGGTCACCATCAGCGACAACCCCCCTGACGTCCACCCACCCCCCGAGTCTGCCCGACGCGAACACAACGAACACGATCTGCCGCCCCTCGCTACGACCTGCACTCGCTACGGTCGCCCCATGCCCCGCCGCATCGCCCTGGTCAGTGACGCCGCCGGCTACGTCGGCCCCAACCTCGCCCGCCTGCTCGCACAGCGCGGGCACGACCTCGTCATCGGCGATCCAGCCTCCGGGCTCGTCGACGAGCTCGAGGCCCTCGGCGCAGCAGTCGAAGTGGTGACCGAGGTCCGCGACCTTGCCAAGCCCGAGTCCTCGCAACGGCTCGTCCAGGCCGCGCTCGATCGGTTCGGACGGATCGATGCCGCCACCGCCTTCACCGGACGCATCGCCGTCGGCCGCTTCCTGCGTTCGACCGTCGACGACCTCCACACCGTGCTCGTCGGCTGCATCGAGGCGCCGTACCACTTCCTGCGCACGGTGGTCCCGGTGATGGTCGACCAGCGCGACGGCCAGGTCCTGGTCTTCACCAGCGCCGCCGGCGCCCGGCCCACGCCAGGGGCGCCGCTGTACTCGTCGGCCCGGGCGGGCGCCAACATGCTCGTTCGCAACGTGGCCGCCGAGGTCGTCGACCGCAACGTCCAGGTCAACGCGGTCGGCACCAACTTCATGGACTTCCCTGAGTTCTTGAGGGCCAACCGCGCCGAGGATCCCGAAGGCCGGGCTCGGGTCGAGGCCCAGGTGCCGATGGGGCGGCTCGGCACCCTCGACGAACTGGCCTACTTCGCCGCGCCCTTCGTCGATGGGACCAGCCGCTTCACGACCGGCCAGTTCGTTGCCTTCGCCGGAGGCTGGGTCTGAGACCCGCGGCCCGGCACCCGGCGCTCAGACCCAACCTCACCGAGCCTCAGGGCCGGGCGGCGGCCTGCTCGGCTCCGTTGACGGCCGTGATGGCAAACGCTGCTTGGCCGTCCACCGTGGGATGGATCTGGTCGTCGATGAGGATCCCCTCGGTGTAGGCCACCGCCGACCAGGGGGCCAGAACCAGGTCGGTTCGTTCGCTGGCGATCTCGCGCAGCATCCGGTTCCACCGCGTCGTGGCGGCCTGCTGCTGACCGAGGTACACGTCGACCCACACGATGCGGTGGCCGGGTCCGATGGCATCGAGCATCGCCATGACGAGCGCTCGGACCTGGGTGTCGTCGGCGGCCGCCAGCACGTCGTTGGTCCCGAGGGCGACGATCCAGGTGTGAGGGTCGGTGCCCGATGCCTTGAGCGCCTTCACCACCGAGCGGCCCGCCTTGGGCTCGCCCGGCCCGGAGCCGACCACGATGCGCCGATTCCGCTCGGCGTCGATCGTGACGGGCTTCCAGCCCTCCTCGGCCAGGCCGGCGCGCAGCGCGTTGGTCGACTGCGCCGTCAGCGAGTCACCGACGATCGCCACCGCGCCGCGCACGATCCGCGGTGCCTTCGTGCCGAAGGAGACCACGGTGGTCGACGTCACCGAGCTCGACCCATCGGCGCCCGCGATGCTGGGCTGCGGTCCACCCGGTGACCGCTCGGCAACACCTGCATCGCCGGCAGCACCAGCACAGCCGGCGAGCGCGCCGAGGGCGACGACGACCAGCACTGAGACCACCCGCGGGAACACGCCGCATTCTCACCGCTACGGCGCCTGGGACCCGGTCACCAGCCACCCCACAGGCCGCGTTGGGTCGATCTGCGGCGCTGACCGCTGCCGATCGACCCAACGATCCCGGCGCACGACTTTTCTGGCCGAACCTTGACCATGGTCCGACCCGGCGCTGAAGGAGAGATCCCTAGGCTGGAGTTGGAAGCGGTCGAGGAGGCCCAACAGTTGACTGAGCTCTGGTGGTACGTGTCGCGCTCGACCGGGCTCGTCGCGACCGCACTCGCCGTCGGGTCGCTGGTCTTCGGCTTCCTGTTCTCGGCCCGCCAGACGGGCAAGCGGCTGCGCCCTGCCTGGTGGCTCGACCTGCACAACTGGCTTGGTGGGTTGGCCCTGGCCTTCACCGCCATCCACATGCTCGCCGTGATCTTCGCCGACCTCGGTTACGGCCTCGTCGACGTGCTCGTTCCCGGGACGTCGACGGACAGCACCTTGGCCGTGACGCTGGGAGTGCTCGGGTTCTACGGCATCGCCATCGCCAGCGTCACGGCCTGGCGGCGCGTCCGCAGCCGCATGTCGCGAGCGGTGTGGCACACGCTCCACCTGGTCTCCATCCCGGCCGTCGCCTTCGGCGGGCTGCACGCCTACCTCATGGGCACCGACGCCGGGAGCCGGGCCTTCGTGCTGTTCATCGTGCTGGCCGCCGTCGCTGGTTCCTACGCGGCGGCCCTGCGGATCACTGGCCTGGCCGCTGAGCGGTCCCGCAGTTCTGAACAGATCCTCAACTCCGGTTCAGGTCGCTCCGACCGTGACGGTGTTCGATGACGTCATGACCGCGATGTACCCCCCGCCCCGCCCCGGTCAGCTCCTCGACGCCCCGACCCGAGAGCAGCTGGATCGCATCGCCGAGCTCCAGGCCCGCCGCAAGGCATCGGCCCCTGCTCGCTCTGTCGCGAAGCGCTCTACCACCACCACCGCCTCGGGCAAGCGCCGCCACGCCGCCCATCGCAGCCGAATGGCCGCCCTGGCCGCCAGCATCAGCGCCACCGGGATGCTGACCGCCTACCTGGCCGCCGCCGATCACGCCGGAGCGAGCAACATCGCCCTCGGCTCCAGCTCCCTGTCCAGCGCGGCCACGGGCGCCCAGGCACCCGCCGCCACCACCCCGGCGGCCACAACCCCAGCCGCCACGACCCCGGCCACGGCGGCCAAGAAGCCCGCCGGCAGTGCCACCACGGCGCCGAAGTCGACGCCGGCGACCACGGCCAAGCCCGCGACCGGCGGGGCGACCAGCTTCGTCGGCGGCACCGCCCAGACCCGTTGGGGCCCGGTCCAGGTCAAGGTCACCATCACCGCCGGCCACATCGTCGACGTCGTCGCCCTCCAGTCGCCCAACAGCCACTCGCGCAGCACCTGGATCAACAGCCAGGCCGTGCCGATGCTTCGCTCCGAGGCCCTGCAGGCGCAGAGCGCGAACATCAACACGATCTCGGGTGCCACCTACACGAGCGACGGTTACGCGCAGTCATTGCAATCGGCTCTCGACCAGGCTCGGGCCCAGGGCGTCACGGTCGGCTGATCCCCTGATGGCCAGCGCGACGTCCGGCCGGTGAGCCAGTTCGGCCTCCACCACGTCGAGCACGTGATGGGGATGGCGGTCAGCATCGACGTCCGGGGCGGTGACGCGCCCCTGTCCGCGCTGCGTGACGTCGTGGCATGGCTCCACCACGTCGACGCCACCTTCAGCACCTACCGGGACGACTCGCCGATCACGGGCTGGGCCCGGGGCGAGCTCACCCTCGACGAGCTCAGCGACGAGATCCGAGACGTGCTGCGCCTCTGCGACGAGGTGCGCGAGGACAGCTACGGCGCCTTCGACATCAACGCGGTGCACGCCCCCAACGGCACCCAGGTCGACCCCAGCGGGCTGGTCAAGGGCTGGGCCACCGAGCGTGCCGCCGAGATGCTGACCGCCTCGGGGGCGACCGATCTGTGCATCAACGCCGGAGGCGACATCGCGCTGCGCGGGCACTTTGCGCCGGGGAAGCCGTGGCGGGTCGGCATCCGCCACCCCCTCGAAGCGGATCGGCTGGCCATGGTGGTCGAGCTGAGCGGGCAGGTCGGCCTGGCCACCTCGGCGACCTACGAGCGCGGCAACCACATCGTCGATCCCCGCACCGACGCCCCACCGAGCGGGCTGCTCAGCGCGACCGTGGTCGGCCCTGACCTCACCTTTGCCGATGCCTACGCCACGACCGTGTTCGTGATGGGGGTCGACGGGCTCCGCTGGCTGGCCGAGCACCCCGGCTACGAGGGTTACGTCATCACTGACGAGCAGATGACCTACGCGACTGATGGGTTCCCGCCCCGAGCCCTCGACGAGTGATCAGGGCCGGGGGGAGCAGTCCACCCCGGGTCGCGGCCGGTGGCGGCCACCATCTGGTCGACGAGGCTCTGCTCGACGGCCACCTCGACCGCATCTCGGTAGCGCTCGGGACTGACGGCGCGCACGTTGGGGACCAGTGCCCGCGCCACCCGAAGCACGTAGGCGGCTTGCTCATCGTCGATGCCGTGAGGCCGATCGATGGCCCGGGCCACGTCCCAGCTGAGGATCGTGGTGTCAAAGATGCGGGCGTTGAGGACCGCCTTGGCCGGGAACTCGCCGACAGTGGACGGGGCGACACCGTCGAGCGCCCCGGCGGCTCGCCATGCGGCGCGGCTGAGCTCGGCGGCGTCAAGGTAGGCGCCGAGCGGGTCGTCGCCCAGCACCTCGGCCGGGTGGACCAGGTCCCACGGCGGCGACGGCCGCTCGCGCTGGGCGAACAACGTGAACGTCCACGTCGAGGCCACCATCTTGTTGACGATGTCGCGCACCGACCACTCGGTGCACGGCGTGGGCCGACCCCACTCGTCGTCGCGCACGGTGGCGATGAGCGCGGCGGCTCGCGTCTGGGCCAGGTCGAGGATCCGCAGGGGATCTGGCCGCGGGAGCTCAGGCCGGGACTGGCCGCTCATGACGTCGCCCCGGCCGTGGCGGTGGCAGCGGCCGGGGCGGTGGCCGTAGCAGCGGCCGTAGCGGTGGCGGCCGCCCGTTCGGCGATGAACCGGCGCCAGTAGGGCAGGTCGGGTCCGGTCGGACGGGAGCGCTTGAGCTCGAGGAAGTT
The DNA here is from genome assembly GCA_038244535.1 of Acidimicrobiales bacterium. GTDB lineage: Bacteria > Actinomycetota > Acidimicrobiia > Acidimicrobiales > Ilumatobacteraceae > JBBRTJ01. The sequence goes on along the minus strand of JBBRTJ010000017.1, from coordinate 37,743 downwards.
GGGCCGGCGCACCAGCCACGAGACGTGCCGCCACAGCTCGACAGCCTCGGCGTCGGTGGCCGGCGGTTCGGTGACCACCGGGCCGAAGATGGCCGGACCGGCGCCGTCGTCGACGGTGAGCGTGGGCACCCCGAACGCGTCGATGGCCGCCACCTGCGCCTCGTGCTCGGCCCGCACCCGATCCCAGGTCGAGCGATCGGCGACGGCGCGGTCGAAGAACTCGGGATCGAGCCCGGCCTCGACGAGCGCAGCACGGATCACGACCGGATCGGCGAGGTCTTCGAGGGCGATGAAGTAGCGGCGGCCCAGGGCGACGTAGAACGCTCCGCAGGCCTTGTGGCCCACCTCGTCGCGCACGAGCAGCGCCGTGCGCAGCGCACCTCCGGCGCGTGACCGATCAGGATCGAATCGATCGTGGTCCTTGGTGAAGCCGTTGAGCTCGAGCGAGAACAGTCCGAACGACAGCTCGACCTCGCCCAGCTCCTGGAGGTGGAAGGCCCACCGCGAGGTCTGGTAGCACCACGGGCACAACGGGTCGAACGTGAACCTCACTCGATCAGCCATAGACCCCTTGTAGCAGGGGGTGCGCGACGACGACACATCGATCAGCGTCATCCATCGGGAGAGGTTCGCGCCATCGGCGTCAGCGAGATGAACGTGACGCAGTTGGCCGAGGCCATCGCGACGGCACCCATCACGGCGCTCCAGTCGGCGCTCTCACTGTGGACCCGCGGCGCGCTGGCCGACGTGATGCCGTGGTGCGTTGCCAACGACGTCGCCTTCATCCCGTTCTCGCCACTCGGGGCGGGGCTTCCTCACCGGAGCGATCACCGCTGCTGAACGAGATCGACCCCCCGAGACCTGACCTGACCTGACCTGACCTGGCCGGATCAGGGCCACCGTCGATCAGAGGTAGTCGTGCTTGTTCAACCAGCGGAAGGCGAACCATCCATAGATCGGCGGGATGTAGAAGGTGACGAGGCGGTGGGTGATGGCGGCGGCGGCGGCGATCTCGGGCGGCACCCCATATGCGGTCATTCCGGCCGCCAGGCTGGCTTCGGCCACGCCCATGCCCCCGGGCACGGGCACCACACCGGTGATGAACGTCGTGCCGGTGTTGATGAGCAGGAGCTGGGGCAAGGTGAGCGACTCGCCGTAGGCGTGGAGGCTGAGGCCGAGCACCATCGCGTAGAGCAGCTGGCTGGCCAAGTTGCCGCCCACGATGCGAAAGAACTTGCGGGGCGAGGTGAGGACCTTGGCCATGTCTTTCAGACCGTGGCGCACTGGCACGAGCACCCGCTTGCGCCAGGTCGGCCGCAGCATCACGACGGCCAAGGCGATGCCACCGATGATGATCGAGAACACCAGGATCTTAACGATGCCGGAGTGCCCGCCCGCCGTGGCCCCGCTGAGATCGCCCCCGGTGGCGATGAGCGACACGATCACCACCAGCATCTGCACCACGAAGCCGCCGACGCTCACGAGGAGCCCGGAGCTGAGGGCCGTGGCCAGTGGCACGCCCTGCTTGGCGAAGAACGCGGTGGTGACCGCGGCAACCCCGACGGTGGAGGGAATGGCGAGGTTGGTGAACTTCTGGGAGTACTGCAGGATCACGATCGGGCCGATCGGCAGGTCTTGCGGCAGTGCACTTCGGGCCGCAATCGCATCGGTGAACGCCGGCACCAGGGCCAACAGGAAGCCGGCACCGACGAACCACCACGTCGCCGTCTTGAGCGTGTCGATCATGGCAGCCGGATCACCGAGCTGGCTCAGCAACATCCACGCGGCGAACGCCGTTCCGGCCACGATCAGGATCTGTTTGAGCGTGATCCGTTGCAGCTGCACCGCTTCGGGACTTTCGGCCCCGGTGGCCGCGATCAACTCGACCCGTAGCGAGTCGAGCAGCTTCGGGGCCCGCTTGGCCCCCTCGTCATCCTCGGCGGGGAGCGGACGGGCCCTGTCGGCGGCTCGCACCCGGTCGCGCAGACGTTGCGGAAGCGCCGGCGCCTGCAGGTACGCCAGCGCCGAGACCACCTCGTCAGCATCGACGGTCCGCAGCGCCGCTGCCACGGCTCGCTCGGCACCGACGAGCAAGCCAGTCGACACCAGGAGCACGGCCAGGTCGATGCGCATCGAATCGAGCCGCGCCGGGCTCTCGCCCTGGGCGAAGTCGATGAGCTGGACCCCGCCGGGACTGACGACGACGTGGAGCGGATCGAGGCAGCCGTGTGAGAGGCGCGAACCGTGGAGCGCCACGACGATGCCCCAGATCGAGTCGAGGAGCCCGTCGGTGATCTCGGCCGCCGGCAGCTCAGCCAGCGAGGTCCCGGTGGAGGCCGCCACAGCCAACAGCGCCGGTTCGGAGTCGGCTGCACCGGTGGTGATGATGTCGGGCACCGGCACTCCGGCCCGTCGGGCCAGGAGCGTCACAAGTGCCTCGTCGTTGACTCGCGTGATGGCGCTCTTAGCCACGTCGAGCTCGGTGTTGCGAAACCACATCAGCCGCCACATCCGTGACAGCAGCGACGCGTCGTTGGCATCTTCGCCGTAGGCCTTGACGATGAGCCGGCGGCCGTCGTCGAGGTCACCTTCGACCACCACCACGCCCCACGGCTGGGTCGGCGCCAGATGCAACCCGGCGGCGGTGACGCCGAGTCGGCGCAGGCCATCGCTGATCTGGCCGACGGTCGGACGACCCTGCGGTGATCCGAAGGCGAGGTGCACCGCGGCGGCCACGCCGAGGCCGACCACGACGGCGCCGACGACATCGGTGACCACCCCGGCGGGAACCAGGAGGCCTGCCATGGCCGAGATCCCGATGACCCACCAGCCGACGTGACGCAAGGGCCGCACGAGGTACGGGGCCGCGGTGGCCACCATGGCGGTCATGACCCCGATGCGCACCATGGGGAACGGAGGCAGCCGCCCAGAGGTGATGAGGTCGAGCAGGTCTTCGTTCGTGCTGCGCCCGCTGAGGAGCGCCAGGGCTCGACCGATGATCCAGGCGGCCAGTCCGCCGATGATGAGATCACGGGCCAGCCGGGCGCGGCGGGCCACCAAAGCGGCGATGGCCACGCCCCCGACGACCCAGAGCGCACCGAAGAAGTAGACGGCCTCGGCCAGCGTCGACAACCACGACGGCAGGTCGGCGACGAACCGGGCGATGTCGGCCTCCCACGCTGCCGACTCTCCGGCCCGGGCGGTCAGCCACCACAGGATGAGCACGGCGAGCGCCACGGTGACGGCGTCGCGCACTCGCCGGTGGATGGCCGCCGGGTCAATCTCGACGAACGGCTGCCAACCCCTCGATGGAAGCGAGTCGAGCCCCTCGGTGCGCTTCAGAGCCGTGATGACACGAATGAGAAGATGGTAACGAGCAAACTCGCAACAGCCGGGGATCTGTGCCGCCTCATCCAGGACGCCTGGCCCTTCGGGTGGCTGTATGTTCCCCTTCCACTACTGACCAAGGAGACGTTCTGTGACCCTCGGACCCATCGAGATGGTGGTCCTCGGCTTCCCGGGGAGCCGGTTCACCGGCGAGATCACCCCCGCCATCATCGACCTCGTCGATCGCCAGATCGTGAACCTGATCGACGCGCTCTTCATCGCCAAGGACGACAACGGTGACGTGCTGTTCGTCGAGCTCGAGGAGATGACCGATGACCCAGCCCTCGGTACGTTGGCGAGCTATTTCACGGCCCGGCTCGACCTGCTCTCGGCCGACGACGTAGAAGACCTGGTCGAGGACCTCGAGCCGGGCTCGTCGGCCCTGGCCCTCGTGTTCGAGCACACGTGGATGCGTCCCGTGCGCGAGGCCATCGTCAACTCCGGTGGCTACCTCATCACCGACGTCCAGGTGCCCGGCGCCGTCGTCGACGAAGTGCTCGCTGCCCTCGAAGACCTCTGACCTACACCTCCCCTGATCCTCACCACCACCCCAAAAGGAACCTCCATGCCCAGACGAATGGGACGGCCCGGTCTCGTCGGCACGATGGCCCGCACCGCAGTCATCGCCGGAACGGCGAGCGCGGTCGTCGGCTCGAGCCAGCAGAAGGCGGCCGCGCAACATCAGGCCCAGGCGCAGGCCCAGGCGACGCAGGCTGAGCTCGCTCAGCTCCAAGCCGAGAGGGCAGCCGCCGACCAGCAGGCAGCGATCGACGCGGCCGTCGCCCAGCAACTTGCCGCGCAGGCTGCCGCTGCGGCCCCCGTCGCCGCCGCTCCGCCGCCGCCGCCCGCCGCTCCGGCAGCCGCTGGTGGCGACGACACCATGGCCAAGCTCCAGCAGCTCGCCGAGATGAAGACCAACGGCCTGCTGTCAGACGCCGAGTTCACCGCCATGAAGTCCAAGCTCCTGGGGATGTAGCCGCATGATCCGCATGCTCCTTCGGCTGGCGCTCCACATCGCCGGGAACGCCATCGGCCTCTGGATCGCCTCGCTCCTGCTCAGTGACATGTCACTCGAGGCATCGGGCTTCATCATCGCAGTGCTGATCTTCAGCCTTGCCGAGATCATCGTGCAGCCGACCCTCATGAAGATGGCGATCAAGAACAACGGCTCGGCGATCCAAGGCAGTACCGCACTGATCACCACCTTCATCGCCCTCGTCATCACCGACCTGGTCTCCGATGGCCTGTCGATCAGCGGGGTCGCCACATGGCTGCTGGCCACGCTCATCGTGTGGCTCGCCACGATGCTGGCCGGTGTGATCCTGCCGCTGCTGTTCCTCAAGGAAGTCGTTCAGACCAAGCGGGGCTGATCAACCAAGCTCATCGAGGCGGGGACCGAGGTGCTCGGGTGACCACACCTCCTGGTCCTCGCCGATCAGCGAACGCCCCCCGGCGGTCCACTCGGTCATGCTCATCCAGGCGAACATGCCCGGTGTGGCCTGGTTGGCGAGGCGGTTGCGGGTGATGCCCTCGGCCTCCAAGCGGCGGCCGAGGGCATCGGTGGCGGTCACCTCGATGCGGGTCGGGTAGCCGTGGCGGCGCTCGACGACGGTTCGGTGGGCATCGACGAGCGGCGACTCGATGCCGTCTCGCACCAAGTAGCCGGTGAAGACGCCGGCGATGAACAAGCCCTCGTTGCCGTCGAGGCGGGTCATCACCAGGAACTGCTCGTCGGCGCTCGTGTTGCCATAGGTGTAGGCGGTGCCCGGGCCGCGCCGGTCGTCGGGCCGCGGCGCCCAGGTTCGGTCCCGCATCCCGACCGTGTCCACCTCGATCGTGCGGTCACCGACGGTGACGGTGCCGGTGACGTGGCAGGGCTGGTCGAGGTGACCCATGCCGCCACCGATCACCACGCCGTGAGGCTCGCGCAGCCCGGTGAACTCGAGATCGAGATCGATGAGGTCGGGGTCGTGGTAGGCGACGCGGTAGCGGCGCAGTGGCTCGAGGCACTCGTAGCGCAGCCCCTCGAGGCGCAGGTCGGTGAGGTCGGTGGTGGGCATGGCGAGGTGCCAGTAGCTGCGCCCGTAGAGGGCCCGCCAGGGCTCGTGGGCGGAGGCATCCCACACGTACACCGCCAGCGAGCAGACGCCGAGGTTGGGACGAAACAGCGGGTACACGGTGGCCGAGACGTCCTCACCAGGCTGGTCGAACGAGAACCAGCACGTCTCGCTCCACCACCGATCGGCAGTGGCCGGTGGGTGCATGCGGTCGTCGGCGTCAGTCAGCTCGGACAAGGTCCACCAGTCCTGTCGGGATCACGGTCGGCTCGGGGTGATCGGGATCACGGTCGGTTCGGCGAGTGCCACTGACGCGACGAGCGGCCAGAGCGCGACCTGGCGATGGGCGTTGCGCCAGAAGTACGCGGTGCACGATGCCCACGGCGGCTCGGCCGAGCCGACGAGCTCGCCGACGAGGCGCTGACCGCCGGACGTCTCGGTGACCCGCTCCCCCACCAGCTGGGCGACGTCATCCAGATCGTCCTGCCAGACCCGAGTCCCGATGCGATCGACGGCGTCGAGGTGCATCAGGTACAGCGAGGCCGCCCCCAACCGACGGCGGCCTTCCGCGCTGTCGACCGCGGGCCCGATGACGTGGTGCAGGTCGGCGCTGAGGGCGTCGATCACACCGGCCGCTGGGCTGCGCTCACCAGTCGGCGCCTCCGGGGGATCGGGAAGGGGGACGCCAAGAAGCGACGCGAGCGCCCGGGAGAGGCGAACCGAGAGCACGGGGACGAGGCCGAAGTACACCGAACGGTCCATCCCCGGCCCGCCTCGCTCGAGCGCGGAGGCGACCGAGACCAGCCAGCGGAACATCACGAACGCCCGGTAGTACTCGATGCTGGCCGAGTCGATGGGCAGGCCAGTGGCCGCCGACCACCGGGCCAGTTGGGCGCCGAGGTCGCCGCAGCCCCCGGTCATGTCGTGGCCGCGGAACACCCACCACGCGAGGTCGTCCATCGGATCGCCGAGGTGCGAGAACTCCCAGTCGAGCAGTGCCGTCACCCGCCGACCGTCATGCATGAAGTTGCCGGGACCGACGTCGCCGTGGCACACGACGGTGCGCGAGACGTGGTGGGGGGCGCACCGGCGCAGCACAGCCCGGGCGAAGTGGGCGAGCGGCCACGGCTGGGTGGTCCGGCGGTCGAGGATCGTGCCCCACAGGTCGAGCTCTTCGAGGGCATGGCTGTGCGCATCAGTGGGGCGGCGGTAGCTCGGCAGGGCCAGCCCCGCTGGATCGACGCGGTGGAGCACGGCGAGGGCGTCGATGTAGTCGTCGTAGATGGCGAAGCGGGTGGCGTCGTCGAGCCCGGTCATCTCGTGGGTCCCGGTGGCCCGATCGACCAGCAGCGCCGAACCGTCGTCGGCCACCGCTCGCAGGCGCGGGAGCCGCACCGCCGTCCCCTGCAAGGCCCGGTAGACCTCGGCTTCCCGCGCCAAGGACAGCTCGGTGCCGGCCATCGGGCCGTCCCCGGTGTCGACGCGGGCCACAACGTCGTCACCACCGAGGTCGGCGATGTACGTCGCCCGGCTGGCGCCGTAGCTGACCCGGCCGAGGGAGCCGACGGACCGACCCTCGACGGCTTCGATCCATGCCTGCAGCTCCTGGTCGTTCACGGACGTTGTTGTAGTTCCCTTTTCGCCTGCGCACCCAGAGCACTGGAGCATGACCGGACTTCGGCGGGCCGCCTACGTTTCCTGCCGTGCGTCGCATCGTCTGCTCGGCCTACGGCCCGCCCCGTTCCCTGACCGTCGTCGACGAGCCTGATCCGGTGCCGGGCCCGGGCCAGGTCGCCATCGCCGTTGCCGCCGCCGGCGTCAACTTCGTCGACGCGCTGTTCGTCGCCGGCACCTACCAGATCAAGGTCCCGCCGCCCTTCACGCCCGGCGGCGAGCTGAGCGGCACCATCGCCGCGATCGGCGACGGCGTCGAGGGATGGGCGATCGGCGACCGCGTGCTGGCGACCACCTTCGGCGCGTTCTCGTCGATGGTCGTCGTGCCACGCGCCTCGCTGATCCGCATACCCGATTCGCTCGATCTCGACCGGGCCGCTGCGCTCGTGCAGAGCTACTGCACGATGTGGTTCGCCCTCACCCGCCGCACCACGATCATCGCGAGCGAGAACGTCCTCGTGCTGGGGGCCGGCGGTGGCATCGGACTGGCCGCCATCGACGTGGCCGTCTCGCTCGGAGCGCGGGTCATCGCCGCGGCATCGAGCGACGACAAGCTCGAGGCGGCCAGGGCGGCCGGCGCCAGCGAGGTCATCAACTACACGACCGAGGACCTGAAGGTGCGGGCCAAGGAACTGTCGTCGGGTGGCGTCGACGTCGTCATCGACCCTGTCGGTGGCGACCTTGCCGACGCGGCGCTGCGGGCCACCGGCTGGGGCGGCCGGTACGTCGTGATCGGCTTTGCCGCGGGGTCGATCCCCAAGCTGGCTGCCAACCTCATCCTGCTCAACAACCGCACGGTGGTGGGCGTCGACTGGGGCGCGTGGACCGGGCGTGACCGTGCTGGTCAGAACAAGCTGCTGTTCGAGGTGATCGAGGCCGTGGACGCCGGGCGGCTGCACCCGCCGGCCCCCGACCGAGTGCCGTTGGCCGAGGCCGGCGAGGTCCTGCAGGCCGCCCTCGACCGTCGACTGGTCGGCAAGACGGTCCTGATCCCCTGACGCTGGCCGTCCCGCTGGCGGGGCCGCCTGTTCAGCCGGCGGCGGGGCGGACGTAGGTGCCCTGCGCCACCGAGACGATGCGCTCCGGCACCCCCTCGACCCACAGCTGCACCGTGCCCACCACCTGGCGACGGCCCGCTTGCTGCAGGTCGGCGCGAGCCACCAGCACGGTGCCGGCCGCCGGGCGCAGGAAGCGGATCGACAGCTCACTGGTCAACGCCATCGGCTCGATGCCGACGGTGCCGAACAGCGCGTACCAGAGCACGGCGTCGGCGAGACCGAACTGCGTCGGCCCGCTGATGAGGCCACCCGGCCGGATGGAACCGGGGTCGACCGCTCGCCGGCCGATGGCCCACCTCGGTCCGAGGTCGACGCACTCGTTGCCGGTGCCCGGGAACGAATCGGCGAGGAACGCGTTCACCTCCGCCGCGGTCGGCGGCATCACGGCGTCGCCATCATGGCCGCTTCGTGGCGCACGAATCCGTCGGAGAGCTCGATGGACGCCGGCATCGGCTCCGACGCTAGCCACCGAGGTTCCCTACCATCGGCGCCAACGGACAAGGAGATCACCATGGCGACCGCCATCACGGCCGACGGGGTGCACATCGACTGGACCGAGCAGGGCGCCGGCCCACCCGTCGTGCTCGTGCACGGCATCACCGAGTCCAAGGAGGTCTGGGCCCCGATCGCGGCGCGGCTGGCCGCCGATCACCGCGTGGTCTCACTCGACCTGCGGGGCCACGGTGCATCGGCGCCCGGCCCTCGGTACGAGCCGGGTGACCTCGCCCTCGACGTGGCGGCCGTTGTCACTGCTGCTGGTCTCGAACGCCCCGATCTGGTCGGCCACTCCCTCGGCGGCGTGGTCGTCACCGCTGCCGCGTCGGCGGTCGGCGCCCGCTCCGTGGTCAACGTCGATCAGTCCCTCGCCCTCGGCGACTTCCAGGGCGCGCTGGCGGCGGTCGAGGCGCAGCTGCGTGATCCGGCCACCTTCCCGTTCGTGATCGAGGCGGTGTTCGAGTCGATGGCCGGTCCCCTGCTCAGCGACGACGACCGACAGCGCATCGCCGCGCTGCGCCGGCCGACGCAGGACGTCGTGCTCGGCATCTGGTCGCCGCTGCTCGATCGCAGCCCGGCCGAGGTGGTGGCGATGGTCGACGCCATGGTGGCCGGCGTCGACGTGCCCTACCTGTCGTTGTTCGGCAGCGATCCGGGACCCGACTACGCGGGGTGGCTGTCGGCCCGCATCGCCGGCGCCGTCGTCGAGGTGTGGCCCGAGCACGGCCACTACCCGCACCTCGTCGACCAGGGCCGCTTCCTCGCCCGCCTCGAATCCTTCTGGCACCCGCTCGCCTGACGAGCCAACTCGATCTGCACCGTGTGGTTCTCATCATTGAGAACCACACGGCGCAGAAGAGACGCCGACCCCGAAGGCCGACGTGTGCACCTTCAGCGGCCAGGCACGCGAACGCCGAGCAGTCCCCCATCCACGGCAAGCAGGGTGCCGGTGGTCGAGCTCGCAGCGGGGCTGGCCAAGTAGGCGATTGCGTGTGCGACCTCGTCGGGAGACACAAGGCGACCGAGCGGCTGGCGTGCCCGCAGGGCTTCCGCAGCGGCCGCGGGATCAGGGGCGGCGTCCAACAACCGCGCCACCCACGGTGTGTCGGTGGTGCCGGGGACCACGGCATTGACCCGGATCTTGTCGTGCACGTGATCGGCGGCCATGGCGAGGGTGAGCGCAGCAACTGCTCCCTTGGTCGCCGAGTACAACGCGCGTTGAGGGAGCCCGACGAGCGCGACGACCGAGCAGGTGTTGACGATCGCGGCGTGGTTGAACAGGCGTAGGTGTGGCAGGCACGCCGTGGTGACACGGGCGATCGACGTGACGTTGATGTCGAACACCCGCGCCCATTCGTCGTCGGGGTTGTCCGCAACGGTTCCCGCCGCCCCGATGCCCGCGTTGTTGACGAGCACATCGATGCCACCGAACGCTCGGACGGTTGCCTCAACGGCGTCTCGGACCGCGGCGCGGTCCGTGACGTCGCACGTGAGCGACAGGACCGCCGGGTCATGCGACGCGATCAGGTCGAAGACGGCGACGTTTGCACCTCGCACGGCGAGCATCGCCGCGGTGGCCGCGCCGATGCCGCTGGCGCCACCGGTGACGATCGCGGTGAGTCCGGTGAGCTCCATGTGCTCTCCTCAGTGGAGGGTCGGGTCGATGTGCATCTTCGGGCCGGGGCCGGCGCCGGGCGGTCGCCAGCCACCCAGTACCTGCCCGACGTGAGCAAGTCCGACGGTTGCCGAGACGAGCGGCGCGGGATCCACGGTGCCGGCGGTGAACGCGTCGATGGCGCCCTCGAGCCCAGCGGAGGCCCCGAGGATGCCCACCACCCGAAGATCCTTGAGGGCGATGAGGCGGGTGTCGACGGAGCTCGGAACACCGGAGAGCCCGATGAACACGACCACCCCGGCCGGCTCGACGATGTCGATGCATCGCGCCGGAGCAGTTGGCGAGTTGGTGGCATCGATGACGGCGTTGAACACGCGATCGGGAACGTCGTCGACGTGCCAGACGCCGTCCAGGCCAAGGGTCCGAGCGAAGTTGAGCGACGAGTCATCCACTCCGGCGACGTGGACCTCGGCGCCCATCGAACGTGCAAATGCCGCGACCAGCAGGCCGATGGTGCCCGGGCCCAGCACCAGCACACGCTGTCCCGACGTGAGATCCGCAGCCTTGGCGGCACGAAACGCGTTGCCCCCTGGTTCGACCATCGCTCCGACGAGGGGGTCCATCGCGTCGGGGAGGGCGAGGATCGAGGCCGCCGGCACGGCCAGTTGATCCGCGAGTGCACCCGGCATCCCACCGCGGATGCCGATCTCGAGTCGGTTGTCGCAGACGTGGTGCTTGTTGCCCGCGCACCGAGGACAGTGACCACACCCGATCATGGTGTCGGCGGTGACTCGTCTGCCGATCCAACCGTGGTCGACACCGTCGCCCACGGTGGAGACCGTGCCGCACCACTCGTGACCGAGACGCAGCGGGTACGACGCATGGCCTTGGTGCAGGTAGGCCATCTCGCCGGTGAAGAACTCCACGTCGGTGCCACAGACGCCGACACGCTCGACGTCGACCACGACCTCGCCGGGCCGGGCGCACGGAGCCTCCACGTCCTCGACACGACCAGAGCCCGGTCCGGTGACGACGAACGCCTTCACGAGAGCGCGCCAGCCCCTGCACAGCCTTCCGAGCGCTCGATCATCGTTCTGATAGGTGGAAGATAGGACCGAAGGGGGACCGACATGCGCAGTTCGCAGTGGTACTCGGGCCAGGACCGCAACGCGTACATCCACCGCGCCTGGATGCGTCGTGGGTTACCGGACCACGCCTTCGACGGCCGACCACACATCGCCATCGCCAACACCGCCTCCGACCTCAGCCCCTGCAACGCACACCTCGACGACCTCGCCCAGCACGTGATGAAGGGCGTGTGGGAAGCCGGCGGCGTCCCGCTGAACATGCCCACGATGTCGCTCGGCGAGACACTCGTTCGTCCGACCGCGATGCTCTGGCGCAACCTGCTGGCCATGACGACCGAGGAGCTGATCCGCGCCAATCCCATCGACGGCGTGGTGCTGCTCGGCGGCTGCGACAAGACGATCCCCGGGCTGCTGATGGCAGCGGCCTCCGTCAACATCCCAGCACTGGTCATCCCCGGAGGGCCGATGCTCACTGGAACGTTCCGCGGCAAGCCACTCGGCTGCGGCACGGATGTGTGGCGGCTCAGCGAGGAGACCCGTGCCGGCACGATCACCGAGGCGGACTTCCTGCAGTCGGAGTCGTCGATGATCCGAAGCAGCGGCCATTGCAACACGATGGGCACCGCCTCCACGATGGCCTGCATCGCCGAGGCGCTCGGCATGACCATCCCCGGCACGGCGGGCATCCCCGCTCCTGACAGTCGCCTTCGCCGATCGTGTCACGACGCTGGTCGGCTGATCATGGAGATGGTGCACGACGATCTCACCCCGAGCAGAGTGATGACGCGCGAATCGTTCCTCAACGCGATCGTCGCACTGGCGGCCATCGGTGGTTCGACCAACGCGGTGGTGCACCTGCTCGCGCTCGCGGGACGCCTCGGCGTCGAGCTCTCCCTCGACGATTTCGACACGACGGGCGCGGGTGTGCCACTCCTCGTGGACCTCCAACCGGCCGGCCGGCACCTCATGGAGGACTTCCACCGAGCCGGCGGACTGCTCGCCGTCCTGAACCAGGTGCGCGACCGACTCGAACCGGCGGCGCTCACGGTCACCGGTCGCCCGCTGATCGACGAGATCGGCGCGGCCGCGATCTGGGACACCGAGGTCATCCGTTCCCGTGACAACCCGCTCCAACCAGACGCCGGCATCGCCGTCCTCCGCGGCAACCTCGCCCCCGATGGCGCCGTCATCAAGCCCGCCGCCGCGACCGCACGGCTCCTGCGCCATCGCGGGCGGGCCGTGGTGTTCGACAGCATCGAAGACGCCCACGCCCGAATCGACGACCCTGCGCTCGACGTCGACGAGACCAGCGTGCTCGTGCTCAGAGGATGCGGGCCGAGGGGTTACCCCGGCATGCCTGAAGTCGCGAACCTGCCGATCCCGCGCAAGCTCCTCGAACTGGGTGTCCGAGACATGGTGCGCGTCTGCGACGGCCGAATGAGTGGCACCGCGTACGGCACCGTGGTGCTCCACGTCGCCCCCGAAGCGGCCGCCGGGGGGCCGCTCGGCCTCGTGCAGACCGGCGATGCCATCGTGCTCGACGTCGAGGCCCGGCGACTCGACGTCGACATCCCCATCGACGAGCTGTTGCGCCGCGAGCCCTCGGCCGCGATGCAGGCCGCGTTCGCGCGCCCTGCCCGCGGCTGGGAGCAGCTCTACGTCCGCCACGTCGGCCAGGCCGACACCGGTGCCGACCTCGACTTCCTACGCGGCGCCAGCGGACCCCAGGTGACCCGCGAGTCGCACTGACGTTCAAAGCGACGCAGTCGTCCGGGTGACGGGGCATGAGGGACGCCGGTGCCCGGGGCGGCAGCGCGAACCCGCACGATCCCTTCCGAGACTGCTTCACGGAGTACGTCGATCGCGTCGAAGGCAAACCCGAACGGGTAGTCGTGACCCGCAACGCTGCCCGAGGCCATCGCTGCCGCCGGGATCGAGCTCCTCTCCCGCGCGCTCGTCGACAACCCACCCCGTGACATCTACCGCACCCGACGGCTCGTCTCCGTCCGCACCGATCTGATGCCGAGTCGGCGATGTCGAAGGAGTGCTCGCCGGGTGTCGATTTTGGTGAACCGACAACCGTCAAGTGCCCGGGGCGGGACTGCTGTCCAACCCGATGTCGATTCGAATCTTCAGCGGAGGCGGTCCATCAGATGAGGGACGTCGGTCGGCCGCTTGCCAGAGAAGTCCCGGATCGATCCGGTGGTAGGCCGGGACCAGGATCGTTCTCAAGCCGATGAAGCCAGACCAATCGAGGTCTGGGTGCTCTTGGCAGAACCCGTCGGACAACGAGCGGACGGCCTCAACCACGATCTCGACGAGGCGCTCCGTCATCAGCCGCAGGTCTTCGTTGGTCAGCCACTGCTCGTAGGGCATCGTCAATCGAGACGCGAGGCCGTCAGCGGCCGCGATGGTGTCCGCGACTCTGGACTCGTCAGCCCGATTCACAGGACGATGGCCTCGCGTCGGATGTCGGAGTCCCGATCGAGCAGGCCTCCCGCGGGGACGACGTCGACCGGGACCCCAAGTAGCTCATTGCGGATACGGACTGTGGTCGAGAGCCACTGCGAGCGGACGACTCCGGGCTGCTGGCGACCCACCACTGTTCGGGTCAGGACGGATCGAGGATCGTGGCGTTCGTGGTGGTGCTCGTGTCGAACATGGCGAAGAACTCTTTGGTGGAGCCGGTGAGGTAGCGGTTGGTGCTGCCCCCTATGCGTCGGTCGAGAAAGACCCCGGTTCGGGTACCGGCGGTCGTGGTGGCGAACGTGAGGAAGGGGGGCCAGGTCCCGTTGATGTCCAGCTCGATGGCTCGGGTGCAGCCAAGCGTGACGAGCACGTGGCCGAGCATCAGTGCGTCGACGGAGACGTAGGCGTAGCGGCCAACCCAGGCGACGGCGGATCCGGGAAGAAAGGTTTTGCCAACTGCTGGCACAGCGCTAACCGTTTGCACCTCAGCCGGTCGACCTCGGCTCCTTAACCTCGACGAGATGATCGCCCTCGCGCCGATGAGAGCAGGACGACCCCTGCGGCCGCCCCCTCCCCTCGTGGCGCTGTTTGCCGCCGGATGCTGCACGGTCGCCTTTGCGCTGTGGATCACGGCGCCGAGCCGCGTGCGTCGCGCTACCCATGCCCACGGGGTCGACGAGCCCGCGTGAGGAACCGGGTGCTGGCAGCCACGATGCTCGCCGCTTTCGTGGCCATCGTGGTGATCGGAGCGCCGTTGGCGGTGCTGATCAGGGCCCGCAACCACGACGACGCCGTCCTCGAGCTCGTCCAAGCATCGACGGTCGCCAGCGCGCAGGTGTCGGCCGCCGGGGACGCAACCGACCCCATCGATCTGACCTTTGACAGCGCAACGATCACGGTCGGGTACTTCGACGCTGCCGGACAGCTCCGAGCGGGCAACGGGCCGGCCATTGCCGACGCGGCCGTCCAGGAGGCGATTGCGCTCGGCACGTCTCGGCGGCACACCGGTGCACACGAGCTGGTGGTAGCAGTCCCGGTGAGCGCCAACGAACAGGTCTTCGGCGCGGTTCGGGCCGCCGAGCCGACGTCACTCATCGACGGCCGCACCCATCGGGCATGGCTCACCCTCGCCGGCATCGCCGGCGTTGCCCTCGCCGTTTCTGCCGGCGTCGGCGCGCTCGCCGCGCGCCGCTTGAGCCGTCCCGTGAACCGTCTTCGCGATGACGCAGTTCAACTCGGGTACGGCACCTTCGCCGTCGACCGACAGCGATCCGGCATCGCCGAGATCGACCAGGCCACCGAAGCACTGGCGACGACGGCCGCGCGACTGCACGAGGTCCTTGCTCGCGAGCGCGCCTTTTCTGCTGATGCCTCGCACCAGTTACGCACCCCCATCACCAGCCTGCGTCTCGCCCTCGAGACGGAGCGGGCCGCCCCGCGAGCGGACCCCGACGAGATCCTCGCCGAGGCGCTCAGCGACGTCGACCGCCTCGAGCACACCATCGACTCCCTGCTGCAACTTGCTCGCGACACACCACCTGATCGGGCCGAGATCGACCTCGCCACCGTGGTGGTTGCCGCCGCCGACCGGTGGCGCGGAGCGCTGGCCGGTCAGGCACGAGCGCTGCGAGTCGACGTGCCACCAGCGCCCGTGCTCCTGCGCGTGTCGACCAGCGCTCTCCAGCACGTGCTCGACGTGTGCCTCGACAACACCGTCCAGCACGGCGCTGGACCCGTGACCCTCGCTGTGATGGCGGGGGCGTCGTCGGTCACGCTCAGCGTGAGCGATGAAGGACCGGGTATCGCCGATCCATCGGCGATGTTCGTTCGCCGTGGCCTCCCCGGCGGTGGCTCTCACGGCATCGGCCTCGCACTGGCCCGCAGCCTGGTCGAGGCCGAAGGCGGCCGCCTCATGTGCGCACGGCCTGGTCCCCATCCGCGCTTCGACATCGTGCTCCTCGGTGAGCCAGAAGTCGTCGCGTAGCTGCCCAGCCCACGCCTGAGAGGCCGTCTCCGGGCGACAGGACGTCGTCAGGGCCTCATCGTGTGGTCTTGCCGTACCCTTACCTGCACCGCCCCCGGGCTTTACCCAACCCCTCGTAGCGTCTCGTCTACACGAGAGCAGCGAGGTCGACCACATGTCCATCCCATCATCAAGAGCGCTGTCAGCAGTGCTCGTGTCGGGCCTCGTCGGCCTCGTTGCGTGTGCGTCGTCATCGTCGAAGGCGGTCACGAGGTCGACGTCGGTGCGTTCCGCGTCGACAACAAGCGCAGGAACGCCGACTGGCTCGACGTCGTCGGGAGCCGCCACGACCGGCCCGGCAGCGACCACGACCACAACCACTGCTCAACGTGAGGTGAACCCACCCGGCGACATCCCCGACACGCAGGCGTTCGTGGCGTTCACACCCGCTGGAGGCGGCTACACGATCAGCGTGCCAGAGGGTTGGGCTCGTACCGACGCCGAGGCCACGACCACCTTCACCGACAAGTACAACTCGGCGGTCATCACGCTGGCGGCGACGCCCACCGCGCCCACCGAAGCATCGGTGCGAGCCATCGACGTGCCGATCCTGGCCCGCCAACCCGAGTTCGTGTTGCGGGCCATCACCACCGTGGCTCGCACGGCGGGTCCCGCCATCCTCACGACCTACTCGGCGCTGAGCGCGGTGAACCCGGTGACCGGCAAGGTGGCAACGCTCGACGTCGAGCGCTACGAGCTCTGGAACGCCGGTCGGCTGCTCACGGTCACGCTGGCTGGCCCCGCGGGCAGCGACAACGTGGACCCGTGGCGCACGGTGACCGACTCGCTGCGGTGGTCGCGATGACCGCCTTGGTCGATGCGGATCGCCTGTACCGGTTCTTCCACGTCGGCGACGACGAGACGATGGCGTTGCAGGGTGTCTCCATGGTCGTGAACCCCGGCGAGATGGTGGCGGTCACGGGCCCGTCGGGTTCGGGGAAGTCAACGCTGCTGGCCTGCCTAGCCGGGATCGACGAACCCGATGGCGGCGTCGTGACCATCGCCGGTGAGCGCATGACCAGGCGATTAGAGCCCGAACGCGCCGCGCTGCGAGCCCGATCCATCGGGGTGCTGCTGCAGCACGGCAACCTCCTTCCCGCGCTGAGCCTGATTGACAACGTCACCATCGCCCAGCGCCTGGCCGCACGCGCCGACAAGCCGGCGGTCCTCACCCTGCTCGCGAACCTCGGCTTGGCCCAACGCGCCACGGCCCGTCCATCGCAGCTGTCGGGTGGAGAGACCGCTCGGGCCGGGCTAGCGGTCGCCCTGGCCAACAGCCCTTCGGTCGTCCTCGCCGACGAACCGACCGGTGAGCTCGACACTGCGCTCTCGGTCCACGTGCTCGACGTGCTCCGCGCCCACGCCGCCACCGGTGGTGCCGTCGTCGTCGTGACCCACAGCCCTGCAGTCGCCCAGGCGTGCGACCGCGAGATCCGCCTCGTCGACGGCAAGGTGGCGTGATGGCCCCGCTCGTCATTGCGAACGCGATCACGCGATGTTTCGGAACGGGAGCGTCGGCTGTCGACGCGTTGCACTCGACGAGCTGCTCGATCGTGCCGAGCGCGCACATCGCCATCGTGGGCTCGAGCGGGTCGGGGAAGTCGACGTTGCTCCACCTCCTCGCCGGACTCGACCAACCGACATCGGGCAGCATCGAGTGGCCTGCGTTGGCCGACGCGCCCCGCCTGAGGCCCGGCCCGATCGGGGTGATCTTTCAATCACCGAGCCTGGTGCCTGCACTCGACGTCGTCGAGAACGTCGAACTGCCACTGCTGCTGGCGGGTGACCACCCATCCGCCGCCCGCTTGTCCGCGCTCGCCGCGCTGACCCGTCTCGGTCTCGAGGCGCTCGCGACCAAGCTCCCCGACGAGCTGTCGGGTGGCCAAGCACAACGCGTCGCAGTAGCCCGCGTGCTCGCCGGTCACCCGAGGCTGATGTTCGCTGACGAGCCCACAGGGCAACTCGACCACGCCAGCGCTGTCGACGTGATCGATGCGCTGATCAGCGCGTCGATCGCCACGAACGCGGCGCTCGTCGTCGCAACGCACGACCCCCTCGTGGCCGCACGGCTCCAGGACCACTGGACCATGCGTGACGGTGTCCTCACGACCACGGGGGTCCCATGCTCGGCCTGACCTGGTTCCGTTCACTGATCGCCCGCCGCACCGGACGCATAGCCGCCGCGGCCGCGGGTGTAGCACTGGCAGTCGGCCTCCTCGCGTCCATCGGTGCCTTCGTCGCCAGCTCCAAGGCCACGATGACCGCCCGCGCCGCGACCCGTGCCGCCGTCGACTGGCAGGTCGCCGTGCAGGGCTCGGCCGACCCAACTGCCGTGTTGGCTGCGGTACAGACCCAGCCGCACGTTGTCGCCGCCGTCCCGGTCGGCTTCGCTCGCAGCCCAGGCCTCACCTCCACCACCGCCGCAGGCGCCACCACGACCCAGTCCACGGGAGCCGCAGTAGTGGTCGGCTTTCCGGCCGACTACCGCACCCGCTTCCCCGGCTCGATCCGGCCGCTGGTGGGCAGCGACAACGGTGCCGTGCTCGCGCAGCAAACCGCCGCCAACCTCCACGCCGCCCCCGGCGACACCGTCTCCATCGCTCGAGTGGGGCTTCCTGCCGTCGACGTGACGATCACCGGCGTGATCGACCTGCCCCAGGCCGACTCGTTGTTCCAGACCGTTGGGTCACCGATCGGGGCCCAACCAACCGCACCGCCCGACAACATCGTGGTGCTGCCGTTGGCTCAGTGGCACCAGGTGTTCGACCCACTCGTGGCGGCCCATGCCGAGCTCGTCAGCCAGCAGGTTCACGCCCGCTTGGACCACATGCTCCCCGGCGACCCGAGCGCGGCCTACACCCAGGTTGCGGCGATGGCTCACAACCTCGAAGCTCGCCTCGCGGGTGGCGGCGCGGTCGGTGACAACCTCGGCGCGACGCTGGCCGCGGCGCGATCCGACGCGCTGTACGCGCAGATCCTGTTCCTGTTCCTCGGCCTCCCCGGCGCCATCCTCGCCGGGCTTCTCACCGTCGCCATTGCCGCCGCGGGCTCAACGCGACGTCGTCAAGAGCAGGCCCTGCTGCGCCTGCGAGGTGCGACCCTGCGCGTCCTGGTCCGCCTCGGCGCGATCGAAGGCGTCCTGGTTGCGGTCATCGGTTCGGTCCTCGGACTCGCGCTCGGCGCAATCGTCGGCCGGGCAGTGCTCGGAGCATCCGCGTTCGGCAACGACACCGCAACCAGCGTCACATGGGCCGTGGCGGCATGCACCGTGGGCGCGGTCATCGCGCTCTCTGCCGTGGCCTACCCGGCGTGGCGTGACGCTCGCGAGATCACCGTCAACACGTCGCGTCGCTCGGTGGCGCGCACGCCGGCCCCGCGCTGGTTGCGGTGGGGCCTCGACGTGATCCTGCTCGCAGGTTCGGCTGTGGTCGTCTGGCTGGCTGGCCAGAACGGCTACCACCTCGTGCTAGCCGTCGAAGGCGTCCCCACGGTGTCGGTGAGCTACTGGGCGCTGCTCGGACCGGCGCTGCTGTGGATCGGTGCCGGCCTGCTCACGTGGCGCATCACTCACCTCGTGCTCACCCGCGGGAGGCGACCGTTACGCGCGGCCCTGCGGCCCGCCAGCGGCCCGTTGTCGGACACGGTCGCCGCCACCATGCAACGCCAACGCCGACCAATCGCCCGTGCCGTCGCCCTTGTGGCCCTCACCGTCGGCTTCGCCGCATCGACCGCGATCTTCAATGCCACCTACCGCCAACAGGCGCGAGTCGACGCGCTGCTCACCAACGGCGCCGATGTCACCGTCACCCCAGCCCCCGGTGCGAACCTCAGCCCGGGTAGCACGGCCACACTGCGTGGCCTGCCCGAAGTGCGCTCAGTCGAGACCATCCAGCACCGCTACGCCTACGTCGGCACGGACCTCCAAGATCTGTACGGCGTCAACCCGGCCACGATCATCGCAGCCACCGACTTCCAGAACGCCTACGTCCAAGGCGGCACCGCACGGTCCGTCATGGCCGAGCTCGCCGCCAAACCGGACTCGATCCTGGTGAGCGCCGAGACGGTCAAGGACTTCCAGCTCCAGCCCGGCGACCTGCTGACGCTGCGCCTGCAGCAAACGAGCACCAAGGCCCTGGTCGACGTTCCGTTCCACTTCGCCGGCGTCGCCAAGGAGTTCCCGACGGCGCCGAAGGACAGCTTCCTGATCGCCAACGGCTCGTACGTAGCCGACAAGACCGGCTCCGACGCCGTGGGTGCATTCCTCCTCAACACCGGCGGGCAGCACCGCACCGACGTCGCCGCTGCAGCTCGGAACGCGGTAGGTCCCGGACCAGCCATCACCGATCTCGACACCAGCCGCCAGATCATCGGATCGAGCCTCACCGCAGTCGATCTCGCCGGGCTCACCAAGATCGAGCTGGGGTTCGCGCTCGCCCTCGTCGCCGCCGCCACGGGGCTGCTGCTGTGGCTCGGGCTCGCCGAACGACGTCGCACCTTCGCCATCACAAGCGCCCTCGGAGCCACCAACCGCCAACAAGCAGGGTTCGTCTGGGGCGAAGCCGGCTTCGTGGCCATCACCGGCACGATCGCCGGCGCGGCGATCGCGTGGGCGCTGTCACACGTGCTTGTCACCGTCCTCACCGGCGTGTTCGACCCCCCGCCCGAGACACTCGCCATCCCCTGGGGCTACCTCGCCGTCGTCGCGGCCAGCGCCCTCACCGCCACCGCCGTGGCCGCGCAACTCGCCCTCCGGTCCAGCCGCCACGCCCCGATCGAGTTGCTCCGCGAGTCGCCTTGACAGAGGCCCAGTCGCCGGCAGATGACCTCAGGGGCTGACGCGGCCTGGGGTATGTACGAGGAGGGACCATCGCCCATCGCGGCCCGGTGCCGGTACCTGCTCGACAGCGCTGCAACAGCCGCGTGAGAGGCTCTAGGCGTCCGCTGGCCGGGACGCGTCACGCAGCAGTCCGGCACCCGGCGGCTGCCTCTCACCTCTCAGGCATCCCACCCATGGCTGCATCAACGGCGAGCATTGGCGGCGCATCGTCAGCGGACGATGACGTCGCGCCTGCCTCGCCCGATGACGGAACGGCCCCAGCGAACGGCGGGCACGCCACGCCGAGTGGTCGGGGAGCAACTTCACCTCAGCTTCAAGGGCCGCGCTCTGCTGAGCGAACAGGGTGTCGTCGATCATCCGGACCCCTACGAAGGACAGGCGTGATGGGGGACGGTCACGATGATGGTGGCTCCGTGAGGCACCGTGTCCTCGATGCTGACGGTGCCATGGTGGTTGGCGACGACATCGTGCACGATGGCGAGCCCCAGTCCTGTTCCGCCAGTGTCACGGGTCCTGGCGGTGTCCAGCCGCACGAACCGTTCGAACGCACGGTCACGGAGCTCGATCGGGATGCCTGGTCCGTCGTCGGCGACGCTGAGGCGAACATGGTCGTCAGCGACGGTCACACGTAGGTCGATGCGATGCTCGGCGTGCTCTTCGGCGTTGTGGACGAGGTTGCGGACCATTCGGTGAAGTTGATCTGGGTCACCATCGACCATCGCCGATCCGATCGGCGCGTCGGTCGTCATGAGGAGGTCGCGGCGTCGGACTCCCAGGACCGCAGTGGTCACGATCGCGGCGAGGTCGACTGGTTGGTGGGGTCGGGTTCCGGTCGTGTCGAGCCGGGCCAGGAGCAGCAGGTCGTCGGTGAGCTCCTGAAGACGTTCGACATCGCCCAGAGTGTCGCGGGCCACGTCGGCCCACACGGTGTGGTCGGGGTGGGTGATCGAGATCTCCAGATCCGCTCGCAACGATGCAAGTGGCCCACGCAGCTCGTGGCTCGCATCAGCGACGAAGCGGCGTTGTCGTTCGACCGATGTCTCGAGACGAGCGAGTGTGGCGTTGACGGTGGACGCGAGGAGCCCGATCTCGTCGGGTGTCGGCGGCGTCGGGACGCGCCGATGCAGATCAGTGGCGGAGATGTCAGCCATCGTTCGGGTGATCGCCCGGACTGGCTTGAGTGTGCGAGTGACCGCCCACCAGGTGACGGCGCCGACAAGTGCAAGCAAGACCGGCAAACCCACGACGAGGAGGCGGACCACCACCGAAGTCGTCTCGTGGGCCCCCACAAGGCTTTCACCCGAGTACACCGAGGCCACCCCCGCAGGGGTGTCTGTGTTCAACGCGACGACCCGCATCGTCTGATCGAGCGGCCCGACCCTCACCGTCGACACGAGCACCTGGGCACCCGATGGCTTTTGAGCAACGATGACTGCTTCTCCGTCGATGTTCTCTGTCGAGGCGACGACCAGGCCGCGCTGGTCGACGACCTGCACGAAGGCGGACTCCTCACCGGGCAGGGCCAGTCGAGACGGAAGGGTGCCAGCGGCGGCCAGAGCGGCAACGTCGCGTGCGCGCAGACTCGCCGCGGTCGTTGCCGCCGCGTCGAGCCGGGACCGCAGCACACCGACCAGCAGCAGCGCTCCTACGACTGCGGCAACACCGACGGCGAGCACTGCCACCGCAGCGATGCGCAAGCGGAGCCCGCCCCGTAGCGGGAGCCGGTCAACGCCCATCGCGCACGAGTCGATAACCCGCACCTCTCACGGTACGCAAGCTGTGCGCGCCGAACGGCTTGTCAATCTTTCGTCGGATGTTCGACAGGTGAACATCGATCACGTTCGGGTCGCCGTCGTAGCTGAAGTCCCACGCGTGGTCGAGCAACTCGGACTTGGAGACCACCTCACCGCTGCGACGAGCCAGGAACTCAACGATCGAGAACTCCTTAGCGGTCAGCTCGATCAGACGATCGGCACGCGAGCACGTGTGCGCCGCGGGGTCGATGACCAGGTCACCGACCACCAGTTGAGCCGGACGCTCAGCGGCGCCACGACGCAGCAGGGCACGCAGATGCGCCACGAGCACCACGAACGAGAACGGCTTGGTGAGGTAGTCGTCGGCTCCCGTGTCGAGTGCCTCCGCTTCGTCGAGCTCGCCACCTTTCGCAGTGAGCATGAGGATCGGCGTCCAGTTGCCCATCTCGCGAAGACGAGCACAGACCACGAACCCGTTCACCTTCGGCATCATGATGTCGAGCACGATCGCGTCGTACGGGTTCTCAGTGGCCAGCCAGAGACCCTGTTCGCCGTCCAACGCGTTGTCGACCGCGAAACCCTCGGCCTCCAACCCTCGGCGAAGTGTCGCGGCGAGGCGCTTGTCGTCCTCGACAACCAAGATCCTCACGAACCCAGCGTGGCAGACCCAACCTGAAGAGCGACCGAAGGCGACCAGAAGCCGCGCTTCAGGTCGCTTCGGGCCAACTCAAGGTGGGCCGGCGCATGGTGTCTCCATCGGCTCGGAGCATCCGCCCCGAGCAGCACGAAAGGAACTCATCATGACGTCACGACCCACGACCGCCCGCCTGAAGAAGGCCGGCTATGCCACCATCGCGGGCCTCGGCCTGTTTGCCGGTATCGCCGGCATCGCTTCGGCAGCCAAGGGACCCAGCACCACCCCCGCCACCGTCATCCCCGCCGCGGTCACCCGCGCGGCCGTTGCGCCTGCCGCGGTAGCGCCCGCCGCGGTTGCGCCTGCCGCGGTCACTCCGGCGGCCGTGAACCCCGCGGCCCTGAACCCCGCGGCCCTGAACCCCGCGGCCGTGAACCCCGCGGCAGGTGCGCCCGCCGAGAACGCCAGCGAGCCCGCCGGCGACAACGGTGTCAACTGCGAGAACGGCATCGACACCGCCACCGGCGCGCAGTGCGACGGTGGACCAGCAGCGAACCAGGACAACGCGTCGAGCGAAGCACCAGACACCGAAACCTCGGACGGCTGAACCACGTCGTCGCCGGGAAGGGGATGACCAGATCGGTCACCCCCTTCCCGGGTCAACGGTTGGGCTGATCTCAGCGACGGCACTTCAAAGGATCCACACGACAGGTCAGGTCACCCTCGACATCGCCGGCACTGGGGGTCCTTGGTGGTGGGGAACCCCCGTGATCCGTTGCTGCGGCTCTCCCGGCAGACATCACTGGGTCTGGGTCGCATCGGGCTTGGGCGCCCTGGACCGACTCGCACTGCCCCTCCTGGGACTGCTTTCCAACCCTCGTCCGTGAGGCGGGGCGGTCGGACGAGACCCGGCTCGCCACCGTCGCTGCCGAGAGCTCAGATCGTCTCGATGCGGAGGCGGGCGTGTACAGCGTCGGCAATCGCTCGGACGTGGGTCGGGTTGGAGGTGACGACGGCGTCTCGTCGCCGAAGCGCGCCTTCAACGACGATGACGTCGACGATGTCGTCATGACCGGCCTTGCCGGCCAGCACCCCGACGGCCTTGGCTTGGTCCACGGTGAGGTCTTCGACGCTGCACAGGGCGAGCAGTCGAGCGAGGTTGGCTTGTCGGCCACCGCCACGCCACGCTTCGGCAAGGACCGGCGACGGGATAGTCGGGACGACCTCCTCGGCGAGGAGGCCCGCATGGAGTGCCCACATCGAGCGGTCGTTGTGGTCGGCGGCAATGAGGGCACCGGTGTCGTAGGTGACCCCCGCGGTCACGAGGCCCGCCGACGGGAGGTCGAGGGTCGGCCGAGGAGAGCCCGGGCTCTGGCGAGACCATCGGCAAGCTCGTTGGCCGTGAGCGGGCCGTGGTCTCGCTCCCAGTCGGCGATGCCACGCCTTCCGGCTTCGAGGCGGAGCCGGCGAGAGGCGGTTTCGGCCAGCCAGGCGCTGACCGTGGTTTCCTCAGCCTTGGCGGCTTGGTCGATCGCGGTGGCAAGGTCGGCCGGCAAGGAGATGGATCGCTTCTGACGCTGGGTCATGCGGGCCAGAGTAGTACAGTCGGTAGGACAGGAGCCTCTGAAGAGGTGCCGCCGACGATGCCCTCGACGATGCCCTCGACCGGGCTCACGTGTCGTCTCTCCGACAACAGTCGACTCGAGTGCCCGGGGCGGGACTCGAACCCGCACGATCCTTTCGGATCCGGGGGGTTTAAGCCCCCTGCGCCTGCCGATTACGCCACCCGGGCCGGTGGAGTGGTCACGGTAGGCGACTCGGCACCGATGGCGGCCTCCCACAGCTCGGCCCGCAGCCGATCGGCTTCGACGCCGTGCAGCCCGTTGGCCGCCACCACCCCCTCGACCATGTCGCTGAGCACCGGGGCCCAGGCCCGGCCCCGCACCCGCACGGCCACCGTCGGCGCACCACCCACCCGACGGCGCAACGTGCGATCGGCCCCCGACACCCGGGGCGGGCTGCGGAACCCGGGGGCCACGAGGCCGCGGGACCGGGCCACCCGCGCGAGAGCCCGGGCGGCGGTGGCGAAGCGGAGCGTGTCTGCCGGTTCCATCACCGACCATGATGCCCACGGGGTGTGACAGGGATGTTTGGGGCCTGACAGGAGCCCGAGATGAGCGTTGGCGGCGGTGGGCGCCGCCAACGCTCATCTCGACCCAGAGAGCGGCTGTCTGACAGGCCGAGGCGAGGCCCGACAGGCCGGGACCCAGGGGCCGGGGCCCACGGCCGGGACCCAGGGGCCGGGGCCCACGGCCGGGACCCAGGGCCGGGACCCAGGGAACCCGGCCCGCCCGCGCGCGCCCCGTCCGTAGGCTCAGCGTCGTGCTCGCCACCGCCCACTCCACCCCGAACCCCGCGCAGCAGCGGGTGATCGACATGCTGGGGCGCGGGCCGGGCGACGATGCGGCCCTCGCCATCACGACCGAGGTGATCGACGAGGTGCGCGCCGAGCTCGACGAGGCGCTCGACCCGCTGGCCCCCGACCTCGGCGACGAGCCGCTGGTGGTGACCAAGCACGCCCTCAGCACCGTGCACGGCTGCGAGGCCAACTACCTCGCCCAGAAGGCCGAGCCCTTCGCGTGGTCGACCGCCACCGCTCGGGGCCAGGTGGCGCACAAGGCCATCGAGCTCTGCGTCCACTGGCGCGGCGAGCCGAACCCGTCCGAGCTGGTCGACGAGGCGGTGGCGGTGCTGATCGAGCGCGATGCCAGCCTCGGCGGCTTCCTGGGAGCGTTGACGACCGGCGAGCACGCCCAGCTCCACGGCGAAGCCACGGCCTTCGTGGCCACCTTCCTCGAACGCTTCCCGACGCTCAAGAAGGAGTGGTGGCCGGTCACCGAGAGCAGCAACCGGGTCGAACTGGTCGGGGGCCGGGTCCAGCTGCGGGCCCGCACCGACCTCACCCTCGGCCGCCCCAACGGCGTCACGCCCACCAAGGTCATCATCGACCTCAAGTCGGGCCAGGCCGTCACCCAGCACCGCGAGGACTTGCGCTTCTACGCGTTGGTCGAGGCCCTGGCCGTGGGCGTGCCGCCCCGCAAGGTCGCCACCTTCTACCTCGAGCAGGGCCGGGCCCAACCCGAGGACGTCACCGCCGACCTGCTTCGGGCGGCGGCCGCCCGCACGGTCGACGGCGTGCACCGCATGGTCGAGCTCGAGCGCCTGGCCCGCCCCGCCCGCCGCCGACCCGGCGCCACCTGCCGCTGGTGCCCGCTGGCCGCCGAGTGCGACGAGGGGATCGCCCACCTCCGCGGCCGCGCCGAGGCCGACGGTCTGCTCGACGATGACGATGACTGACGCCGCGGCGCCGACGATGGCCGGAGCCGAAGGAGCGGCGACACCCGACCAGGCGACGCCGCCGCCGCGGGTGGCGCCACCGCCGCGGGTGGCGCCGCCGGTGCGCTTCCCTGATGAGCTGCCGATCACGGCCAGGCTGCCCGACATCGCCGCCGCCCTGGCCGGGCACCAGGTCGTGATCGTGGCGGGCGAGACGGGATCGGGCAAGAGCACGCAGCTCCCCAAGCTGTGCCTCTCGCTCGGCCGGGGCGTGCACGCCATGATCGGCCACACCCAGCCCCGACGCCTCGCCGCCCGCACCATCGCCGAGCGCATCGCCGACGAGCTGGGCACCGACCTCGGCACGACGGTCGGCTACACGGTCCGCTTCACCGACCGGGTGAGCGACGCAACCATGGTCAAGGTCATGACGGACGGCATCGTGCTGGCCGAGACCCGCCGCGACCGGAACCTGCGCCGCTACGACACCCTCATCATCGACGAGGCCCATGAGCGCAGCCTCAACATCGACTTCCTGCTCGGCTACGTCAAGCAGCTGCTCCCCCGCCGGCCCGACCTCAAGGTGATCATCACCTCGGCCACCATCGACACCGAGCGCTTCTCGCAGCACTTCGACGGCGCCCCGATCATCGAGGTGTCGGGCCGCTCGTACCCGGTCGACGTCCGCTACCGCCCCTTCGGCGATCGCGGCGGCGCGGCCAGCGTGAACGACGACGGTGCCGACGCCCGGCCCCGCGGACGCGGCCGCTCCGACGACGGTGCGGGCGACGACCGGGACCAACCGACCGCGGTGTGCGACGCCGTCGTCGAGCTGCTGGCCGAGGGTCCTGGTGACGTGCTGGTGTTCCTGAGCGGCGAGCGCGAGATCCACGACGCGGCCGACGCGCTGCGCCGCCTCGACCGGCCGGGGCTCGAGGTCCTGCCCCTCTACGCCCGCCTGCCCGCGGCCGAGCAGCACCGCATCTTCCAAGCCCATCAGGGGCGGCGGGTCGTGCTGTCCACCACCGTGGCCGAGACCTCACTGACCGTGCCCGGTGTGCGCTACGTGGTCGACGCCGGCACCGCTCGCATCTCGCGCTACAGCCGCCGGCTGAAGGTGCAGCGCCTCCCGATCGAACCGATCTCGCAGGCATCAGCTGCCCAGCGCGCCGGGCGGTGCGGACGAGTCGGTCCGGGCATCTGCATCCGGCTGTACGCGGAGGACGATGCCGCCGGTCGCCCGGCGTTCACCGAGCCCGAGATCCTGCGCACCAACCTGGCGTCGGTCATCTTGCAGATGGCGGCCATCGGCCTCGGCGACGTCGCCTCGTTCCCCTTCGTCGACCCGCCCGACCACCGATCGATCGCCGACGGCATCGCTCTGCTGGAAGAGCTGGGAGCCTTCGACCCCGACGCCGACCACCCGAACCGTCGCCTGACCCCGCTCGGTCGCCGCCTGGCCCAGCTCCCCGTCGATCCCCGCCTCGGACGCATGGTGCTCGAGGCCGATCGTCACGGCTGCGTCCGCGAGGTCATGGTGATCGCGGCGGCGCTGTCGATCCAAGATCCCCGCGAACGTCCGGCCACCGCGCGTGAAGAGGCCGATGCCGCCCACGCCCGGTTCAACGACCCGAGCTCGGACTTCCTCGCCTACGTCCACCTGTGGGACCACCTGCGCGAGCAGCAGCGCAAGCTGTCGGGCAACCAGTTCCGCAAGCTGTGCCGCGCCGAGTTCCTCAACTACCTTCGGGTGCGAGAGTGGCAGGACATCATGAGCCAGCTCCGCCAGGTGGCGGCCACGCTCGGCATCCGGGTGCACGGCGGGATGACCGAGCTGGACCCCGACCAGGTCCACCTATCGCTCCTGCCCGGCCTGCTGTCACACATCGGCCTGCGCGAAGGCGAGCGCCGCGACTACCGAGGAGCACGAGGGGCCCGGTTCACCCTCGGTCCGGCCTCGGCCCTGGCCAAGAAGCCGCCGAGCTGGGTCATGGTGGCCGAGCTGGTCGAGACCACGCGCCTGTGGGGTCGCACCGCGGCACGCGTGCAACCCGACGCCATCGAACAGGCCGCGCTCCACCTCGTGCAGCGCACGTACTCCGAACCCCGCTGGGACGCCCGCCGCGGTGCGGTCCTGGCCACCGAGCGCGTCACGCTCTACGGGCTGCCGATCGTGACCGGCCGCACCGTCGACTACGCCCGCATCGACCCTGTCGTGGCCCGCCAGCTCTTCATCCGCCACGCCCTGGTCGACGGTGACTGGCCGAACCACCACCGGGTGCTGGCCGACAACGCCGACCTGGTCGAATCGGTGCGCGCCCTGGAGGCCCGCGCCCGCCGGCCGCTCCTCGTCGGCGAGGACGCCATCGAGGCGTTCTACGACCAGCGGCTCGGGCCGTCGGTGCTGTCGGCCCGGTCGTTCGACCTCTGGCTCAAGCGCACACCTGGCGCTCGTGACCTCATCGGGTTCACCGTCGCCGCGCTCGTCGATCCTGCGGCCGGCTCGGTGTCACTCGACGACTACCCCGACGAGCTTCACACTGCCGGGCTCGCCCTTGCCCTGACGTACCGGTTCGCCCCCGGCGACCCCGACGACGGGATCACCGTCGACGTGCCCCTGGTGGTGCTCAACCAGGTGAGCGGCGACGACCTCAGCTGGCAGGTGCCCGGCCATCGCCACGAACAGGTCGCCTCGCTGCTGCGCACGCTGCCCAAGGAGCTGCGCCGTCAGGTGCTCCCCGCCAACGAGGCCACCGCCGCCTTCCTGGCCGAGGTCGGCCCGGCCGACGGGGCGCTCCCCGAGGTGCTGGCCTGGTGGACGGCCCGGCGCATCGGCAGCGCGGTGCGCCGGCGCGACGTGGAGCCCGAGCACATCCCGGCTCACCTGCGGTTCCGGTTCCGCGTGATCGACACCTCCCGTGGGGCCGGACGGGGCCAGGTGATCGCCACCGGCGACGACCTCGACGTGATGGCTGCCCAGCGCCGCTCGGCGGTACGGGCCGCCATCGCCGACGCGCTGCCGCCGATCGAGCGCAGCGGGCTCAACCGCTGGGACCTCGGCGCGCTGCCTCGCTCGTTGGTGGCCGCTGGCCCCCCGCCCGTGATCGGCTACCCGAGCCTCGTCGACGAGGGCGAAGGCGGCGGCGTGGCGGTCAGGGTCCTGACCAACGGCGCCGACCAGGCCGCCGCCATGGCCCGCGGCACCCGTCGCCTGGTGCTGATCGGCCTGGGGTCCACCCGCAAGTCGGTCGAGGCGCTCATGACGCCCACCGATCGGCGATCGCTGGAGCGCAGCCCGTTCGGCACCGCCGCCGAGCTGCACGCCGCCTGCGCCGCCGCCGCCGTCGACGACCTCATCACCGACCACGGTGGTCCGGCCTGGAGTGCCGAAACCTTCGCCGCCCTCGAGCAGGCGGTGGCCGACGAGCTCCCGGCGGTCGCGGCGCGAGCGGCCACCGCGCTGGCCGAGCTCGGCCCCCTGGTCGTGCCCCTCGAACGGGCCCTCGATCGCACGCCGGCTAACGCCGCCACCGAGCAGGCCACGGTCGACATGCGCCGCCAGCTCGCCCGCCTCGTGCGGCCCGGCTTCATCGAGAGCACGGGTGCCACCCGGGTCGTCGACCTGGTGCGCTACGTGCGGGCCATCGAGCGTCGCCTCGAGCGCGTCGGCGAGGATCCCGTGAAGGACCGCGAGCGCATGCGGGTCGTGCTCACGGTCAGCGCCCTGCGGGGCGACCTGCTCGCCGAACGCGGCCCCGACGACCCCGAGGTGCGCGAGGTCGGCTGGATGATCGAGGAGCTGCGCGTCAGCCTCTTCGCCCAGACCCTCGGCACCGCCACCCCCGTCAGCGACACCCGCATCCGTCGAGAGATCGAACGACTCCGGCGCACCTAGCTCCCCAGGATGGCCAGACCGCGGGCCGCCGCCTCCACCCACCAGTCGAGCTCGGCCCCGCCGCCGCCGAGGGCCTTCTCCCAGCCGAACTGCACCAGGCCGCCCAGCAAGCACAGCGCGAGCTGCCGATCCCACCACGGATCGGTGTCGACCCCCGCCGCCGCCAGCGCGCGCCGGTACTCATCGATCGATGCTTCCTTCGACTCGGGCAGCCGCGCGCTGTTGATGGCGAGGTACCAGGCCAGATCGCTCGCCGGCGCGCCCCGCCCCGGGTTCTCCCAGTCGAGCAGCACCGTGCGGCCATCGGCCCGGGTGCCGAGGTTGCCGAACTTCCAGTTGCCGTGCACCAGCGTCGTCGGCATGGTCAGCAGCGCGTCGACCAGCGGCGAGGGGTCGCGGGCCAGCGCGAGCACGGCGCCACCGACGCCCGCCGCCCCGCCGGCGAGCGCGACGAACCGGGGCCAGCCCTCGCCCACCAGCCGGGGCACCACGGCATCGCCGCCAACTGCGACCTCGGCCTCGGCCGTCCATGGTGACAGCTCCAGGTAGCGGTTGGTCATGGGGATCACATCGATCTCGGCACCACCATCCCAGAACGTCGCATGACAGGCGGCCATGTGGTGCAGGAAGCCGGCGTGCTGCTCGAACGACACCGGCGCATCCCCCGGCGCGACGAGCCACTCGCTCACGTCGTGCATGAGGAGCGCGGCACCGGCACCCAACGGGCGCCCCGGTGGAGCGTCAGCCAGCGCCACCGCGACGATCGGCTGGTCGATGCAGGCCGGCAAGCGGTCGAGCAGGCCCCGCTGCGCCAACGTGATCGTGGCGCCGACCAGGTCGCCGACCCCCCGCATGGTCCAGTCGTGGGCGGCGTCGAGGTGCTTGACGACGTATCGCTGCCCGTCGATGACCACCCGTTCGAAGGTGGCGCCGGACGTCGAGTCGACCGAGGTCAGCGCCTCCCGATCGGTGGCGCCGACGAGCACCGATTCGATGTCGGCCACGACGCGCACCACGCTCAGCTCCCTGCGACCGGGGCCAGGTTGCCGGTGGGCGCCATCGGATGGTCGACCTCACCGTCGAGCTGGCGGACCGCCGCCGGCCTGAGGAAGAGGCCGGCGGAGATGGCCACCAGGCACGACCCGGCCAACACGATCGTCAGCTGCACGCCGATGATCTGGGCCAGGGCCCCCTGCAGCAGCGCTCCGAGCGGGTAGGCCGCCGTGAAGCCCATGACGTAGAAGCCCATGACCCGCCCGCGCAGCTCTTCGGCGACGTTGAGCTGCACCACGGTGTTGAACGTGGCGATGGCGACCAGGTAGGCGAAGCCTGCGGCAAACAAGGCGACAAGACCCAACGAGATCGCTGGTGAGGCACCGAACAGCACCACGGACCCCGCAAACAACGTGAAGCCCACTCGACCCACCTCGCTGGCCGGCCGGGTCCGGGCAAACCTCGACAGCACGACGGCCCCGATGACGGCACCAACGCCAAAGGCCGCCGTGAGCGCGCCGAGGCCGACAGCCCCGACGTCGTACACGCTGCGGGCAACGACGGTCGCGAGCGACAGCATCGGGTTGCCGAAGAACGCCATGGCCACGACCAACAGGTATGCGTAGCGCATGGCCCGATGCGCCCACAGGTGACGCACGCCTTCGGCGAACTGGGACAGCACGCCCGTCTCGGGCTGGGTCACCACCCTTGCCTTGGTGGTGATGAGGGCCAGCGCCACGATGACCGCGGCGAAGCTCACACCGTTGATGAAGAAGGCCCATGCCGGCCCGAGCGTGGCGACGACGAGGCCACCGATGGCCGGGCCGATGGCCCGCGAGGCGTTGAACTGCGCCGAGTTCAAGGTGATGGCGCCGAGCAGGTCTTCGCGGGGCACCAGCTCGGAGATGAAGGCCTGCCACGACGGGATGTTCACCCCGGCCACCACGCCACCGGCACCGACGATGGCGGTGAGCGCCAGCGGGCTGCGCACCCCGGCGATCCACGCGCCCCACAGTGCGAAGGCCAGCGCGGCAAAGATCGTCTGCGTGACGAGCAGCACCATGCGGCGCGGGTAGCGGTCAGCCAGCGACCCCCCGAGCGGGGCGAGCAGCACCGTCGGGAAGAACTGCATGAACGCCGCAAAGCCGACCCACGCCGCCGACCCGGTCGCCTCGTAGATCACGAAGGGCACCGCCAGGCTCTGCATCCACGAGCCGATGTTCGAGATGAGCGCGCCGGTCCAGAACAGCGCGAAGTTGCGATGACGAAGGGCACTCCCGATCGATCCGCTCGTCACGCAACCCACTGTTCACGATCGCGACACCCCGGGCAAGCCTGTTCGGCCGTACTCTCCGCGGCCATGATGCCCGAGTCCCTGGCCGTGCCGTCGCGGCCCGCCACGGCCACGGTGGTCACCCTCGCCGATCACCGCCGCCCTGCCGACCAGCCGACCATCGAGGGTCGGCGACGTTCCGACGTCGACGAGTTCGGGCGCTCCGAGCGAGCCCGCCAGATCGCCCGCCGGGCCTTCGATCCGCTCTATCGACGCTGGTTCCGCGTCGAGTGGGAGGGCCTCGAACACGTCCCCACCACCGGCGGCGCGCTGCTGGTGGCCAACCATGCCGGCGCGGTGCCCCCCGACGCTCCCGTGATCATGCACGGCATCGAGACCCAACTGGGTCGCCCCGTGTACGGCCTCGGTGACCACCTGTTCCGCTCGCTGCCCGTCTTTGGCACCGCATGGAACCGCATGGGTGGCGTCGTCGGCCACCCTGACAACGCCTACCGGCTGCTGCGGGACCAGGGCGAGCTGGTGCTCGTGTTCCCCGAGGGCGTCAAAGGCCCGGCCAAGCCGGTGTCCGAGCGCTACCGCCTGCGCCGCTTCGGCCGGGGCGGCTTCGTCGAGATCGCGCTGCGGGCCGGTGTGCCGATCCTGCCCATCGCCGTCATCGGCGCCGAGGAGGCGATGCCCACGGTGCTGACCTTTCCCCGCATGGCCCGCCGGTTGCGGGTGCCGTACCTGCCGGTCACGGCCAACCAGCTCCTGCTCGGTCCGCTCGGCTCGGTCGTGTGGTTCCCGGCCAAGGTGCGGGTGAAGGTGCTGCCGCCGGTCGCGGTCGACGTCGCGCCCGACCTGCCCCGTTACTCGGCGAGCAAGGTGATGGAGGTGTCCGACGAGGTGCGCCACCAGATCCAGGAGGCGCTCCACGAGATGCTGCGGGCCCGGCGCAGCATCTGGTTCGGCTGACGGCGATGGGTCGACGCGTCCTCATCACGGGCCTCGGCACCTACTGGGGTGGCCGGCTGGCTCAGGCCCTCGAGGCCGATTCCTCGGTCGACGTCATCATCGGGCTCGACACTCGCGAGCCGACGGTGGCTCTGGAACGCACGGAGTACGTGCGCTGCGATGCCTCGTACTCGATCCTGGCCCGACTCGTGCGGGCCACCCACGTCGACACGATCCTGCACACCTTCCTCGTGGTCGACTCCGGCTCGCCCGATGCCCGCTCGATGCACGAGATCAACGTCATCGGCACGCTCAACTTGGTCGCCGCCGCGGGCGCGCCCGGCAGCACGGTGCGCACCGTGGTGGTGAAGTCGAGCAGCCTCGTGTACGGCTCGAACCGCGAAGACCCGACGTTCTTTCGTGAGGACGCCACCCGCAGCCGATCGGCCCGCACGCGCGTCGAGCGCTCGCTGCTCGAGGTCGAGAGCTACGTCGCCGACCTGGTTCAGGACCACCCTGAGATCGCGGTGAGCGTGCTGCGGTTCTCGAACGTGTTCGGGCCCGAGATCGAGACCTCGCTCACCCGATCGCTCGACCTGCCCGCGGTGCCGTGCCTGTTCGGCTTCGATCCCCGCTTCCAACTGGTGCACGAGGCTGATGTCGTGCGGGCCCTGCGCTTTGCCATGGACCAGCGGCTGCGGGGGACGTTCAACGTCGCCGGCGACGGCCTGCTGCCGTGGAGCGAGATGATCGCCATCGCCGGCAAGCGGCCGTGGCCGTTGCCACCGATCGCCACCGACGCCGCCGCTCGGATGATGGAGCGGTT
This sequence comes from Acidimicrobiales bacterium, assembly GCA_038244535.1. Lineage (GTDB taxonomy): Bacteria > Actinomycetota > Acidimicrobiia > Acidimicrobiales > Ilumatobacteraceae > JBBRTJ01. The sequence continues at coordinate 3,375 of JBBRTJ010000017.1, read as the reverse complement.
CGGCTGGCCGAAGCTGCCGGCCGAGACGCTCGAGCTGCTGCGCCACGGTCGGGGCATCGACACCAGCCGCATCAAGGCCGCCGGGTTCCGCTTCGACCACGACACGGTGTCGTGCGTCGAGAGCCATGTGGGAGCAAGCCGTCTGCACCGCGCCTTGGGGCCGACGGCCGGCGGCGGACCCGGTGATGGCTACCGCTACGAGCGCGACGTCGAGGCGTTCTTCCGCCACAGCCCCAGCGTCGTGCGCTGAGGCCCACGGGAAGCTCAGGCGCTCAGGCGCTCAGGCGCTCATCAACGCCACTGCCACGCCGAGGCCGGCAGCCGAGCGGATGGTCGAGATGAACCGGCCCTCCTGCACGGCGGGCTTCGGCGGACCCATGCGGTCGGGGCCGAGCAGTGCGGCGGCGTCGTCGAGCGAGGCCAACGTCAGCGCGATGCCGAAGAACCTCGCCTTCCCACCGCGCGGATCGGGCTCGGGGCCACCGACGACTTCGAGGATGACCTCGCCCATGCGGAAGAAGGCCTGCCGCATCGGGTTGCCGTAGGCCTCGCCTCGCCGCTCGCGCTTCAACGGCAGGCCGAGCGTGGCGGTGATGGCAGCAATCGTGCGCTCGATGTCCGGCGTCATCACCACGACGTGGTCGATCAGCACGGCTCCGATCGGGTGGTCGGCCGCCGTCGATGGTGTGCTGCTCGGCTCGCCCACCGACGTGCGCAGGCCATCGACGCCGGCTTCGGCCGTGGACTCGTCGGGCACGCCGACCAGCACCCAGGTGACGATGCCCTTCCCCGGAGCCTCGGGATCGATCCGGAGGCGCACCGTGCCGATCTGGCAGACGCCGTCGACGCCAACCGTGAAGCCAGCCTCGCGCCAAGGCTCGGGATGGTCAGCGATGAGCAGCTCGGCGATGGTGGTCATAGCCGCGGACCGTAGACCGGCGCCAGCGCGTCGGGCCGCAGCATGCGGGCGTCGTCAGGCGGGAAGGCCGCCGAGCTGCCCGGCGAGGAACGCCAGCACGTCGGCCAGCTCGTCGGCCTGCTTGGCCAACGGCTTGCCGACACCGTGACCGGCGCGCTCCTCGACCCGCAGCAGCACCGGTCGCTCGTCCTGCGCGGCTCCGGCCCACTGCAGCAGCGCCGCCATCTTGCGGGCGTGCAGCGGGTCGACGCGGCTGTCACTCTCGGCCGTGGTGATCAGGACCGCGGGGTAGGTCGTGCCCTCGACCACGTGATGGTAAGGCGAGTACGCGTACAGCCAGGCCAGCTCGTCGGGCACGTCGGGGTCGCCATACTCGGGGATCCAGAGCCGGCCGATGAGGAACAGGTGGTAGCGCACCATGTCGAGCAGCGGCACCGCGCAGTGCACCGCCCGGGCCAGCTCGGGCCGCTGCGTGAGCACGGCCCCGACCAGCAGCCCGCCGTTCGAACCGCCCCGCAGGGCCAGGCGAGCGGGCGACGTGAGGCCCTCGGCCACGAGGTGCTCGGCCGCCGCCGCCATGTCGTCGAAGACCCGCTGCTTGTTCGCCCGCATGCCGGCCTGGTGCCAGGCCTCGCCGTGCTCGAGCCCCCCGCGCAGGCCAGCTACCGCGTACAGGCCGCCGCGCTCGCACCAAGCCACGATCCCAGGCCCGTAGGCGGGCCCGAGGCTGATGGCGAACCCGCCGTAGCCGGTGAGGATGCACGCCGTGTCGGGGTCAGGCTCGACGTCAGCGCGGTGGATGAGGAACAGCCCGATCTCGGTCCCGTCGAGCGAGCGGTAGGTCGTGTACCTCACGGAGAGCGCCGGGGCCAACGCTCCTCGACCATCGGCGGCTTCGCCGAGTGGCTCGAGCCCATCGGCCGCGGTCCAGCGATGCAGGCGGGCGGGGTGGTCGAAGCCCTCGATCTGCAGGACGGCCACGCCGTCGTCGGTGGTGTCGAGCGCGGCGAGCGTCACGTCGCCACCGAGCTCGACGGTCCCGATGGCCTCGCCGCTCGAGCCGTAGCGATGCAGGCGCGAGCAGGCGTTGCGGGTGGTCGCCACGAGCACCTCATCGCCGCAGGGGAGCACGCCGCTGATCACCTCGTCGCCCTCGGAGACCAGCTGGACCCAACCGTCGGGTGCCGCGGGCACCGCGGCCAGCGGATCGTCGACCGGCCCCAGCAGCACCGCGATCACGCGCCCGTTCGATGCGCCGATCGAGGTCGAACCGACGAGCCGGTGACGACCATCGCAGAAGTCGAACTGCACCCCGGTCTGACCATCGACACCCTCGACGATGGTGCGCCGCTCGGCGGTGTGCAGGTCGAGCAGGTAGACGTCGGTTCGGCTCCAGCCCCGATTCACGGTGACGAGCGCCAACCGGCCATCGGCCGACACCTCGACCGAGGGCCAGGCCTGCGGATCGGGGTCGTCGAAGATCAGCTCGTCGAGCTCGGCCGGCCGGCCCAGCACGTGACGGCGGACGTGGCGGCCGTACTCCTGCCCCGCGGGGTAGACCGTGTAGAGGAACCCAGAGGCGTCGGGCATCCAGCCGATCGAGGCCGCCCGGCACTCGGGGATCTCATCGAGGATCGGCGCCGTGTCAGCACTGGCACCATCGTCGGCACCGGGATCAGCGGGCGTGCGGACGATGCGCAGGATCGAGCGCTCGTCGCCCGCCTCGCTCACGCCATAGGCCACCAGCGCGCCGTCCTGAGACGGGTGGTACCAGTCGATGGCGGCAGTGCCGTCGGCGGCGAGCGCGGTCGGATCGATCACGACCCGGGCCGGGCCGCTCCCCCGCTGGTCCCGCACCACCAGCCGGTGCTGGGCCTGCTCGCCCACCCGTTCGAGGGCGAACACCAGCTCGCCGGCCACGCGGGCGCCTGCCGAGGTGGGCGCACCCAGGAGCGCGGCGAGGCGCTCGTGCCAAGCCCGGCGATCGGGCAGGGCATCGAGCGCGTGACGGGTTCGATGGTTCTGGGCTGCAACCCACTCGACGGTCTCGGTCGCCTCGCCGTCCTCCAACCACCGATAGGGGTCGGCGACGTCGAAGCCGCCGACGTGGTCGACGAGCTCGGTCCGGCGGGTCGGGGGCGGCGGGATCACCACGAGGTGCTCGGTGCGTCCCGGCCTCGAGCCGTAGGGCTCAGCCACGCCCCATGTTCGGCTTCTTGCCGTGGTTGGCCTTCGAGCGACGCATGCGCGCCTTCTTCTTCTTCGTCTTCTTTGACATAGAAAGGTGACTCTACGCCCTCCGCAGCAAGGCCAACCAGGCGGTCTCCGCTCCCCCTCGCCCAACTTGTGCGGCCAATGCGCCCCAAGACCTCCTCAGCCACACAAGCTCACCGTGGAGAGCACTGCCAGTGGAGAGCAACCCAACTTGTGCGGCCAATGCGCCCCAGGACCTCCTC
>JBBRTJ010000016.1:0-45891 GCA_038244535.1 Acidimicrobiales bacterium | reverse complement strand
GATCCCGGCGCCGGTCAGCGCGTCGCGGATCGCATCGCTCGTGGCGAAGTCCTTAGCGGCCCGTGCGGACTGGCGCAACGAGACCAGTGCGTCGACGAACGGGCCGACGACCTCACGGGGATCGCGCGCCCCGGTTTCGGCCAGCTCGCCGAGCCGCACGACCATCGAGCGCAGCACGGCTCGGGCCTGGTCGAGCTCGTCGGACTGGAGCGTGTCCGCCGCCCAGGCGACCAGCGTGCGGTCCAGCTCCAAGATGGCGTTGACCGCAGCGGGCACGTCTCGGCGAAGCACGGCGGCATCGAACACCGTGGCCAGGCGATCGGCATCGGCCAGCAGAGGCGAGCGCGCCCCGACACCACCGGCAATGGTCGCCTGCTCGTCATCGGCCGAACCCGAACTGGCGCTCGAACCCGAGCCCGACTCGACGAGAGGCGAGATCGTTGACCCGGTGATGCTGCCACCCAGGCGGTCACCGGCCACGACGGCCCGCAGCTCGTCGAGGCTCACCATCGAACCGGTCTTCCAGATGGCCACGTTTGCTCCCGCCACTCGCACGGTCACCACGCCGATGCCGGCAACGGTCAAGGTTGCAGCATCGAGGTCGATCACCGCCGCGGTGTGCTCATCGACGCCGAGCACGAACGCGCCCGCCGGCAGCGACTGCTCGAGCAGAGCCAACCGCCGCTCGCCCAAGTAGCAAAAGCGCGTGTCGTGGTGCCCACCCTCCGCGTTGTCGAAGTGGGGGATGACGGCGGCCGACAGGCCGGTGGCGGCGGCCAGCAGATCGAGCCCCGGCCGCCAGCGGGGCTCTTCGCCGGCTTTGTAGACCTCGTACACGGGCACGGTCACGACCCCGAGCGTGAGTGCCGCCGCCGACGCGAACGTCACCGCCCCGCCAACCACGAACCGGTCGGCCACCAACCCGGGCATGGCGGTGCCCGCCCACTGGCGCAGCGCGTAGGTGGGGCTGCCCGGCCCGGCGAACACGTAGCGCGCCGCCCGCACCGCCGCGGCGGCCCGATCCTGAGTGATGGCATCGACGTCCGCCGAACGGAACGACGCGACCGTGATCGGCGCGCCGACGCTCTGCGCGAAGTAGTCGACCGCCTTGGCCGAGATGTCGTCGGCGTTCTCTTGGAACCCGTAGGGCGTGTCCAGCAGAACGCTCGGCCCGCCCCCGATGCGCTCGATGAGGTTGCGGTGCACCTTCACCATCGTGGGAGCCGTCTCGCCAGACCCCATGATCGCCAGCAGCCGTGCCATCGCCGGGGCGCTCATCGTCCCGCCTCGGCAGCCAGCGTCATCAGTTCGGCGGCGACCTCGGTCGGGAACTGGGCGTGCACGTCGTGGTGAGCGGGAGAGAACCACCGCGCCCGGCCTCGTGGCAGTGCCTCGACCGCGGCGTCGATCGCCGCCCGCTTGGACTCGGTCCAGGCCTCCACGCCATCGTCGGCGGCGATGAACGCCACCGACACGTCGATGCCAGCCCACAGCTGCGACGGATGGTGGTCGTACAAACCCCGTAGGACGGCCAGGTGGTTGGCCCGGCTCAGCCACGGCCGCACCGTTCCATCGGGCAGCACCTCCATGTTCGCGAGCGACCCTTGGATGCCGCTCTCGGGCCAGTCGGCGTGTGTGGCGCGCATCCACGCTTCAACTTGGGCTACGGGCGTCCCCTCGAGCTGCGGCGGAGCGAGCTGGACGGCGCACGCCTCCCACGTCTCAAAGCGCGACGAGAGCTCGATCGTGCCCCCGTCGACGGCGGCGATCGCAGCCACTGATGAGCCGAATCGATGGGCCAGCTCGACGACCACGTTGCCTCCCCACGACTGCCCGGCCACGATGGGCCGCCCCATCTCGGGACCCAGTGCGTGAATGAGCACGTGCAGGTCGGCCGCCACCGTCGCCATGTCGTAGGGGCCCGCGGGCTTCGACGAGTGCCCGTGCCCTCGCTGGTCGACGGCGACAACGGGATGCCCTGCCGCCGCCAGTGCGACGGCGACGCCATCCCAGAGACGGGCGTTCGAAGCGAGGCCGTGCACGAGCAGGAACGGAGCGGCGCCCGCCCCGCCCTCCCAGCGCCGCACCTCGAGGTCGATGTCGGGCGCCACGGTGTGGCGCTCGGTGCGGTCCGGTTCGATCACAAGGAACGACGCTACGGCAGGGCGACCTCAACCAGTTCCTCGAGGAGCACGCTGAGGTACTCGTAGCACGCGAACAGCTGCAGCCCGGCCTCGTCGTAGGGGAGGTCGCTTCGGTCAAGGTCCTCGCTGACGTCGAGCAGCGTGCCGATCACCAGCCGCACTGCATTGATCGAGGTCACCATCGCGTTCAGCCCGGCGTCGTCCAGCGAGGCCCCCTCGAGGCTCGCCTCCACCTGCTCGATGGCCGTGAGCCGAGTGGCCACGAGGTCCTCGCGCATCAGGCGCTGGTACTCGGCGTCGGCCTCGGGGTCGTCGGGGTAGGCGGTCGGGAACAGCCGCCGCGTGCGCTCGTCGGGCTCGGCGAGGAGCAGGTCGCGGAGCTGGCCCAGCAGCTCGTGGACGAGTCGGCGCTCATCGCCGTCGAGGCGGACCTCGACACCCTCAGTGGTGCGCCGCACGCGCCGGCGCGCGAACCAGGCCACCCGGCTCAGTCGTCCTGCTGGACGGTGGCCCACAGGCCGTGCTCATGCAGGCGGAACATGTCCAGTTCGGCCTTCTCCCGCGCTCCACTCGACACCACGGCCCGGCCCTTCTCGTGCACGTCCAGCATCAGCTCGGTCGCCTTCTCTCGGCTGTAGCCGAAGAGCTTCTGGAACACCATCACCACGTAGCTCATGAGGTTGATCGGGTCGTTCCACACGAGCACGATCCAGGGTCGGTCCGGACGCACGTCGGTGCGCGAGGTCGGTTGGTCGACCTCGGCCGGGGCCAACGATGCAACGACGCCAGCGGCCACGCCACCATTCTGCCCGTCCCTGGCGCGTCCTGACGCGCCAGTGGCGCCCCCGAGGGGGCGCCACTGGCACTGGGGGTCGGCCTCAACCGGCCAGGTTCTGACCGGCTACTCCTTGTCGTGCGCCGCGAGGACCAACTCGTCCTTCGGGGTCACGATGGCGTGGACGAGGCCGGCAATGGCGGCCAGGAACAGGACCAGAGCGATGGCGAAGCAGACGTTGGCAGCCAGAGCGGCCTTCTCACCAAAGATGCTGAACCCGTAGGAGGTGAGCAGGAGCCCTCGCAGGGTCTCGCCCTTGAACAAGGTCTCGACCTTGCCGGACAACGCCTTGGCCTGGGCGTCCAAGTCCTTTGAGGCCTGGGCGTTCGGGTCGGCCTTCAGGGCGGCGTCGGCCGCACCTCGGGCGGCGCGGGATTCACCGCTGGTCTCGGAGTAGGTCTTGCCTCCGTTGACCTCGGTCAGGTGCAGTCCGATGTACTCGTTGGCGTAGCACTCAGCCTGCTTGCCGGTCTCGAGCGCCTTGCCGCCGTTGGCGACCAGGCAGTCGGCCTTCTTCTCTTCGTCGGTGAGCTTGTCGGCTGGCGTGAAGACGATCTTTTGGGCGATGAGCTGGTCCTTGACGTAGCTCTTGGCGAAGTCCGCGTTCTGCTTGAGCACCAATCCGAGCACGAGCATCAGCACTGCGAGCAGGCCTCCGCCTACGACGAAGACGACGTCGAGTGTTCTGCGCTTCATCTCTGGTTCCTCCCCTTGCTGGCCCACCAGCTGAACTGCCGGCGCCGACCTGGTGGCCATGATCGGCGATGGCTCAGGCTCACGACAGGGACCGAAGTCCCGACTCGCGGGGGCCTTTTCGTCCGGCTTTCCACCCCGCCCGTCGGCCCCTAGGCTCCTCAACGTCATGGCAGTCGCTGGTCGCCCCCTCGTTCCGTCACGGCTGGCGCGACCCGCAAGCAACGTGCACGGGCGTGTCGGCCCGGCCCGCACCAAGGTGGGGTCGTACGTCGCGCTGACCAAGCCCCGCATCATCGAGCTGCTCTTGATCACCACGGTCCCGACCATGGTGCTGGCCCAGGAAGGCCTGCCCTCGCTGGGGCTCGTGGCCGCCACGCTCGTCGGCGGCACCCTCGCCGCGGGGGGCGCGAACGCCATCAACATGTACGTCGACCGCGACATCGACCGGCTCATGCCTCGCACGCAGGGCCGCCCTCTCGTCACGGGGGCCATGACCCCGAGGGCTGCCCTCACGTTCGCCTTGGGGCTCGAGCTCGTCGCATTCGTCTGGCTGGCGCTGCTCGTCAACCTCCTCAGTGCCGGTCTGGCGCTGTCGGCGACGCTTTTCTACGTCTTCGTCTACACGCTGTGGTTGAAGCGCACCTCCAGCCAGAACATCGTCGTCGGCGGTGCCGCCGGAGCGGTGCCCGTGCTGGTCGGGTGGGCGGCGGTGACCAACTCGTTGGCCTGGCCGCCTGTCGTGCTGTTCGGGCTCATCTTCCTGTGGACGCCGCCGCACTTCTGGGCCCTTGCCATCCGCTACGTCGACGACTACCGAGCGGCCGACGTACCGATGCTCCCCGCCGTCGAGACCCCCGCCGTCGTGTGCCGCAAGATGCTGATGTACGCGCTCTTGCTGTGGGCCGCCTCGCTCGTGCTCTGGCCGGTCGCGGGCCTTGGGCTGGTCTACGGCATCACCGCGATGGCAACCGGCGCCGGCTTCGCCTGGCTCTGCTTCGACCTGCGCCTCGATCCCACGCCCAAGCGGGCGATGCGGGTCTTTACCTGGTCGATCTCGTACATCACGGTGGTGTTCGTCGCGATCGCGGTGGACACCTTGATCGTCCACGGATGGTGATCGCCACGCCCGAGAGGTTTCGGGCGCCTCTCGGGCCATGAGTAGAGTCCGACCCGACATCCGACCGTCTCTCAGCGCGCTGCGGGGTCCACTTCCGCGTGCCAGGGGTTGCCCATGACCATCACCGAGACCAGACCCGAGGACGCTTCGGCGCCCGCGCCTGTCGCTGCACTGCTCGAGCGACAGGAACCGGCGCAACAAGACGGCCTCGTGGGTTGGATGACCACGGTGGACCACAAGCGGATCGGGCGGATCTTCGTGGTCATCCCGCTCCTGTACCTGGTCGGAGCGCTCGTGATCGGGGTGCTCCTCGGCCTCGAGCGCGTCGATCCCGAGGGCGCCGCGATCCTGCCGCTCGACAAGGTGGCGCAGCTCGTGTCGATCTACCAGCTGGGCTTGGCCTTCCTCGTGGTGATCCCCCTGTTGCTCGGCATCGGCATCGCCATCGTCCCGCTGCAGATCGGGGCGCGAGGGATCGCCTTCCCCCGAGCGGCCGCGCTGGCGGCGTGGTCGTGGGTCGGCGGGTCAGCACTGCTCATCGTCGCCTACTGCATCAACGGCGGCCCCGGCGGCGGCCGCACCAACGGCGTCAACCTGTTCCTCAGCGCCTTCGTCGTGGTGATCCTGTCGCTGTGCCTCGCCGCGGTGTGCCTCGCCACCACGGTCATGACGATGCGCACCAAGGGCATGGCCATGAGCGACGTGCCGATGTTCGCCTGGGCGTCGTTGGTCACCTCGTCGCTGCTGCTGGTCACGCTCCCCGTGCTTCTGGCCGACCTGGTGTTCCTGTTCGTCGACAACAAGCACGCCAGCGTGCAGTTCGGCGGCAATGCCGCGATGTCCGCCTACATCGACTGGATCGTTCGGCAGCCCCAGACCTACCTGTTCGCCCTGCCGGCGCTCGGCATCGTGGCCGAGATCATCGCCGTCATGGCCGGTCAGCGTCCGGCGCACCGTCAGACGACCATGGCCGCCATAGGGCTCGGGGGCATCCTCGGTGTCGGCATCGTGTTCCAGACCGCCCTCACGCCCAACGTCACCACCCAGCCGCTCTTCAACGCCATGGCGATCCTGGCCGTGCTGCCGCCGTTGATCGTGCTCGCCACCAGCGGCGTCACGCTTCGCGCCGGCAAGCCCAAGCTCGCCTCGCCGCTCGTGTGGGCGGTCGGAGCGCTCCTCATGGCGGTCCTCGGCGCAGGGGCCGGCGTGCTCACCGGCTTCAAGGGCCTCGCGCTGCAGGGCACGGTGTACGAGACGGCGCAGTTCCATGCTGTGCTGTTCGCCGCAGTGCTCGGAGCGTTCGGCGCCCTCGCCTACTGGGGTCCGAAGCTGTGGGGCCGCCGGCTGCCCGAAGGCCCCAGCGGCGTGCTTGCGCTGCTCGGGCTGCTCGCGGTCTCGCTCGTCGTCATCCCCGACCTGATCGCCGGCTTCCTCGACCAGCCCGCCGGCGAGGTCAACTTCGACAAGTACTCCTCGGCCGTGGCCCTGAACGCGCTTACCTTCGCCGGTCTGGCGCTGCTTCTCGTCGTGGTCCTGGCGTTCGGTCTGGTCGCACTGCGCGCCTTCTCCCGAACGGGAGCCATCGCCGGTAACGACCCCTGGGACGGCCAGACGCTCGAGTGGGCCACGTCGTCGCCGCCGCCGCTCCACAACTTCACCGATGACCTCGTCGAGGTCACCAGCGCCACGCCGCTGCTCGACCGGAAGGAGGCGTGATGCTGGCCCTCCCGCCCGCTCCCACACCGACCCGGCCCCGCTCGCTGCTCGTCGCCACGGCGTTGGGCGTGGCCGGTGCGGCGGCGCTTGTCGGTGGTCTCCTGGCCGTGTACATGCACCTGCGTGACAGCGTTGGTGGGGGTAGCACCACCACCTGGCTGCCCAGCGGTGTGCAGGTCCCCGGCATCGCGACCAACATCATGTTGATCACGATGGTCGGCGCCTCGATCACGGCGCAGTGGGCCGTGTACGCGATCGCCCGCGACAACCGCCGGGACACCGTGACGGCGCTCGTGCTCACCGCAATCTTCGGAGTCGCCGTGATCAACGCGCAGGCATTCACCTACCTGCAGATGGGTCTCGACGTCAGCACCGAGCCCTACGCCGTGGCCGTCTACACCGTCACCGGCACGTTCCTGATCCTGGTGAGCGTCGGCATGGTCTTCGCCGGGCTCGGCGCCTTCCGGTCGCTCGGTGGTCGCTACAGCGCCTCACGCCACGAGGGCATCTCGGCCATGGCGCTGTACTGGCACTTCCTCACCGTGGCTTTCGCCGCCATCTGGTACTTCGTCTACGTGGTCAAGTAGGGGCTGACGTGTTCACGACTGCTTCCAAGTTCTTCCTCGCCGTCTGCGTCGCCGCGCTCGTTGCCACGGGCGTCTACTTCTACAGCTCCGATGGCAACCTGCTCGGTGTCATCCTCCTGATGTCCACGGCGATCGTGGCCGGGTTCCTGGCCGGCATCAGCTTCGCCTGGCGCCAGGCCATCGCCACTCGGGCCATCACCGGCAGGCCGGTCCCCTACGCCAACACCGCTCCGGCCGAGCAGAACCTCGTGTCGCCTTCGCTGTGGCCGCTCATCGGCGGTTTCGGCGTGGCCCTCACCGCCGTCGGCGCAGCCCTCGATCAGCGGGTGTTCATCGCCGGGACCGTGGTGCTCGTGGCGGTCGTGCTCGAGTGGGTGGTGCAGGCCTGGGCGGACCGCGCCTCGGACAACGCCGACTACAACGCCGAGCTCCGCAGCGGCATCCTCAACCCCCTCGAGTACCCGATCCTCGGTGCCATCTCGGTGGGCGTGATCATCGTGTGCTTCAGCCGCGTGATGCTGGCCCTGCCGAAGGAGGGCTCGCTGTTCGTGTTCCTCGCGGTCGGGACCGTGGTGATCTGCGGCGCCTTCCTGCTCGCCTACGGGCCCCGGCTCAGCTCATCGGCCTCTGCTGGGATGCTGCTGCTGGTGGGCATCGGTGTGATCACGGCGGGCACGGCCGGGGCCGTCATCGGAGCCCGCGACTTCGAGCAGCACGATCCGTACAGCGCCGAGGCTCGCTCGACGAACTCCGTCGGCGACAAGTCGAACCTGCTCGGCAGTGTCGTGCTCAACGTCGACGGCGCCCTCGGGCCGACGTCGCTCATCATCCCTAGGGCAACGGCGGGCAGCCTCATCTTCATCAACGAGCAGACCCAGCTCCGCAACCTCGTGATCGTCGGCAAGGACAACGAGGGCAAGGAGGTCGTGTACGCCCAGTCGCCGTACATCGGCAAGGACAAGCGGGCCTTCATCACCGTCCGCATCCCGAATCCCGGCACCTACAGCTTCCGGTCCGAGGGCGGCAGCGCCCCGGCCGAGGGCACGATCACGGTTCACTGAGTCGTGTCGCACACCACACCGACTGGGGCCACCCCCCGTTCGTCCCCCCACCCGCTGACGACTACGTTCGCGACGGCAGCAAACGTCGCAGGAGAGCTGAGTTCATGACGCGAACCCCAGGGTCAAGGTGGCGAGGCCGGTACCTCGCCCTCGTGGCGGGCGCACTTGTCCTCGTCACCGGTTGCGCATCGGACGCTCCGCAGGACACGTTCAAGCCGGCCGGCCCCTACGCCCAGAAGATCGACAACCTGGCCCGACCGGTGTTCTACATCGCCGGGGTCGTGCTGGTCCTCGTGTTCGCCGCCGTGCTGTTCGTCATCTTCAAGTTCCGCCAACGGGACGACGACGCCAACAAGGTCCCGCACCAGCTCCACGGCAACACCAAGCTCGAGGTGCTCTGGACCATCGCACCGGCCGTGCTGCTGGTCGGCGTGCTCGTTCCGACGCTGGCCACCGTCTTCGACCTCGCTCGCAAGCCCAAGGACCCCATCCAGATCACGGCCCTCGGCCAGCAGTGGTGGTGGGAGTTCCAGTACCCGGGCACCGGCATCGTGACCTCAGGGGAGATGGTGTTCCCCGCCGGTCAGACCGTCCTGGTCACGGTCAGCTCCCGTGACGTCATCCACTCGTTCTGGTTCCCCCGCCTCAACGGCAAGCGGGACGCCGTGCCGGGCCGCTTCCAGACCGTCAAGATCCAGGCTGACAAGCCCGGCGAGTACTGGGGGCAGTGCACCGAGTTCTGCGGCCTGTCGCACGCCAACATGCGCATGCGCGCGGTCGCGCTGAGCCCCGCCGATTGGGAGCGCTGGCAAGCCAACCAGACCGCCGCCTACGCCGCCCCGACCGACACCCTGGCGAAGGCCGGCGAGGCACAGTTCGCGGCGCGATGCGCAAGCTGCCACCAGATCAACGGCCTGCTCGGTACCGACGGCAAGCCGATCATCCCCAGGGACGTGCCGCAGGTGTCGGGCGCTGCCCCCAACCTGTCGCACCTCATGAGCCGGAGCACCTTTGCAGGAGCCATCTTCGATCTCAAGCTCCCCGAGTGCACGGCCACCAACACCGAGGTCACCGGCACACCGGTCGAGTGCCTCAACCGGTCCGCGCTGGCGGCCTGGCTGCGCAACGCGCCGGGCCAGAAGCCCATGGTGCCCGAGCTCAAGGGCGATCCCCCCAAGGGACGGGGCATGCCCAACCTGAACCTCACCGAACAGCAGATCCAAGAGCTGATCGCCTACCTGTCCACCCGCAAGTAGTCGACGGAACAAGGAAGCGGACATGGCCATCATCGAACGCCCCCAACCGTCGGGCCCCCTCGAGCTCGCTCCGGCAGCTGTCGTCACGTCGCGACAGTCGCTCGGCGTGTTCCATCGCCCGACGACCGAGTCCGGCTGGCGCAGTTGGCTGTTCACGGTCGACCACAAGAAGCTCGGCATCATGTATGGCGTCGTCGCCATGTTCTTCTTCGTCGTCGGTGGCGTCGAGGCCCTGTTCATCCGCCTCCAGCTCGCTGCCCCCAACGGCAAGATCTTGTCGGCGCAGACCTACAACGAGCTGTTCACCACCCACGGCACCACCATGATCTTCCTGTTCGTAATGCCGATGGCGGCTGCGTTCGGCAACTACCTCGTGCCGTTGCAGATCGGCGCCCGTGACGTCGCGTTCCCCCGCATCAACGCCTTCGGCTTCTGGTGCTTCCTCGGTGGTGGCATCTTCCTCTACCTGAGCCCGCTCCTTGGGGGCCTTCCCGATGGCGGCTGGTTCGCCTACGCCCCCAACACCGGGCCGATCTTCTCGCCCACGCACGGCATGGACTTCTGGACGCTTGCGCTGCTCATCACGGGCATCGCCTCGCTCACGGGTTCGCTCAACCTGATCGTGACCATCCTCAACATGCGGGCGCCGGGCATGACGATGATGCGGATGCCGATCTTCACCTGGATGATCCTGGTGGTGCAGTTCCTGCTGGTGTTCGCCATCCCGGTCATCACGGTGGCGCTCGTCCTGCTCTCGTTCCAGCGGCTCTACGGCGCCACCTTCTTCAACGTCGAGCAGGGTGCGGACCCGCTGCTGTGGCAGCACCTGTTCTGGATCTTCGGCCATCCCGAGGTGTACATCCTCGTCCTGCCGAGCTTTGGCATCGTGTCCGAGGTGCTGCCGGTCTTTTCCCGCAAGCCGCTCTTCGGCTACCCCTTCGTCGTGTTCTCCGGTGTGGCCATCGGCTTCATGGGCTGGGGCGTGTGGGCCCATCACATGTTCGCCTCGGGCCTCGGCCCCATCTCGGTGGCGGTCTTTTCGGCCACGACGATGTTCATCGCCGTGCCCACCGGCGTGAAGATCATCAACTGGATCGCCACCATGTGGGGTGGCCGGCTGTGGTTCACCACCTCGATGCACTACGCCATCGGCCTGGTGGCCATGTTCACCATCGGTGGGCTGTCGGGCGTCACCCACGCGGTGTCGCCCGCCGACACGCAGCAGACCGACACGTACTACATCGTCGCCCACTTCCACTACGTGCTCTTCGGAGGCGCAGTGTTCGGGTTGTTCGCCGGCTTCTTCTACTGGTGGCCGAAGGTGTTCGGCCGGATGCTCAACGAGCGTCTGGGCAAGGTCGGGTTCTGGTTCATGCTCGTGGGTATGAACCTGACCTTCGGCCCGATGCACATCACCGGCCTGCAGGGTCAACCCCGCCGCATGTACCGGTACGCCGACGGCATGGGCTTCAACTTCTGGAACCTGGTCGCCACGATTGGCGCGTTCACCCTGGCGCTCGGCGTCTTGTTGTTCATCATCAACGCCCTGAAGAGCATCAAGGGCCCGAAGGCACCGCTCGACCCGTGGGATGCGCGGTCCTACGAGTGGATGACGACCAGCCCGCCGATCGCCGAGAACTTCGCCTCGATCCCGGCCGTGCACGGCCTCGACGAGTTCTTCCACCGCAAGTACGAGGAAGACGAGGTCACCGGACAGCTCACCAAGGTGGCGACGGCCGAGGAGATCCTGGCCGACCAGGAAGCCCACCGGGAGGCACACATCCACATGCCGTCCATGAGCTACTGGCCACTGGTGGTCGCCTCCGGATTCCCCATACTCGGCCTGGGGCTGATCTTCAACACGCTGCTCGCCATCATCGGCGCCGCGGTGATCGTCGGCGGCATCTTCGGATGGGCCCTCGAGCCGCCGACCGCGCCTGAAGCCGACCAGGGCAACGATCCCGATGCGTCGGGCGGCACCCCGAAGGAGCTGGCCTCCGTTGGCTGACATCACCATCCCGAAGGCTGCGCCGGTCGCCCACGACGACCACGGCGTCGGTCACTACACCTCCACGGGCTTGTCCAACAACAAGCTGGCCATGTGGCTGTTCCTCGGCTCCGAGTGCCTGCTGTTCGGTGGCCTCATCTCCACCTACATGCTGTATCGAGGCCGGTTCCAAGGTGGCCCCTCGCCCGAGCAGGTCTACGACATCCCCTTCACCTCCATCAGCTCGTTCGTGCTGCTGATGTCGTCGCTCACCATGGTGCTGGCCGTCGCCTCCGCCAACCGCAACGACCTGCGCAACGCCCGGGTGTGGCTGCTGTCCACGGCCGTGCTTGGCGCAACCTTCGTCGGCGGCCAGGTCTACGAGTTCACTGCGTTCTACCGAGAGGGGCTCGGCTTCACCACGAGCCTGTTCTCATCGAGCTTCTACACGCTCACCGGGTTCCACGGTGTCCACGTCACGGCCGGGATCATCATGATCGTGGTGCTCGTGGCCATGCTCAACAAGGACAAGGTGCACGGCCACAAGGCCGAGACGATTGAGATCGTCGGTCTCTACTGGCACTTCGTCGACATCGTGTGGATCGTCATCTTCACCCTCGTCTACCTCATCCCCGCCTGAGGAGCTGGCCGCCATGACTGCTGCCCACGCCGACGAGCTGCTTCACAACGCTCAGGCCACCGATCCCGAGTTCGCCGACGCGCATGGCGAGCACAAGTCCGACACGTACTACATCGGTGTGGCTGCGGTGCTGTTCGTGCTCACCGCGCTCGAGGTCAGCACGTACTACTTCGACTTCGGGCCGGCGTTCCTGCCCATGCTGATCACCCTGATGGGCATCAAGTTCGTGATGGTCGTGCTGCTGTTCATGCACCTGAAGTTCGACTCGCGGATCTTCAGCTTCTTGTTCTGGTCGGGGTTCGCGCTCGCGGTGGTCGTCTACCTCGGCGTGTTGGCTTCCTTCCAGTTCTTCGCCGGATGAGGGGAGGCGGCCGTGCTCCTCGCCGCCACAGCCACCACTGACCCGTGGGCCTTCGTGCCCCACCCTGAAGTCTGGCTCCTCGTGGCCAGCATCGTCGGCGGCTACTGGTACGCCGTGACCAAGATCGGTCCGAAGGTCGTGCGCTCGGGTGAGGTCGTGGTCACCCGCCGGCAGGTGGGCTGCTTCATCGCCGCCGTGGTGCTCCTGTGGGCGGCCTCCGACTGGCCGATCCACGACATCGGCGAGAACAACCTCTACTCGTTCCACATGCTGCAGCACATGATGCTGACCTACTTCATGCCGCCGCTCATGCTGCTCGCCATCCCCACCTGGCTGGCCCGGCTGCTCATCGGCGACGGCAAGCTCTACGCCGTCGTGTGCTGGCTGACCAAGCCGGTCGTGGCCGGCGTCGCGTTCAACGTTGCCATCATGGTCACCCACATCCCCGGGGTGGTGAACGCCTCGGTCGTGAACGGCCCCATGCACTACTCGCTCCACGTCGGGCTGGTGCTCCTGGCCCTGCTCATGTGGACCCCGGTGTGCGGTCCGCTCCCCGAGCTTCGCCTCGGCCCCGGCGGCCAGATGATCTACCTGTTCATCATGTCGGTCATCCCGACGGTGCCCGCCTCGTGGCTGGTGTTCGCCGAGGGTGCCGTGTACGCCGCGTACGACCACGGTCCTCGTCTGCTCGGCCTCGACGTCACGAGCGACCAGCAGATCGCCGGTCTCATCATGAAGGTCGGCGGTTCGGTCTTCTTGTGGACCATCGTGACGGTCATGTTCTTCAGCCGGTTCAGCCGGGGGTGGAACGAGTCCAACAGCTACCGCCGCCCGCCGCGGTCTGATGCCGAGATCACAGCCGAGGTGGTCGAGGGAGCCGAGGACGAGCTGACCTACGACGAGGTCGTGCGCACGTTCGAGCAGGTGCCCGCGGCCCCCGAGCCCGGCCGCCTCGGCGCATGATCGACGTCAGACAGATCCGCACCGACCTCGACGGCGTCAAGGCCTCGCTCGCCCGGCGAGGCATCGACCTCGGACCCGTCGACGAGGTGGCCGACCTCGACACCCGGTTGCGGGCGCTCATGGCCGAGCGCGACGAGGTCCGCCGCACGGTCAACGACTTGTCCAAGCAGGTCGGGCGCCTTCGCGGGCAGGGCGAGGTGCCCGAGGCCGAGGCGCTCCAACTCGAGAGCAAGGCCCTCGGCGATCGCGAGATCGCGTTGGCCGAACAGACCACCACGTTCGAGAGCGCGATCCGCGAGCTGCTGCTGCGCATCCCGAACCTGCCCCACCCTGATGCACCCGATGGCGCCGGTGAGCACGACAATCCTGTCGTCAAGGGACCGTTCGGCCTCCTCGACACGTACCCAGCGCATCAGCGAGTGGCGCACTGGGACAGCGCCACTGAGCTGGGGATCCTCGACAACGAGCGGGCCACCAAGATCAGCGGCGCCATGTTCAAGATGCTGCGCGGCATGGGGGCCACGCTCAGCCGAGCGCTGTGCCAGTACGCCCTCGATTCCAACGCCGATGCCTTCGAGGAGATCCGCCCGCCCACGCTGGTCACCTCGGCCACCCTCACCGCCACGGGGCAGTTGCCCAAGTTCGCCGACGACGCCTACGCCATCGAGCGCGACGACCTGTGGTGCATCCCGACCGCCGAGGTGCCGCTCACCTCGATCGCGGCCGGCGAGCTGCTCGACGAGGTCGACCTCCCGATGAGGTTCATGGCCTACACGCCGTGCTACCGGCGCGAGGCGGGCTCGGCCGGCAAGGACACCCGTGGATTGCTGAGGGGACACGAGTTCGACAAGGTCGAGCTCCTCGCCTATGCCACGCCCGAGCAGGCTCCGGCGCTCCTGATCGAGCTGCGTGACCGGGCCGAAGCGCTCATCGCTGGGCTCGGTCTGCCCTACCGGATCATCGACATCTGCACCGGTGACCTCGGCCAGAGCCACCATCGAAGCTTCGACATCGAGGTGTACTCACCGGGCTGCGACCAGTGGCTCGAGGTCAGCTCGATCAGCTGGTTCGGCGACTACCAGGCCCGCCGGGCCGACCTCCGTTATCGGCCGACCGGCAAGAAGGGCACCGAGGTGCTCCACACACTGAACGGCTCGGCGCTCGCCGTGCCCCGGGTGTGGGCCGCGCTCATCGAGCACGGCCGCCAGCCCGACGGGTCGATCGAGCTGCCCGAGGCGCTCTGGCCCTACCTCCGCGGCGCCCGCACGATCCCCGCCCGCTGAAGCGGTCGATGCCCTGACGGGCCTGGGCACCCCAGCGGCCGGTGGCCGGCGTCAGGGGCCGGGGTCGGTCGTCAGGCGCCGGGGATGCGTGCTGCTTCGAGCAGGGCGGTCAGCGACACGACGCCGACCGGCGTACCGGCGTCGTCGAGGACCACGACGCCGTCGCGGTCAGCCAGGAGGGCGACGGCGAGCGCGTCGCGCAGTGACGCCGTGCCAGCCACGACGGCGCGGCCCTCGACCGGACCATCGAGGGGTTGAACCAGCGCAGGGTCGATGCCGGTGACGGACAGGCGCTTGAGGCCCCGGTCCCGGCCGACGAAGGACTCGACGAAGGGTGACGCGGGGTGGGCCAGCAGCTCCTGCGGTGGGCCGAGCTGGGCCAGGTGCCCACCTTCGGCCAGCAGCGCGACGCGGTCGGCGAGCAGCACCGCCTCGTCGAGGTCGTGGGTGACCAGCACGACGGTCTTGCGCAGCGTGGCCTGCAGCGCTTTGAACTCTTGCTGCAGCCGAGTGCGGGTGATCGGGTCGATCGCGCCGAACGGCTCGTCCATCAACAGCACCGGCGGATCGGCAGCCAGGGCGCGCGCCACGCCGACGCGCTGCTGCTGGCCCCCCGAGAGCTGGGCCGGGTAGCGGTCGCGGTACTGGGCTGGGTCGAGCCCCACGAGGTGGAGCAGCTCGTCGACGCGGCCAGCCGTGCGGGCCTTCGGCCAGCCCAGCAGCTTGGGGACCGTGGCCACGTTGGCGCCCACGGTCAGGTGAGGAAAGAGCCCGACGTCTTGGATGACGTAGCCGATGTGGCGGCGCAGCTCGACCGGGTCGGTGCGGCCGATGTCACGGCCGTCGACGGTGATGGTGCCGCTCGTCGGCTCGATGAGGCGGTTGATCATCCGCAGGGTGGTGGTCTTGCCGCAGCCCGACGGCCCGATGAGGGCGCACACCTCGCCCTCGGGCACGTCGAGGCTCAGACGATCGACGGCCACGGTGCCGTTGGCGTAGCGCTTCGACACCTCGTCGAGTCCGATCATCGAGGGCCGACCGTACCGCCCGATACCGTTGAATCCGTGCGCTTGTTGGCCGTCGATGATCCGTGGATCAAGTGGACCTGGATCGCCGACCACCTCGACGACATCGCTACCGCGCTGCGCCAGCACGTCGGCTTCACGGTCGTCGCGGTCGTCGTCGGGTTCGTCATCTCGTTGCCGCTCGCCGTGGCCGCGCAGCGCTGGCGATGGCTGCGCCCACCCACCCTGGGCTTCGCCGGCCTGCTGTACACGATTCCGTCGCTGGCGGCCTTCGCCCTGCTCGTGCCGTGGACCGGCCTGTCGCGCCTCACGGCTCTGATCCCACTCGTCGCCTACACGTTGTTCATCCTCGTGCGCAGCATCCTCTCGGGGCTCGACGGCGTGCCACTCGCCGCCAAGGACGCCGCCGACGGGATGGGCTACCACCGTTGGGCGCGGCTGGTGCGTGTCGAGCTGCCGCTGGCGCTGCCGTCGATCTCGGCCGGGCTCCGCCTCGCCACCGTCACCACCGTCGGGCTGGTCACGGTCACGGCCCTCCTCGGCTTCGGCGGTCTCGGGTCGCTCATCTACGACGGGTTCGGCCGCGACTTCCGCACCCCGATCACCGTGGGCACGGTGCTGTGCGTGGTGCTGGCGGTGGTGCTCGACCTGGCCATCGTCGGAGCGACGCGGCTCATGACCCCGTGGACCCGAGCCCGGGCGGGACGATGAGCTTCGCCAGCGAGGTCGTCGACTGGTTCACCGACCCAGCCCGCTGGGGCGACGGCCCCTCGTCGATCCCCAACCGCCTGGCCGAGCACGTGCGCCTCACGGTCGTCTCGCTGGCCGTTGCCGTGCTCGTGGCGCTTCCCATCGGCGTGGTCCTCGGGCACCTTCGTCGCTTCGGGACCCTGGCCATCAACGTCAGCAACGTCGGGCGAGCCGTCCCGTCGTTCGCCATCCTCGTGCTCGGCGCCCAGCTGTGGGGCATCAGTCAGGTCTGGGGCATGTCCAAGGCGGCCGTCGTGACGCTGGTCGCCCTGGCCATCCCGCCCCTGCTCACGAACAGCTACGTGGCCCTGGCCGAGGTGCCCGACGAGGTCCGTTCCGCGGCCACCGGCATGGGCATGACCAGCGCGCAGGCCCTCGTTCGTGCTGAGCTACCCGTTGCCGTTCCGCTCGTGCTGAACGGTGTGCGCATCGCTGCGCTCCAAGTCGTGGCTACGGCGACACTCGCTGCCGTCGTTGCCTCAGGAGGTCTGGGCCGCTACATCGTCGATGGTTTCGCTATACAGGACTACCCCCAGGTGTTCGGGGGCGCCCTGCTCGTCGCCGTCCTCGCCCTCGTGACCGAAGCTCTGCTCGCCGGCACCCAACGCGCCCTTACGCCCGTCGGGGTTCGCCTCAGCCGCCGACCTCGATCCTGACCACCCCCGCCGATCTCCTCGTCATCCCGAAAGGAACCACCACCGTGAGACTCCATCGCGCAGCACTCGTGGCCGCCCTGCCCCTCGCCCTGCTGGCCACAGCCTGCAGCAGCAGCTCCAAGGGCAGCTCGGGCGCAACGACCACCGCCGCGGCCGGCGGTGCAACCACCACCGTGGGTGGCCCGGCCACCACGACTGCGGGCGGTACCACGACGGCCGCCCCCGCAGGCAAGGCCATTTCCTTCAAGGCGCTCGACGCTGCCGGGCCCATCACGATCGCCGCGCTCGACAACGGTGACATCCAGCTCGCCGCCTTCTTCACGAGCGACGGCACCATCGCGGCGAAGGGCTGGGTCGTGCTCGAAGATGACAAGCGCCTCCAGCCCGCCCAGAACCTGATCCCCGTCGTGCGCAAGACCAAGGTCGACGATGCCACCGACCAGATCATGGGCGAGCTCATGGCCGACATCTCGTTGCCCGAGCTCCAGGCGCTGAACAAGAAGATCACCGTCGACAAGGCCGATCCGGCCGACGTGGCCAAGCAGTTCGTCACCGACAAGGGCCTGCTCAAGGCCGAGCCGAAGATCACCAGCAAGCTGACGATCGGCTCCGCCAACTTCTACGAGCAGGAGCTGGTGGCGAACATGGCGTCGCTCGTGCTGAAGGCGCACGGCGCCGACGTCACGCTGAAGACCAAGCTCGGCGCCCGCCCGGTGGTCGACGCAGCCATGCAGCGGGGCGACATCGACCTCTACATCGAGTACGTCGGTTCGTACCTCGCCTTCGTGCGCGGTGACGACAAGAGCCCGAACGCCACCGACACGAACAAGGCCGTGGCCGAGCTGAACACGCTGCTCGCCCCCAAGGGCCTGATCATGCTCGACCCCTCCCCGGCCGAGGACAAGGACGGCCTCGTGGTGACGAAGGCGACGGCCGACATTTACCAGCAGAGATAGTTCTGGGACCTGCTCAGGGGGAACGATGAGCTCCCGACGCGTGGCCCGCCCGAGTGCCCCACCTACGCGTACTGCATCAAGGGCTACCAGAGCGTGTACGGCCTGACGTTCAAGATCTAGGGCTGGGAGCCGTGACCCTGTTCGATCGCAGGACGCAGTACGAAGGCCAACCCCTCGACATCACCGACGTCGATCCCGACCCGGTCGTTCAGTGGACGCGCTGGTACGACGAGGCCGTGGCGGCGGAGGTCGTCGAACCCAACGCCATGGTCCTGTCGACCGTCGATCTCGATGGTCAGCCCGATGCCCGCTTCGTGCTGCTGCGGGGGGCCGACGCTGACGGCTTCTCGTTCTTCACCAACCTCGACTCGCCCAAGAGCCGGCAGGTGGCCGAGCAGCCGTGGGCCTCGCTCACGTTCGGTTGGCTCGACCTCCACCGCCAGGTGCGGGTGCGGGGACCGGTCGAGGAGGTCCCGGCCGCCGAGGCCGACGCCTACTTCGCATCGCGGCCACGCGGCAGCCAGGAGGGGGCGTGGGCGTCACCCCAGTCGAGCGTGATCGAGAGCCGAGCGGTGCTCGACGCCGAGGTGGTGGCGGTCCAGGACCGCTTCCGTGGCGTCGAGGTCACGCGCCCCGACCACTGGGGCGGATGGCGGGTACGGCCCGAGGTGATCGAGTTCTGGCAGGGGCGGCCGTCGCGCCTGCACGACCGGCTGCGCTACCGGCGCAGGGGTGACGACTGGCTGATCGAGCGACTCGCCCCCTGATCGCGCTGTTCGGACCGAGCGGTCTCGTCGGTGAGATCGGTCTGATCACTCTGATCACTCTGATCACTCTGATCACTCTGATCGGTCGCGTCGGACGGCCACGATCGGGCTGCCGCCGTCAGCGCGTCGATCACGCCCTTCGTGTGAGGCGTCACGCCCGGACCCTCCCAGTCCCACCACATCGGGCTCATCCCCCGGACCCGAGGCGGGAGCTCGAGCTGCACGCCGCGGTGGCGGGGGAGGTTGACCGGGTTGTGCCGGTGCAGGCCACGCAGCGGCTCGGGGATGCGCTCGAGGTCGGTGGCGATCTCGTACGCCGGCAGGGCGTCACGCAGGTGGCGTCCGAGGTGATCGGCCAGCTCACGGTTGCCCCCCCCGAGCAGCAGCGTGGCCCAGTACCCCTCGCGGCCGTAGCCGTGGACCGTCACCACGACCTCGACGTGGGCCAGGAAGCGGGTCAGCTCGGTTGAAGCGGCGGGCGTCACCTTGGTGGACGGGATGTGCCACTTGAGGCCCCGGGGTTGGACGACGGCGTAGTAGCTGGCCCCGGCGGCTTCGGCTGCGGCCGAAGCGATCACATCGGTCATCTCTTCGAGGTTGCCCCCGTGGAAGGCCATGAACCCGAACGAGCTGCGCAGCTCGCACACCTCGCGCACCCCGTCGTGGGCAAGCAGGTCGGCGAACACTGCCGCATCATGGCTCGTCACCGGGCCTCAGGCCGCGGTGGAGCCGGTGCGGGGCCGCCGGGCACGGGCGACGACGGCGGTCACCACGATGACGGCAGCGAGGAGCACGAGCATCGTCCATGCGCCACGCTCCTGGATCCAGCGCGCCGCCGACTCTGACCAGCCCTCGACACGGTCGGCCACCCCGCCGCTGGCGTTGCCGTTGACGCCCGAGTTGGTCGAGAGGTTGTACACCCAGTAGTAGACGAGGTAGGTGCCGGCGAGGATCAGGAACGCCGCGGCGAACCGATCGACGTAGCGCATGCCTTTGCGCAGCACCACGAGCAGGCCGCCGCGGGCCAGGGCCAAGGTGACGGTGAGCGCAGTGAGAACGAGGGCCATGCCGGCTCCGTAGGCCGCCACCATCAGCATCCCGCTCGTGAAGCTGTTGCGCCCGAAGCTCCCGATGACGATGGCGCCGAAGGTGGGCAGCGTGCACCCGATCGACGCGATCGCGTACGAGACGCCGAACAGCGTCATCGAGGCGATCGTGCGATCGCGGCCGCCCTTGTCGAGCTTGGGCGTCGTGTACGGCAAGCGGTAGCCGAGGAGCATCGCCACCCCGAGCGCCACCATGGCCAGGCCGATGACGATGGTGAGGTACTTGGCCCCGTCGATGATGAACGTGAACCCGCTCTGGGTGATCGCACCGATGAGTGTGAACACCAACAAGAACCCGGCGGAGACCGACATGCTCACGATGATCGCCCTGGAGAAGCGGGCCGTTGCCGGCCGCCCGTCGTCGGCGCTGGCCTCGATCCCGAGGAAGTACGACAGGTAGGCGGGCAGCATCGCGAACCCGCACGGGTTCACGGTGGCGACCATGCCGGCCGTGAACGCGAGGGCGAAACTGCCGTCGATCACCGCCGACCGGGCCTGGTCATGGGAGCGATCCGGGGAACGACGTGCGCAGCAGGTCGCGCAAGGTGGCCGCCGTGGTCGCCCCCGAACGGGTGGCGGCGACGATGCCGTCGCCGTTGATGAGCACGGTGGTGGGCATGACGACGCCCCCGATGTCGACGTAGAGGTCGCCGGGACGGTCGGTGCCGAGGGTGTAGGTGACGCCGACCGAGCGGGCGAACTCGATGCCCTTGTCGTCTTGTACGTCGATGCCGATGAACTGCACCCGGTCGGCCGTTTCGGCGCTCACCTGCTGGAAGTCGGGGAGCTCCTTCTTGCACGGAACGCACCACTCGGCATAGAAGTTCACCACGAGGGGCTTGCCGCGGTACGCCGTCAGCGTCGTTCGCTTCCCGTCGACCACGAAGCTGGTGGTTGGCACGGCGTCGCCCTTGCGGTCGACGGCGACGGGGAGCGAGTCGGGCGTGCTGTCATCGACCTTGATGGTCGTATCGCCACTGCTGGAGGCGTAGGCGAGCACGCCGACGATGGCAGCGGTCGCCGCGACCCCGATGGCGAGGCCGACGAGCAGGGAACGTCGGCGGGCCGGTGTCACGGCTCGTCAGGCTAACGGCGCGACCCCGCCAGGTGGCTGGCGGGGCCGCGTTCGTCGGTCACGTCAGCGGGCGATCAGGCCGACCGCTCGGTGAGGTAGTGAGGGGGCAGGGGGACCTCGTCGACGACGATCTCGGGTCTTGGGGTCTTTGGTGGCCTCCCCCGCCTCCGTTTGTTGCTGACGATCCGGCCGTTGGCGATCAGCTCGCCACCCCAGACGCCCCAGGGCTCACTGTGGTCGAGAGCGTCGGTGAGGCAGCGCGTGGCGACCGGGCACTTCGAGCAGATGGCCTTGGCCCGAGCGATGTCGAGCAGGTCCTCTGAGAAGAACAGGTGGGACAGCGTGCCGTTGCTGTCGTTGCAGCGGGCCTTGACCCACCAGGCAGCCGGCGGGTTGGTAGGGATCGTGACGATCATGGTCGGGTCGATGGTGTCGTTCAGTGCGAGCACTGGGGGCTCCTCGTGGTCGTTGGTGGTGCGGTGGGTGGGGTGCTGCGGGTCGGAAAACCAGAAAGGCCGCCGGGGCGGTTGCCCGGCGGCCTTGGAGGCTGCTCCAACATCGGCTTGTGGCCTCAGGTGGTTGGCTTCCACTGCCGTCGGGCGACCTCATTGGGCCGCTTGGCACCGGAGTTGGCCTGCTTGCCGAACATGGTGGAGGTGAGGTCCACCGAGGGCGAGGCCACGGCGCCGGCGCCGTACCAGCTGGTGAGCGCGATCCCACACGGGCGCGCACCGCTGGCCACGGAGGCCAGGTGGGTTGCGTGCGTGCGGGTCATCGAGCTCGGTCCTTTCCGGGATCGCTGCGATCCACGAGTGCCGAGCATTCGATCACGAGGTCGTGGCGCGCGTCAACCACTTTCCGATCCACGGTCGCGCCGCCCGCGAACGGGTGGCGGGCCATCGCTATGGTGCCGGTCCGTGGCGCCTGTCGAGCCGATCGAGATGGTGCCCCTGCCGGCGGTGGGCCGGGCCTTCACCAGAGAGCGTCGGGTGCGTCTCGGTGACGCCAGCCCGGCCGGACGCCTGAGGCTGGACGCGGTGGCGTGCTACCTGCAGGACGTGTCGAACGACGACACGCGCGATGCCGGCCTCGCGGACGACATGGCGTGGGTGGTGCGTCGCACCAGCCTGCTCGTACGCCGCTTCCCGGCATTGGGCGACGAGCTCGAGCTCGTCACGTTCTGCGGTGGGACCGGTGGCCGGTGGGCCGAGCGGCGTGTGGTCGTGACCGAACGCGGCGGCTCCTCGGATGGGCAACCGGCGATCGACGCGGCCACGATCTGGGTCCACCTCGACGATCGCCAGCGGCCGACGGCCTTGTCACCGCAGTTCGTCGAGCTGTTCGCGGAGGCGGCCCAGGGCCGCACCGTCAGTGCCCGCTTGCGCCATGGCCACCCCGATGCCGGGGCGGTGGGGGCCGCGGTGACCTGGCCCGTGCGCTTCACCGACTTCGACGTGCTCGGCCACATGAACAACGCCGCCTACTGGAGCATCGTCGAGGAGCACCTCTCCCGGCGTCGTGATCTCCGCGCGCCCCTTGTGGCCGAGGTCGAGTTCCGTCTGCCGGTCGAGCCGGGCGACCACGTCGTCGTGGCGGCCACGGACCGGCCCGACGGCTGCAACCTCTGGGTGCTCGAACCCGACGGCGCTGTGCGGGCCTCGGCATGGGTGCAGGCGGGGTCTCTGTGAGCGTCGACGGGGCGGCTCCCGTGACCCCCGACGACGTCGAGCTCGCGACTCGCCGCCTGGACGGTCGGGTCCGGCGCACGCCCACCATCACGATCGAGCCCGGCCCGCTCGGCGGCCCCATCGGCGCGGTGCTGAAGCTCGAGCTGCTGCAGCACACCGGATCGTTCAAGCCGCGCGGAGCGTTCAACCGCGTGCTGCACGCCGGGGTGATCCCGGCCGCGGGGCTGATCGCGGCGAGCGGCGGGAACCACGGTGCCGCGGTAGCGCACGTCGCCCGCATGTTGGGTGTGCCGGCCGAGGTCTTCGTGCCCTCGTCGAGCCCGACGATGAAGGTCGACCGAATCCGGCGGCTCGGTGCTGAGGTCGTCGTCGGTGGGGCCTTCTATCCCGAAGCCCAGGAGGCTTGTGACCGACGGGCGGCGGCGTCGGGCGCCCTCCTCGTCCATCCGTACGACCACGTCGACGTCGTGGCGGGGCAGGGCACCGTCTTTCGTGAGCTCGAGGAGCAGGCTCCCGGGGTCGACACCGTGCTCGTCGCCGTAGGCGGTGGCGGGCTGGTGGCGGGGGCGGCGGCGTGGTTCGCCGGCCGGGTCAAGGTCGTGGCCGTCGAGCCGGAGCGCAGCTGCTGCCTCCACGCCGCGCTGGTGGCGGGGGCGCCGGTGTCGGTCGAGATCGGGGGGCTGGCCGCCGATTCGCTCGGGGCCAGACAGGTGGGCGAGCTGGCGTTCGCCCTCGCCCAGCGGACCGGGGCGGCGTCGGTGCTCGTGACCGACGAGGCCATCGCCGACGCTCAGCAGATGCTGTGGTCCGAGCTGCGCATCGTGGCCGAACCCGGTGGGGCCGCGGCCTTGGCGGCGCTGCTGAGCGGCGTCTACCGACCCGAGCCGAACGAGCGCGTGGCCGTGGTGGTGTGCGGCGGCAACCTCGACCTGGCCGCCTTTGCCGCCCGCTGATCCCCGGAGGTCACCCAGGATCCGCTGAACCGCTCAGTTGGGCGGCGTTGGGCGGCGTTGGGTCGATTTCCGGCGCTGACCGCTGCTGATCGACCCAACGCGTGGTGGGCACGGCTGGGCACGGCTGGGCACGGCTGGGCACGGCTGGGGCTGGTGGTCAGCCAGTGACTTCGTAGAGGAGCTCGCCGTTGACCGAGCGCTGCTCGGCGAGGCCGAGGAGGCGGAGGTGCTCGAGATGGGCGTAGGTCTCGCTCTCGGCCATCGAGCCCCAGGCCCGCTCGCTGAACAGGTGCTTCATCAACTCGTTCACCGTGGCCAAGCCGCCGATCTCGGCCGAGGCGTGGCGAAGCTTGTCGAGGCGCTCCTGATGGTGCTCGTGGATGGCGGCGGCCCGCCCGGCCAGGTCGGCGAAGGGATCACCGTGCGCGGGCAGGGCGATGGTGACGCCCTTGAGGTCCTGCATCCGCTCGAGGGAGGCGAAGAACTCGGCCAGCGGGTCGTCGGCGTTGCCGAGCCCGGAGATGTGGGGCGTGATCGTGGGCAGCACGTGATCGCCCGACAGCACGACGCCCTCTTCAGGATCGAACAGGCACAGGTGGTCCGGGGTGTGCCCGGGCGTGTGCACGGCGACCCACTCGCGCCCGGCGAGGCGGATCACGTCGGCGTCGTCGAGTCGCTTGGTGGGCCGAGGGGCGCTCAGCTCCTCGAACATGGTGCGGCGCAGCTCCTCGCTGGTGGCGCCGTCCATCTGCGGGCGGAACTCGTCGCCCCCCCACGGCGTGGGCCTTCCCCAGTGGCCAGCCGGTGTGGTGGTCCCGAGCGGCGCCGGAGCCACGCCGGCGGCGATGTCCTCGGGGTCCTCGGCATCTTCGATCGGGTCCCACCACAGGCGGAAGCTGCGATGCGTGACGAGGTCGGCACCGCTGGCGGCCTGCAGGCGGGGAGCGCCCCCGAAGTGATCGGGGTGGCTGTGGGTCACGATCACGGTGTGGACGCGCTCGATGGCGACGCCGGCCTGGCCCATGCGTCCGACCAGCGCGTTCCAGCTCGCCTTGCCGGGCAGGCCCGGGTCGACCAGGGCCCAACCCCGCTCGTCTTCGAGGGCGTAGCAGTTGACGTGCCCCAGGCCGGGCATCGAGATGGGGAGCTGCATCCGCAGGATGCGCGGCGCCACCTCGACGATCTCGTCGCTGGCGGGTTGTTGCTCCTGGCGCTTCGGCTTCACTGGGTCCCCCACCGCCCCGACCGTACTTGGCCTGTGCAACCACATCCCAGGCGTGCCCGAAGCGGGGGACGACCCGCCCTACGGTGACGGCAGTGGTGGGCATCGTCGTGTACGTGATCGGTTGGACCTGCGGGTGGCTCATGCTGTGGCGGATCCCGTCGTTGCCGCCGATGCGCGTCCGCGATGCCATTGGTCGACCCGCTGTCGCCGTGATCGTCCCCGCCCGAGACGAGGCACATGCCATCGGCGCCCTCCTGGCCAGCGTCGTGGAGCAGTTGGGCCCCGCTGACGAGCTGATCGTGGTGGACGACGAATCGACCGATGCCACTGCGGCGCTGGCCGCGGCCGGGGGCGCGCAGGTCGTGACCGGCGGCCCCCGACCCGAGGGCTGGCTCGGCAAGCCCTGGGCCTGCCGTCGGGGCGTCGATGCCTCGACCGCGCCGGTGCTCGTCTTCCTCGATGCCGATGTGACCTTGGCCGACGGCGCGCTCGAGCTGATCGTCGCGGCCCAGCGCCAGCAAGGCGGTCTTGTGTCCGTCCAGCCGTGGCACCGCACCGAGCGGCTCTACGAGACGCTCAGCGCGCTTTGCAACGTGGTGGCGTGGATGGGGACGGGTGCGGCGACGCCGCTTGGCCGCCGGGTCGCGCCCCGGATGGCGTTCGGTCCGGTGATGGCGATTGATCGAGCCACCTACGAGCGCGTCGGCGGTCATGGGGCGGTCCGGGGTTCGGTGGCCGAGGACGTGGCGCTCGCGCAACGGCTGCGCTCCGCCGATCCACCGGCGCCCGTGACCCTCGCCGGAGGTCGCGCGCTGGCCACCTTTCGCATGTACCCGCTCGGCCTGCGCTCGCTCCTGGACGGGTGGTCGAAGAACCTGATGGCCGGGGCGCAGGCGGTGCCGTGGTGGGCCGGGATCGCGGTCGTGGCCTGGATCGGCTCGCTCGCCGGGGGCTGGGCCGCGTCGCCGTGGTTCGTGCTGGCCTCGGCGCTGCAGGTGGCCGCGCTCGTGCGCCGGGTGGGCCGCTTCGCGGCGTGGTGCGGCCTCGCCTACCCCGTGCTGCTGGTGGTGTTCGTGGCGTTGGTGCTGCGCAGCGGGTGGGTCAGGGTGCGGCGCACGACCGTCAACTGGAAGGGGCGTCCGGTGGCGGCCCGGTGACGACCGGGGCGTCGGGCGTGACCCCTGTGGCCGGCTCGGTCGTTGCTGTGGTCGACGTGGTCCCAAGGGGCACGAACACCGTCGAGCGGTAGTAGCGCAGCTCCTCGATGCTCTCGCGGATGTCGTCGAGGGCGCGGTGCGCGCCCTGCTTGGTGGGCCGGCTGGCACGGACCTGCGGGTACCAGCGCCGCACGAGCTCCTTGATGCTCGACACGTCGACCGAGCGGTAGTGCAGCCACTGCTCGATCTCGGGCAGGTAGGTCGCCAAGAAGCGGCGGTCGGTCCCGATGGAGTTGCCGCACAACGGGACTGCACTCTTGGTGGTGTGCTCGCGCAGGAACGCGAGCGTCTGAGCGCCAGCCTCGTCCAAGGTGAGCGTCGAGGCCCGTATCGCGTCGGTGAGACCGCTGCGAGCGTGCATGTCGACCACGACCTTGTCCATCAGCGCCAGGTCGGCCTCGCTGCAGTGCACGACGAGATCGGGGCCTTCGGCCACGATGTTGAGATCGTCGTCGGTGATGAGCGTGGCGATCTCGACGATGACGTTCACGGCGGGATCGAGGCCCGTCATCTCGAGGTCCATCCAGGCCAGCACGATGGCGGACGCTACAGCGGACGTGGGCGCGGCCCATCGGTGCGACACTCGCAGCGATGCTTGAGCTGCCCGTGGTCCGCCTCGATCCCGACCTCCCGTTGCCGTCGTATGCCCGCGAGGGTGATGCCGGCCTGGACCTGCTCGCACGGGTGGGCGTCGTGCTGGCGCCCGGTGGAGGGCGGGCGGTGGTGCCGACGGGGGTGGCGGTGGCCATCCCGATCGGCCACGCCGGGTTCGTGCAGCCCCGCAGCGGGCTGGCCGCCCGCCACGGCGTCACGTGCCTCAACACCCCGGGGCTGATCGACGCCGGCTACCGCGACGAGCTCAAGGTGATCCTCGTGAACCTCGACCCGACCGAGGCCTACGAGGTGCACCGCGGCGATCGCATCGCGCAGCTCGTCGTGCAGGCGGTCGAGGCGTGCCACCTGGTCGAGGTCGAGGCGTCCGACGGCGAGCACCGGGGCGGCGGGTTCGGCCACACGGGCCGCTGACCTGTCGCCGAGCGGCGATCCACCTCTTGACCTCGCGCTGGCCGAGGCCCGGTCAGGTCTCGCGGACCACGTCGTCGGGGTCCTTGTCGTCACGCCACCCGACGAGGGCGGGCTGGCGCAGGATCCCGTCGTCGGTCCACTCGGCGAAGGCGACCTCGACCACGAGCACGGGGTGCACCCATCGAGCCGTGCGCGTCACCGCTCGTGTGGGAGGCGGGTCGAACGGGCACTCGGTGACCGCCAGTTCGTCGAGACGCCCGCGCCACGCCTCCAGCATCGGCTGGTCGAAGCCGGTGCCGACCGCTCCCGCGAACCGAAGGGGCTGGCCACCTCCGCGCTCGGCGTGGACGCCCACGAGCAGCGAGCCGAAGCTCGACGCTCGATTGCCCTCGCCGGGTTGCCATCCCCCCACCACCAGCTCCTGACGAAGCCGGTGCTTCACCTTGCGCCACATCGGTGAGCGCCGGCCGGGTTGGTAGGGCGACGCGCGGCGCTTCGCCACCACGCCTTCCAGCCCGTTGGCCACCACCCCGGCCATCAGCGCCTCGCCGTCGTCGAAGGCCTCGGGCACCTGCCAGTCGTCGGTCTCGTCGAGCACCTCGGCCAGCAGGTGGCGGCGCTGCTCCAAGGTCATGGCGAGGAGGTCGACGCCGTTCATCGCCAGCAGGTCGAAGGCGACGAAGCGCAGCGAGCCGCGGCCGACCTGGAGGGCCTGGAAGCTCGGTCGGCTCTGCTCGTCGAGGGCCACGACCTCACCGTCGATGACGGCCGAGAGGGCGTGGAGGTGATCGGCGAACCCGTCGAACAGCGGGCCCCAACGCCCGGTGCTCTCCTTCAGCGTCGAGCTGTAGGTGTGGGTCGTGCCACCCTCGACGACGGCCAGGGTGCGGTAGCCGTCCCACTTCACCTCGAAGATCCAGCCGTCGCCGATCGGCAAGCTGTCGCTCGGCACCGCCTTCATGGGAAGCGGAGGGAGGGTCGTCACCGGGGCCGTCGAGGCGTTCAGCGCCGGGGCGGCCGGCTGCTGAGCACGCCGTCGGCTTCGAGCCGGTCGAGCTCGTCATCGCTCAGGCCGAGGCGCTCGGACAGCACCTCGCGGTTGTGCTCGCCCCGGAAGGCGGGGACGCCCCGAGCTCCGGACTCGGCGTCGGAGAAGTGGAACGGCGAGTTCGGGATGGCGATGGTGGTGCCGTTGCCTGTGCGGTCGTCGACCTCGACGATCGCCCCGCGCTGGGCGGCCCACTCGGTGGCGGCGATCTCCTTGATGGTGCGCACCACGCCCAAAGCCAGGCCCTGTGCGGCAAAGCGCGCTTCGAGGTCGTCCAGGTCGGTGAACGGCGAGGCCCACTCGCGCAGCAGCGCGTGGATGTCGGCGAGGTTTGCGACGCGGTCGGCGACCGTCTCGAACCGGGTGTCGGTCAGCAGCTCGGGCCGCTCCATCACGGCCACGTAGCGCTCCCAGGTGCCCTTGGCGGCGGGGTGGGCGGACACGATGACGGCGTGGCCCTCGGCCGTCGGGAGCACCGGATAGGCGCTGGGCTGGAAGCTCGGCACCTCGCCCGTCACGTCGAGGTCGCTCAGCTCCCAGTGCACGTGCTCGTTGATGCTGAGCAGCGTCTCGGCCATCGACACCTCGACCCACTGCCCCCGACCGCTGCGGTCGCGCTGGTAGAGCGCGGCGAGGATGGCGGCGACCAGCTCGAGGCCGGTGTACACGTCGCCGTGGCTGATGTGGTCGTTGGCGAGTTGGCCGCCGCGCTCGCGCGACTGCAGCCACGTGAGGCCCGACTCGGCGCCGACCACCGGCGCATAGGCGAGGCGGTCGACCCACGGACCGGTCTGCCCGTAGCCGCTGAGCGAGGCGTAGACGAGCCGCGGGTTGCGCGCCGCCAGCTCGGCGTAGCCGAGGCCCAGGCGGGCGGCCACGCCGGGCCGGAAGTTCTCGACGAACACGTCGCTGGTGTCGGTCAGGCGGCGCACGAGCTCCTGGGCCTCTGGGCGCTTCAAGTCGAGGGAGATGTCCCGCTTGCCCACGTTCTGCTGGGTGAAGTACGTGGCGATCGAGCCGACGCGCGGCCAGCTGAAGCGGGTGGTGTCGCCATCGGGGGGCTCGACCTTGACGACGTCGGCTCCCAGGTCGCGCAGCATCCGAGTGCAGTGAGGGCCGCTCAACACGCGGGTGAGGTCGAGGACCTTCAGCCCGTCGAGCGGACCGGGACCTGGCTCGCGTCTCGTGCTCATGGCGGCGCAGCGTAGGTGGCGCCATAGGGTGCGGCCATGCCTGGGGAGCTTCCTGACTACGACGACCTGCCAGTGCTCGACGGTGCGCCGCCGCTGCGGGCGAGTTGGGGCGTGTGGGGCGAGCACGATGTGTTCGGCACCCTCAACCAGCTCACGCCCGAGGGTGTGGTGGCGGCGGCACGGCTGGTGCAGACCGGGCGCGTGTTCGCCCTCAACTGGAGCATGCGCCGCCCCGATCCGCCGCTGTTCGGGCGGGCCTCGTTCACCCACGAGGTGACGGGGTCGGACACCGCCACCAGTCACGACGACGTGCTGCACGGCTGGAACACGCAGTCGAGCAGCCAGTGGGACGGCTTTCGCCACGTGCGCAACCACCAGTTCGGGCACTACGGCGGCGTGCCCGACGACGAGCACGGCATCGACCACTGGGCTCGTCGCGGCATCGTCGGTCGGGCGGTGCTGGCCGACGTCGGCCGCTGGCGGGAGGCGCAGGGGCGACCCCTGCGCTACGGAACCGCCGACGCGTTCACCGTCGATGACGTGCGGGCCTGCTTGGCCGCGCAGGGCGCCGTGCTGCAGCCCGGCGACGTGCTGCTGATGCGCACCGGCTGGGTCGGGTGGTACGAGTCGCTGTCGGCCGAGGAACGGGCCGCCCTGGCCACGGTCGGCGACTTCGCCGCCCCCGGCTTGATGCCCGGCGAGGACACGGCACGGGGCCTGTGGAACCTCCACATCGCCGCCATCGGTTGCGACAACCCTGCGGTCGAGGTGTGGCCCCCCGGCTCGCAGGCGACGGCCGAGCAGACCGCCGAGGTGCGCGCCGACCGCAACCGGATGCACGAGATCTTCGTGCACACGCTGCTGCTGCCGATGCTCGGCATCCCGCTCGGCGAGCTGTGGGACCTCGAAGCCCTCGCGGCCGACTGCGCCACCGACGGTCGCTACGAGTGCCTCTTCACCTCGGCTCCGCTCAACCTGCCGTCCGGGGTCGCATCGCCGCCGAACGCGCTCGCCATCAAGTAGCCCGGCCACCGATCGGCGGTGCCGCTTGGTGGTGCTGCTACTTGGCGAGCTGCTCGAGGGCGACCGCGCTGTAGAGCGCGATGCCCGACTGCATGGTCGCTTCGTCGTAGACCACGCGGTTGGAGTGGTTGGGGGCAAGCGGCCCCTTGGCATCGGGGGGTGCCGCGCCGAGGAACATCATCGCCCCCGGCACCCTTTGCAGGACGTAGCTGAAGTCCTCGGCCCCCATCACCGGGTTGGGCATCTTGTGCGCCTTGCTCGCGCCGAGCAGGTCGCCCGCGATGGCCAGCGTGCGATCGGCGAACGCAGCGTCGTTGACGGTGACCGGGTAGCCGAAGATGACCTCGACATCGGCTGCTGCGTCGTGGGCGGCGCCAACGCCCTCGGCGACCCGCTTGATCCCGGCGTGCAACTTGCCCCGGGTCGCCTCTGACACCGCCCGGATGGTGCCGTTGATGAACGCCTTCTCAGGGATGACGTTGTTGGTCGTGCCGGTGTGGATCTGAGTGACGCTCACGACGCCGGGGTCGAAGGTGTCGATGCTGCGGGTGATCATGGACTGCAGCGCCATGACGATCTCGCACGCGATCGGGACGGGGTCGAGCGCCTGGTACGGGGCGGAGCCGTGCCCGCCCCGGCCGGTCACCGTGATCGTGAACTCGTCGGCCGAGGCCATCATCGTGCCACCCCGCACGAAGGCCATGCCCGAGGGCAGCGTGCTGATGACGTGAAGCGCGAACGCGGAGCTGACCGGCATGCCGGGGGCGGCGTCGAGCAGCCCCTCTTCGAGCATGAAGCGGGCGCCGTGGTGGCCTTCCTCGCCGGGCTGGAACATGAACACGACGCGCCCGGCCAGGTCGTCGCGGCGCCCCGCGAGCTGGCGGGCGGCGCCGACGAGCATCGAGGTGTGGAGGTCGTGGCCGCAGGCGTGCATCGAGTGCTCATGGCGCGACGAGAAGTCGACGCCGGTGTCCTCGCTCATCGGCAGGGCGTCCATGTCGCCCCGCAGGAGCACGGTGGGGCCGTCGGCGCCGCCTTCCAAAACGGCCACGATGCCGCTTGTCGACTCGCCCTTGGTGATGGTGATCGGGAGGCCGTCAAGCGCCTCGAGCACGAGGTCCTGGGTGATGGGGAGGTCGTTGCCGACCTCGGGTCGCTGGTGGAGCTCGCGCCGCAGTGCCACGGCATCGGGCAGCAGGTCGCGGGCTTCCTCGAGCAGGGTGTCGTTGGCCATGGGGCACCCTACGTCTGTGGTCCGGCGGCCGTCCTTGCCCTCCGCGTGCCCCAGCGGCCTACCGTTCTCGGCCATGAACACTGCGCCGTCGCTCCCCGAGGTCACCGCCGCACTCACTGCTCCCGGCGAGATGTTCGAGATGGGCGAGGCCGTGATCCGCGGCATACCCACCCGGGTGTGGAAGAACGCACCGCCCAGCCTCCGGTCGGTGCTCGACGCCTCGAAGGCCCACGGCGACAAGGTGTTCCTCGTCTACGAGGACGAGACGATGACGTTCCTCGATCACGAGCGGGCGGCGTCGCACCTGGCCAACGTCCTGGTCGAGCAGTACGGCGTGAAGCAGGGCGACCGGGTGGCCATCGCCATGCGCAACTTCCCCGAGTGGTCGGTGGCGTTCTGGGCCGCGACCTCGGCCGGCGCAGTGGTGGTCCCGCTCAACGCGTGGTGGACCGGCGACGAGCTGCAGTACGGGCTCGAGGACTCGGGCAGCGTCGTGGCCTTCGTCGACGACGAGCGCCTCGACCGAATCGCCGAGTACCAGGACCAGCTCCCGCTGCTGCGCTCGCTGGTGGTGGCCCGGTCCGAGAAGGCGGCCGATGCCCTGCCGCCGGCGACGGCCCGCTTCGAGGACGTGCTCGGCGTGGTGCCTGACGAGGTGACACCGCCGACCATCGCCATCGACCCCGAAGACGACGCCACGATCTTCTACACGTCCGGCACGACGGGGCGGTCGAAGGGCGCGCTCGGCACGCACCGCAACATCTGCACGAACCTGATGAGCCTCGTGTACGCCAGCAGCCGTGCCGCGGCCCGGGCCGAAGACCCGGAGGCTGCGGCGGCGGCCGCCACCCGCACGAGCGACCAGAACGCGTACTTGCTGTCGGTGCCGTTCTTCCACGCCACCGGCTGCCACAGCGTGCTCGTGGCCAACATGGCCTTCGGCGGCAAGATCGTCATCATGCGCAAGTGGGACGCGGGGCGGGCGCTCGAGCTGATCGAGCGCGAGCGGATCACGACCTTCGGCGGTGTGCCCGCCATGGTGTGGCAGGTGCTCGAGCATCCCAACTTCGCCACGACCGACCTCAGCAGCGTGAAGTCGATCGGGTACGGCGGTGCGCCGGCCGCGCCTGAGCTGGTGAAGCGCATCGAGGCGATGTTTCCGGGGCGCACGCCGAGCAACGGCTACGGCCTCACCGAGACGAGCTCGGTCACCACGATGAACTCTGGCTTCGACTACGTGCGCAAGCCGCAGAGCGTGGGCGTGCCGGTGCCGGTGTGCGACGTGAAGCTGGTCGGCCCTGAGGGTGAGGCCGTGCCGGAGGGCGATGTCGGCGAGCTGTGGATCAAGGGACCGAACGTGGTGAAGGGCTACTTCAACAAGCCAGAGGCCACCGAGGCGGCTTTCACCGACGGGTGGCTGCACTCCGGCGACATCGCCCGCATCGACGACGAGGGCTTCGTCTACATCGTCGATCGTGCCAAGGACATGATCATCCGTGGCGGCGAGAACGTGTACTGCGTCGAGGTCGAGGCGGCGCTGTTCGAGCATCCAGCGGTGACCGATGCCGCGGTGATCGGCCTGCCGCACCAGATCCTCGGCGAGGAGGTCGGCGCCGTGGTGCACCTGGCCCCCGGCACGTCGGCCACCGAGGAGGAGCTGCGGGCCCACGTCGCCACCCGGCTGGCTGCCTTCAAGGTCCCGGTGCGCATCTGGTTCAAGGAGGAGCCGTTGCCTCGCAACCCGGCCGGCAAGATCTTGAAGCGCGACCTGCGTGACGAGCTCGTGGGCTGATCAAGGCTCCGGGCCGAACAGCTCCTCGACGAAGAAGCGGGCCGCGGGGTCGAGGCGGTCGCCATAGACGGCCTCGGCCACTGAGAGGACCTCGGACGCAGTGGTGAGCTGCAGTTCGTTGGCGAGTGTCCGCACGTCGTCTTCGTCCTCGCCCGAGCGGTGCGCGAGCACCTTCATCGCCAGGAGGAGGCGGGGCGAGGCGGTGGAGACCCTGATCCCGGGGGCGTCCAAGACGGGCATGGCATCGGGGTCGGGGCCGGCGAGGAACCCCTTGGCGCCGTCGTTGAGCCAGCCGGGATCGAGCCCGAGCTCGTCGGCCATCTGCTGCGCGTGGCGGTAGATCAGTGCCTTGGGCTCGAAGACGGCGTCGATGTCCCTGGTCGTGCGGCGGATGTCGAAGGCCAGCGCGATGGCGGCGCCGCCGACGACGTAGAGCTCGCCTTCGATGCCGTCGGTCGCAAGCCTCCTGCCCAGTTCGACGAGGAGGTCGCTGATGGCGCGGCGATCCATCGCCCTCAGATCCTGACGAGGGAACGGGCGGGCCACAGGATGCCGCGCCGCTTCAGTGCCACGGGCGACTGCGCCAACGACTGGGCCCGGAAGCCGGGGACGGTGCTGACGAACCAGAACTGGTCGAGGAAGCGGTTCGGCTCCTGGCACCACCGCGGGATGTCGAGGCCGCGGGTCGCGGCTAGGTGCTCGGCGATGGCACCCAGCAGCGCATCAGCCCGAGCGTCGCCCGTGAGGGCGGGTCGCTCATGGACGAGCTCGGCGAGGAGGTCGTCGTCGATGTGGGCCACCTGGTCGAGCACGTCACGCACGGCCATCAGAACGTCCCCGCCAGCCGCGATCCGCTCGGACGCGCGGGCCAGGGTGAGCCACCGACCGGTGAGGTAGGGCATCACCGGCTCATTGGGATCGATGCCGGTCGTGGCGATGCGATCGAGCAGTCCCATGGCCTGAACCGTACCGACGCGGGCACACTGGCGCAGTGGAGATGAGCGTGGGTGACGAACTGGTCGATCTCGTCGACGAGGGCGGTCACGTGGTCGGCGTCGCCACTCGGCGCGAGATGCGGGCGCGGCGCTTGCGCCACCGAGCCGTGTTCGTGATCGTGCGGTCGACCAGGGCCGAGGTGCTGATCCATCGCCGCAGCGAGACCAAGGACCTGTGGCCCGGCTGGTGGGACCTCTGCGTGGGCGGCGTGGTGACCGCCGGTGAGGCGTGGGACGCCGCCGCAATCCGTGAGGTTCGCGAAGAGGTCGGCGTCGAGGTGGGGATCGGCGGCGTCGAGCTGTGCCACCTCGGTGGTGGGGTGTTCACGAACGACGAGGTCAGCCTCGTGGGCGAGGTGTACTCGGTCGTCCACGACGGGCCGTTCACCTTCGCCGACGGCGAGGTGGTCGAGGCCCGCTTCGTGCCGACCGCCGAGATCGAGCGGCTGACCGGCGAGCTGCGCTTCCTGCCCGACAGCGTCGCGCTGGTGCTCCCGCGGCTGTGAGGTCGGTCCCCGCTGCGCAGAAGCCGGGGAGCAGCCCGTAGCCTTGCCGCCGATGAGCACGACCGCCCTTCCCCGCTCCAACGAGCTGTGCTGGTGCGGCAGCGGCCGCAAGTACAAGCGCTGTCACAAGGCACTTGAAGGGCGAGTCCTGCCGGGCACGATCAGCCCGTACCGGCCGGTGCCGGCCGCCATCGACCGCCCGTCCTATGCCGACACGGGCAAGCCGATTCGGTGGACCGAGGAGCGGGTGAAGAGCCCTCAGATCATCGAGGCGATGCGCCGCACCGGCCGCATCGCCGCCGAGATCTTGCAGCTCGGTGGCGAGTTCGTGCGCCCCGGCGTCACGACCGACGAGATCGACGCCTACGTGCACCAGCTCCACATCGATCGCGACAGCTACCCGAGCACCCTCAACTACGGCGGCTACCGCAAGAGCCTGTGCACGTCGGTCAACGAGGTCATCTGCCACGGCATCCCCGATGACCGGCCGCTCGAAGAGGGCGACATCGTCAACCTCGACGTGACCGCCTATCGCGAGGGCGTCCACGGCGACACCAACGCCACGTTCGCGGTCGGCGAGATCGACCCGCCGTCGCTACGGCTCGTGCAGGTCACCTTCGAGTGCTTGTGGAAGGGCATCGAGGCCGTTCGCCCGGGGCGCCCCCTGAGCGACGTCGGCCGCGCCATCGAGGACCACGCTCGCAAGCACAACCTGGGCGTCGTGCGGGCCTTCATCGGCCATGGGATCGGCGAGCAGTTCCACACCGATCTGCAGGTGCTGCACTACTACGACCCGTCGTCCACCACCGTCATGCGCCCGGGGATGACGTTCACGATCGAGCCCATGATCACCATGGGCAACCCCCGCCACGTCGTGTGGGACGACGGCTGGACTGCGGTCACGGCCGATGGCAAGCGCACCGCGCAGTTCGAGCACACGATCCTTGTCACCGACGACGGGTTCGACGTGCTCACGCTCCCGCCGGGCTGACCAGGCTCTGCCACCAGCGCATCAGCTCGACGTGGTCAGTTGCGCTGAGGCCGTAGGCGCGCGCGGCCAGGTCGGTCGCTTCGTCGAGGTCGCCGCCGGCGAGGGCCTGGCCGGCGGGGGTGAGGTCACCGGCCGGGAAGGGGAGGGCGCCGAGGCCAGCCGCCGTCGGTCGGATCGTGGCCACCCCGAGACCGGACCCCGACCACTGCACGAGGGCCCACAGCGAGGCGACGGGGGAGAGCAGTGCCGCGGCAACGGGCCAGAGATCGCCGGCGGCGAGCGGTGAGACGGCAATGGTCGGGACGGACGCGATCCAGCTGCCGTCGGCGTCCACGGCGGCTTCCAGGATCTTGGTCTGGGTGGCGACCACGACCTTGGGGGCGAGCTGGCGCTCGATCCACGGCGCCAGCGCTGGTGTGGCGGCCCGCACCGCATCGAGGTCGACGAAAGGGCGGGCCCACAGCTGCTTGGCGAAGCGGGTCGGCCGCTCGCCCCAGCGGCACACGCCGCGGTCGATGAGGCCGGCCGTGATGAGCGGTGCCGCGGGGCGACCCGTGGGGCTGAGGGCCGCTGCTTCGTGCACGTGCGCCACCAGCCCGTAGTAGTGGCGGCGAAAGCCGCTGCTGGCGGTGGCGAGCGAGGCGAGGGTGCCCGTGATGCCCATCGCATCGAGGAGCGTCACCGGAGCGCCGTCGAGGTCGGCGAGGAGCGAGCCCCAGGCTTCGCCATCGGTCGGAGCCGGTGCGGCCGGGAGGGCTTGCCGGTCGGCCCCCCGCCAGCGTCGCACCGGGTGGCGCTGGCCCCCCACGGTGAAGGTGGCGACGCACACCAGGACCCCGGCGCCGAACACCCGCTCGCCCAGCACCCAGAGCGAGTCGAGGGGGGCGCGCTCGTTCGCCTCTCGTCGAATGGCCCCGGCATCCCGGGCGGTGAGGACCGGCTGGGGCAGCACCAGGGCCACGTTGCCACCCTCGGCCCGGGCCAGGCGCAGGGCCAGCGCGAGGAACACTGCGGCGGTGTCGGCGTAGGGGCCGCCGCCGAGCGGCGAGCTGCCGCCGCGGGTGGTGGCGGTGGCGAGCTGGCTGAGAAACGGCGGGTTGGTCAGCACGGCATCGAACGAGCCCTCGGACCAGGGCAGGGTCAGGGCGTCGCCGCGCCGGATGGTCGCCCCCGGCCCCAGCGCGGCGCGCGTTGCTGCCACCGCTCCGGGATCGAGGTCGGCTCCGTGGCAGCAGCGGGCCGCCTCCTCGAAGGGGACCCCGAAGTGGGCGGCGAGGTGCTCGGCGGCGGCCACGAGGACCCGCCCGTCGCCACACGCCGGGTCGCACACCCGCACCGTGGCGACCGACGCGTGGCGGGCCAGCACGGGTGCGAGGCCCTCCGCCACCAGGTGCTGGACCAGCTCCGGCGGGGTGTACCAGGCGCCGAGGGCCTTGCGTCGCGCCGGGTCCATGGGGCCTGGACGGTAGCCACCAACGCACCAGAACGAGAAAGTCGCAAAACTTGATCGGAGTAGTCGGGTTTTGCCTATGCTCGTCCTCGTGGCCACCGGATCGTTCCCCCGATCCACGCTCGCAGGCGTCGCCGGACCCCAGAGCTGGCTCACCGGCGTGCCCGGTCGGCGGCCGAGGGCCTGGGTCGAACCGGGCCGGGTGCTGACGGATCGTCAGCTCGAGAAGCTGTCCCTGCGCTTCGAGTCGGCCCGCGCCGAAGAGGTCATCGCGTGGGCGGTCGAACACTTCGGGCGGCGCCTCTGTGTGGCCGCCTCGATGGCGGACGCCGTGCTCATGGACGTGGCCAGCCGGGTCGTGCCGGGCATCGAGGTCGTGTTCGTCGACACCGGGTACCACTTCTCCGAGACGCTCGACACCGCCGCTCGCGCCGCCAACCGGTACCCCATCCGCCTCAAGGTGGTCGCTGCCCCGACCAGCCCCGACGACCTGTGGCGCACCAACACCGACGCGTGCTGCGCCGAGCGCAAGGTCAAGCCCATGGAGAACGCCCTGCGCGGCCGCGATGCCTGGCTGAGCGGCATGCGCCGGGCGGACTCGGTCGACCGGCGCGACACGCCCATCGTCACCCGCGACAAGCGGGGCTTGGTGAAGGTGCACCCGCTGGCGACGTGGAGCGACGCCGACATCGACGCGTACATCGCCACCCACGACGTCGTAGTCAACCCGCTGGTCGACCTGGGCTACCCGAGCATCGGCTGCCGGCCGTGCACGCAGAAGCCGGTCGACGGGGCTGATCCCCGCAGCGGCCGCTGGGCCGGCAGCGTCAAGTCCGAGTGCGGGCTGAACCTCTAGCCGTCGGACCACGGGGGCCGGGGGAAGCCTTGTCTACAGTCGCCTGCCGTGGAGCCCAGCCGGTACCTGACCTTCGATCGTGACGAGTGGGCCGCGCTCCGGGCCGCTACGCCGCTCACCCTGCGCGAGCACCACCTCGACGAGCTGCGCGGCCTCAGCGTCTCGATCGATCTCGACGAGGTGGCCGAGGTCTACCTGCCCCTCACCCGGCTGCTCAACCTGTACGTGTCGGCCACCCAGAACCTGTCGAAGGTGAGCGCAGCGTTCCTCGGCACGCTGGCGCCGCGGGTGCCCTACGTCATCGGCGTGGCCGGCAGCGTCGCCGTCGGCAAGAGCACGTTCGCCCGCATCCTGCAGGCCCTGCTGCGCCGGTGGCCCGACCACCCGCAGGTCGACCTCGTCACCACCGACGGCTTCCTGTACCCCAACGCCGTGCTCGAACGGCGGGGCATCATGAACCGCAAGGGCTTCCCCGAGAGCTACGACCGCGCCAACTTGCTGCGCTTCCTGGCCGAGCTCAAGGCCGGCGCCGAAGAGGTGCGGGCGCCCGTGTACAGCCACGTCGTCTACGACGTCGTCGAGGGCGAGGAGCTGGTCGTGCGCCAGCCCGACATCGTGATCCTCGAGGGGCTCAACGTGCTCCAGGTCGGCGACGGGTCCTCCGAGTTCGTGAGCGACTACTTCGACTTCTCGATCTACGTCGACGCCCGCGAAGAGCACATCGAGCAGTGGTACGTCGACCGGTTCCTGACCCTTCGGGACACCGTGTTCCAAGACCCGTCGAGCTTCTTCCAGCACTTCAGCCACCTGACGCGCGACGAGGCGATCGCCACTGCGCTCAGCATCTGGCACGACATCAACGGCCTGAACCTGAAGGAGAACATCCTGCCCACGCGTGAGCGGGCATCGCTGATCTTGCACAAGGGCGCCGACCATCGGGTCACCCAGGTGCAGCTCCGCCGCCTGTAGCGCCGACCGCGCCGCGCCGGCGGCTTTGGCCTGGGGTGGCGGTCGCCACCTACCGTGCCGGACTCATGGCACCTCGTCCGCACCCCTTCCGCTTCGGCCTGCAGTCCTTCTCGGCGTCATCGAAGGCTGAGTGGACGGAGCGGGCTCGCAAGGCCGAAGACCTCGGCTACTCGGCGCTCATGCTGGCCGACCACTACATCGGGCCTGGCCCGGCCCTGACCGCCACCGGTCACCCGGTGCAGGAGATCGCCGCCGTGCCCGCCATCACACTGGCCGCCGCGGTCACCTCGACCATCAAGGTGGGCTGCAGGGTCATGTGCATCGACTACCGCAACCCGGTGGTGCTGGCCAAGGAGATGGCCACGATCGATTTGTTCAGCGAGGGGCGGCTCGAGCTCGGTCTCGGGGCCGGATGGTTGCAGGGCGAGTACGAGGCCATGGGCATCCGGTTCGACCCTGCCGGCGTGCGCATCCAACGCCTCGCCGAGGTCATCGCACTGATGAAGGCGACCATGGGCGATGGCGAGGTCGACGTTCGGGGCACCGCCGGCGTGCACGCGGTCGGCTTCGAGGGCGTGCCCAAGCCGGTGCAGCGGCCGCACCCGCCGATCATGATCGGTGGCGGGGCCCGCAAGGTGCTGACCCTGGCCGGGCGAGAGGCGAACATCGTGAGCCTCAACTTCGACAACTCGTCGGGCGTCATCGGCCCCAAGGGCGTCGGCTCGTCGACGGCCGAGATGACGGCGCAGAAGATCGGCTGGATCCGCGACGGAGCCGGCGATCGCTTCGACGACATCGAGATCGAGATCGGCGCCTACTTCACCGTCGTCACCGAGCACGTGCGGCCCGTGGCCGAGCAGTTCGGCGCGATGTTCGGCCTGACGCCCGAGGCCATCGTCGAGCACCCCCACGTGCTGCTCGGCACGGTCGACGCCATCTGTGACGAGCTGCAGCGCCGCCGCGACGCCTACGGCATCTCGTACATCACGGTGGGTGACGGAAACCTCGACGCGTTCGCCCCGGTGGTGGCCCGCCTCACCGGCACCTGAGCGCTCGGCGGCACCTGAGCGCGGGTGGCCGCACCCCGGCAGGACGCGGGGTGGGCTGCGGCCGCTGTCCCGGCTACTGGTCGATCCAGGCGGGGAGCGCATCGTCGTGGTCGGCCAGCCACTTGGGCAGGCCCCGAAGTGACGAGAGCACGGGGATCGTCTCGTCGTGCTCGACGTGCTCGTGGATCCAGGTGACGACGTAGGGCACGTGCACCGCGCGCCCACCGATGGCCATCACCGGCAGCACGTCGGAGCGCACCGAGTTCCCGACCATCACGAACTCGCCCGGGGTGATGCCGTGGCGCACCAGGATCCGCTGGTAGGTGGCCTCGTCCTTGTCGGCCACCACCTCGATGGCGTTGAAGCGTTGGGCCAGGCCGCTGGCGGCGACCTTGGACTCTTGGTGGATGAGGTCGCCCTTGGTGATGAGCAGCAGCTCGTAGCGACCGGCCAGCGCGTCGAGGACGTCGATCACCCCGTCGAGCAGCTCGACGGGGTGCTGGATCATGGCCTTGCCTCGTTCGAGGAGCTGGGCCAGGACCGCCACCGGCACGGCCCCCTCGGTCACCTCGATGGCCGTCTCGATCATCGACAGCGTGAAGCCCTTGACACCGAAGCCGAAGAGGGCGAGGTTGCGGCGCTCGGTGGTGGCCAGCACCGCCTCGAGGTCGATGTCGGACGGCGCGTAGGGGCGCAGCAGCTCGGTGAAGAGGTCTTGGCTGATGACGAACTCGTGCTCGGAGTGCCAGAGGGTGTCGTCGGCGTCGAAGCCGACTGCGGTGATCACGCCCGCCAGCCTGCCTCGGCGGCGCCACGCATTGCGTTCAAGTAGTTGTAAACGGTGATGCGACTGACGCCCACGGCGTCGGCGACCTCTTCGGTGCTGCGGCGCAGCAGGAAGGCACCCCGCTCCTCGAGCATCCGAACGGCCCGCTGCTTGTCCTCGCGGCTGAGCGTGCCGAGGGGGCCGCCCAGCTCGCGCTCGACCCCCTCGATCAGCCGGGTCATCGCGCCCTGAAGCTGGGGCAGGCGCAGGCCGGCGATGGTGACGCCGTCCCACACCAGCGGGACATCTGAGGGATCGAGGGCTGCGGGCCGGATGATGTCGGCGCCCAGCGCGTCGGCCACCGGTGCCA
The DNA here is from genome assembly GCA_038244535.1 of Acidimicrobiales bacterium. Classification (GTDB taxonomy): domain Bacteria; phylum Actinomycetota; class Acidimicrobiia; order Acidimicrobiales; family Ilumatobacteraceae; genus JBBRTJ01. Next base: position 4,559 of record JBBRTJ010000016.1, on the reverse strand, counting down.
GCGCGGCGAGAAACGCCTCGCCGTCGGCCGTCATGGCTCGCCGCGTTCGACCTGCAGCGAGACCCGAGTGGCCCCTGCGGCGAGTGCATCTCGCAGCAGGGCACCGATGGCGTCCAGGGCCTCGTCCTCAGCGCCCAAGGCGACGCTGCTGAACGGGCCGAAGTCGACCGTCAAGCCTGCTCCCTCGACGGCGGCGACGCCGGCCAGCACATGGGGGCCAGGGTCTCCCTCTCGGAACGGCTCGATCGTGAACTCGATGCGCACCCGCGCCATGGCCCCACCGTACCGCCCGGTACCGTGACGCAAAGAGGGCAGCCCGGCGGAGGGTTGCCCCAGGCGGAGGCACAGCGATGCAACGGCGGTCTTGGTGGCGCATGGCCGATGGGCCGCGCTGGTTCGACGTGATGACGCGTGGCCGCGGGCGAATGACGTTGGCAGATCGGAAGGCGTCGTTGGGCGTGCGGGGCGGCGGGTCGGCGCAGAGGAGGGCGCCAGTGCGGGTGTGGGCCGGCCGGGTGTGGGCCGGCCGGGTGTGGGCCGGCCGGGTGTGGGCCGGCCGGGTGTGGGCCGGCCGGGTGTCGTCCGGGTCGGCGCTGACGCCGGCGCCGGCGCAGGTGCGGGTCGGCGACGCGGTCTTTGCGAGCGAGCGTGTCGCTCAGCTCGCCGGGCCGGCACCGTCGGTGGTGGTCGGATCGGCCGTGACGGTGCCGGCGATCGTGCGTGTCCGCATCAGCCAGGTCGCCGGCCTGGCCGCAGGGTGGTCGGTCGAGGTGGGTGAGGGGGCGTGGCTCGTTGGATCGGGGCCGGGCTGCGACGTGGTCGTGCTCGAGCCGGGGGTGGCCTCGCACCAGTGCGTGGTCACCGTCGATGCCCGCGGATGCGTGATGGTCGAGGACCTCGCGCCTCGGGTGGCGACGCGTGTCGATGGCGTCGAGGTCGACGGACGCGTGGCCTTGCCCGAGGGGTCGTTCATGAGCTGCGGGTGGGCGGTGCTGCGCGTCGAGCGCGCGGGGGATGCAGATGCCGGCGCAACTGTTGGCATGGCTGTGCCTGTGCCTGTGCGTCCCGCCGGCAACGGCACCCGGCGGTGGCACCGGCCGCCGCGTCAGCCGATCTTGGTCGGGCCGCCTGTCGAGGTGCCCGATCTTGACGCTGTCGCCCGCGAGGCCCAGTCGCTGGCCGTGATCTCGCTGCTCACGATGGCCGGCGGCGCGGCGGTGGCCTGGCTGGTGCTCGGCAGCGTGCTGCCGCTGGTGTTCGGGCTTGTGGGGGTGGCCGGGGCGGTGGGCACGTGGGCTGACGGGCGGCGGCGGGGACGGCGCACGGCGCGGCTCGCCCATCGTCGGATCGCGGCGGCCCTGGCCGGCCTCACGGCGGCGGTCGGGCAGCAGCAAGCCGGCGATCGCCGGGCGCGGTGGGAGGCGTACCCCGACCTCGTCGAGGTCACTCGTCGTGCCCGCAGCGGTGATCGTCGACTGTGGGAGCGGCGAGCCGGCCACCCCGATGCGATGCACCTCGTGGTCGGGGTGGGTCCCGTGCCGTGGCTGGCCCGGGTCACCAGCGTGGAGCGGGCCCGGGCCGGGCCGGTGGCGGCGCTGCTGCAGTCCACTGGGGTGCTCGAGCGGGCACCGGTGCTCGCCGTGCTGGCGCCGGGCCGGGTGCTCGGGATCGCGGGTCCCCTTGACGGTGCCCGTTCGGTGGCCCGATCGCTGGTCGTGCAGGCGGCCGTCCATCACGGACCCGCCGACCTCGCCGTGGCCCGACTGGTGGTCCGGCCGCCAGGCACGGAGGTCGTTCATCAGGGCGCGGCGTGGGAGTGGTTGGACGGCCTGCCGCACTGCGTCTCGCTGGGGGACGACGGCGAACCGTTGGCCGCGCCGCTCACGCTGCTCGTGGTCGATGGCGCCGGGCTGATGACCGATCGCCGGTCGCCGGCCCGCACCGCGCTGGCGGGACGGCGAGGGCCGTGTGCCGGCATCGTGCTGGCGCCGACCGTCGATCAGCTGCCGGCGGCGTGCACGGACGTGATCCAGCTCGACCCCAGTGGGATGGGGCGATGGCTCGGCGTCGCTGGAGTCGTCGGCTCGTTCGTCGCCGGCGGGCTGTCGTTGGACCTCGCCGGCGCCGTCGCATCCGACCTCGGCCGGTGGGAGGACCCCGAACGCCCCGGTGCCGGGTTACCTGACGCGGTGCGGCTGAGCGAGCTGGGGGATGCGGCCGGGGTCGCCGCGGGGTGGGCGGCGCAGGGGCCCGACCCTCGGCCCGCGGTGGTCGTTGGGGTGGCGGCCGACGGGCACGTCATCATCGATCTGGTGGCCGACGGCCCCCACGCGCTGGTGGCCGGTACGACCGGTGCCGGCAAGAGCGAGCTGCTGCGCACCCTGGTCGCTGGTCTCGCCGTCCGCTCCAGTCCCGAGGCGCTGAGCTTCGTGCTCATCGACTTCAAGGGTGGCAGTGCCTTCGACGCCTGCGCCCGCCTTCCCCACGTCGTCGGGGTGGTGACCGACCTCGACGAGGGCTTGGCCGAACGCCTGGTCGTCAGCCTCCAGGCCGAGCTGCGCCGCCGTGAGGCGGTGCTACGAGCAGTGGGCGCCGTCGACCTCGCCGCCTACCGGGCGGCCGGTCCGCACCCGCCGCTGCCACGGCTGGTGGTGGTGGTCGACGAGCTGGCGTCGCTGGTGGCCGAGGTCCCCGGGTTCGTCGACGCGCTGGTCGGCATCGCCCAGCGCGGTCGCAGCCTCGGCGTGCACCTCGTGCTGGCCACGCAGCGACCGGCCGGTGTGGTGTCCGAGGCGGTGCGGGCCAACACCGCGCTGCGCATCGCGTTGCGGGTGCAGTCGACGGCCGACTCGGTCGACGTCGTGGGCACCTCGGCGGCGGCCGCGCTGCCCCGTGACCGGCCCGGGCGAGCCCTCCTGCGGCTGGGCCCGTCCGAGCTGGTCGAGCTGCAGGTCGCGCAGGCCGACGACCTCCAGGCGCTGGTCGATGCGTGCATCGCGGCGGCATCGGCCCTGGGCGTCGCCGAGCCGCACCGACCCTGGTGCGAGCCGCTGCCCCCTGTCATCGAGGCCGACTCGCTCGCGCCTGGCATCGTGGCCTTGGCCGACGAGCCCGAGCACCAGTGCCGGTCCTCGGTGACGTGGGATCGCAGCCTCGGACACCTCGTCGTGGCGGGAGGCCCGGGCTCGGGCGTCACCTCTGCGCTCGTCGCGGTCGCTCGGGCGGCGATGGTGGGCCGGTCGGTCGATGCGCTCCACGTGTACGGCATCGGGCTCGACGGCTGGGGCGCTGCGGCGCTCGTCGGCGATCCCCATGTCGGCGCGCTGGTCGGCCGCCACGAGCGGGAACGATTGGCCCGGCTCGTCGGACGCCTGCTGCGGTTGCTCGACGAGCGACGAGCCGGTGTGATGGTTGCATCTGCAACAACTGCCGAGGTGGTGCTGCTCGTCGACGGGCTCGGGCCGATCCTGAACGGGCTGGCCGACGCCGCGGGCTTGACCGTGCTCGATGGCCTGCACCGAGTGCTGGTCGAAGGACCATCCGTGGGCGTCGTCGCCGCGCTTGGCGTCGATCGGCTCGGGGCGATCCCGTCCACGGTGGCTCCTGCGGTGGGGACAGCCTGGGACCTGCTTGGCGGGGCCCGTCCGGGGCGAGCCGTCGAACGCCCTTCGGGCCGGCTGCTCCAGCTCGTGAAGGTGTCGGAGGTGCCTCCGACCGGCCCGTCGCTCCGATCGTGCCGGGGCCCGGCTCCCATCGAGGTCCTCCCGACGGTGGTCGACGCCGCCCTCCTTCCCCCGGCCGTCAGCGATCGCGACGGCCGCTGGACGCTGCCCCTCGGGATCGGTGTCGGTCACGACGGTGACGAGCCGGCCGTCGTCGCTCTAACCGTTCACCCCGGCGAGCACGTCCTCGTCGCCGGCCCACCACGCTCGGGGCGGACGACGGCGCTGGCCTTGATCGCCGCCCAGGCCGCAGTGGCGGGCGCCCACGTCGTGAGGGTCGAGGGCCGCTCGTCATCCCCGGTCCTCGACCCGTTGCCCGATGTCGCGCGAGGGCCGGTGGTGATCGTGGTCGATGACGCCGATCGCCTCGACGACGCCGAAGTGATGGTCGGGCTACGAGCGGCACTCGAGCGGCCGGACACGCTGGTGGTCGCTGTCGTGCGGGCCGATGTCGCCCGCTCGCTGTACGGCCACTGGGTGAACGACGTCCGCCGCAGCCGCATCGGGATCCTCCTGCGCCCCGACCTCGACCTCGACGGCGACCTCCTCGGCGCCACGCTGCCCCGCCGCTCAGTCACGCCTCTGGCCATCGCTGGCCGGGGCCTCGTCGTGGCCGACGGCACCATCACACTGACGCAGCTCGCAGTGGCAGCGGATGGCTGAGGAGCGATCGGGGTTGGTTCAGGGGATTTGACGTCCGCAGGCGGTGAAGTGGCGAGCGTGGGTGCAGTTGGCGCGCTGAGCCTCGCCACTTCGGTCTGAGTCGTCTCGGTGATCAGCCGGGCGAGGTGAAGTGGCGAGCGTGGGTGCAGTTGGCGCGCTGAGCCTCGCCACTTC
>JBBRTJ010000015.1:0-46420 GCA_038244535.1 Acidimicrobiales bacterium | reverse complement strand
GAGATCTCCCACGAGCTCCACGACCACCCGGAGCTGGCTTACGAGGAGCACCGGGCCCACGACCTGCTCTCGTCGGCACTTGCCGACGAAGGGCTCGAGGTCGAGCGCCACGCCTACGGCCTCGAGACCGCGTTCATGGCGCGCGCCGGTGCCAGCGGACCGACCATCGCGGTGCTCTGCGAGTACGACGCACTGCCCGACATCGGCCACGCGTGCGGCCACAACGTGATCGGCGCGGCGGGCCTCGGCGCGGGTCTGGCGGCCGCGACCCTTGCCACCGAGCTGGGGGCCCGCGTCGTCGTGCTCGGCAGCCCGGCCGAGGAAGGCGGAGGGGGCAAGATCGCCATGGCCCGCCGAGGGGCGTTCGACGGCATCGACGCCGCGATGATGGTGCACCCCGCCGGTGCCGACCTGCTGCACATGGACACCGTCGCCATCCAGCAGCTGCGGGTCGACTACGAGGGGCAGGCCGCCCATGCCGCCGCCTTCCCATGGCTCGGTCGCAACGCCCTCGACGCGGCCGTGCTCGGCTACATGAACGTCGCCGCCCTGCGCCAGCACATCCGGCCCAACGAGCGGATCCACGGCATCTTCACCGAGGCCGGCGAGCGTCCGAACATCGTGCCCCAGCACGCCGGGGCGTTCTGGTACGTCCGGTCACCGACGATGACGACCCTCCAGCCGCTCAAGGATCGCGTCCTGGCCTGCCTCGAAGCAGGGGCGCAGGCGAGCGGGTGCGCGATGCACCACGAGTGGGACGACCACCCGTACTTCGACATGATCGACAACGCGCCGATGGTGGCCGCCTACGTCGACAACATGGCCGTGCTCGGGCGCACGGTGCGCGACCCCCGCGAACTGGGCGGGGTGGTGGGCTCGACCGACATGGGCAACGTCTCCTACCTCGTGCCCTCGATCCACCCGATGATCCAGGTTGCGCCCGCTGGTGTGTCCATCCACTCGCCCGAGTTCACGGTCCACGCCCGCTCCGAGGCCGGTGATCGGGCCGTGCTCGACGGGGCCAAGGCGCTGGCCATGACGATCGTGGACCTGTGGAGCGATGCCGGGCTGCTGACGGCCGCCGGTGTCGCCCATCGAGCTGAGATCGAGCGTCGGAGCTGACCGCATCAGGCCCGCATCACCGAGGGTGACCGCCTTCACGCCGTAGAGTGCCCGCCCGTGACGGCCTACGTCCCCGAGGAGTTCACGGCGCCGGAAGCCGACATCCTGCGGCGCTACATGACCAACCTCGACGGCCCGGTGTTCGCCCTGGTGAACCTGCCTGAGGTGGTCAAGGGGGCCCTCTTCGCCCGCTACTCGCGCAGCTCCAAGAGCCTGCGCCGCCTCTTCCTCGACGAGTTCGTCGGCGACCTCGACATCTCCGGAGACGCCTCGATCGACGCCACCGTCGGCCTGAAGCGGGCCGAGGAGCTCTACGAGCGGGTGTTCTTCGAGTACGGCGACGATTCCGTGGCGCAGCTCGGTGGTGTCCACCTGGCCTGCGAGCAGGCCTCGAACCTGCTGACCAAGGTCCTCGAGTGGGGCCGGCTCATGGCCTACCTCGAGCAGAGCACCCGCTACATCGGCTACGACGCCCGCCTCGGCGGGCGGTACCGCTACTACCGCGACCCCGCCGTGCTGCAGTCCCGGTTCGGCACGCGCTACGTCGGCGACATGGACCGTCTGTTCGACACCTACGCCGAGCTGATCGTGAGCTTGACGGAGCACGTACGGCGGCGGTTCCCCAAGGCTGCGGCAGACTCCGACATGGTCTACCGAAGCGCCACCAGGGCCAAAGCGCTCGACGCCGTGCGCGGGGTCCTGCCGGCCGCGTCGGTGTCCAACGTGGGCATCTACGGCACCGGCCAGGCCTTCGAGCAGCTCCTGCTGCGCATGCGAGCCCACCCGTTGCCCGAGGCGCGCTGGTACTCCGAGCTGATGCTGGTCGAGCTGCGCAAGGTGATCCCGAGCTTCCTGCGCCGCGTCGACGTCCCCGATCGGGGCGGAGCCTGGAGCGACTACCTCGCCACCACGGCCGACGACACCGCGGCGCTGGCCCACGAACTGCTCGCGGGCGAGGAGCCCGAGCCCTCCGCATCGGTGCATCTCACCGACTTCGACCCCGAGGCCGAGGACAAGATCCTGGCCGAGGCCCTCTACCCGCACAGCCACCTGAGCGACGAGCAGCTCCTGACCGTCGTGCGGCGCATGGGGGGCGACGAGCGGGCGGCGCTGATGCGGGCCTACGTCGGCGAGCGGTCGAACCGCCGTCACAAGCCGGGTCGCGCCTTTGAGCGCGCCGACTACCGCTTTGACGTCCTGTCCGACTACGGCGCCTTCCGCGACCTGCAGCGACACCGGATGCTCACCATCGACTGGCAGCGGCTGTCGGCCGGTCACGGGTACGTGCGACCGGACCTCATCGACGAAGCCGGCGAAGCTGGGCCGTTCGACGCCGCCATGGAGCGCTCGGCGGCGCTGTTCGAGGCGCTCGAGCCCGACTTCCCCCAGCAGGCGCCCTACGCGCTGTGCATGGCGTACCGGATCCGCTACGTCATGCAGTTCAACGCCCGTGAGGCGATCCACCTCATCGAGCTGCGCACCTCGGCCCAGGGCCATCCTGCCTACCGCCGTGTCTGCCTCGAGATGGCGCGCCTCATCGCCGAGCAGGCCGGGCACCGGCTCGTGGCCGACGCAATGGTCCACGTCGACCACGCCGAACCCGAGCTCGAGCGGCTCGCGGCCGAGCGCCAGGCCGAAGCGCGTCGACTCGGCCGCTGAACGACGAACGGCTCCCACCGCACCCTGCGACGGCAGTCACAGGCTCCTCTGGACGGTTCGGGTGAGCCGCGCCCTATGATCCCGCCGCGCAACACCCCCCTGCGCGACTTTCGAGGGATGGCATGGCTGACGAAGAGCTGACTGACGACGTCGAGGAGTTCGAGGTGGAGCTCGTCGACGAGGTCGATCCGGACGAGCTCGACCCCGACGAGCTCGATGTCGACGAGCCGTTCGACGACGAGCTGGTCGAGGTCCTCGATCCTGATCTCGACGTCGAAGTGGCAGTCGACGACGAGGACGAGGAAGCGCCGCGACGGGCCGCGGTCGCCGCCGCCGAGGAGGAAGACGACGACGAGGACATCGTCGATCCCGACGACGTCGAGGCCGACCTCGACAAGATCCTGAAGGACCGCCTGGTGGCGGCCGAGGACGAGCCGGAAGAGGACGAGGACGACGTCGAGATCGACGACCGAGGCGATCCCGTCGACCGGATCCAGCCCCGCCGCCCTGGCGAGTTCGTCTGCCAGTCCTGCTTCCTGCTCAAGCCCAACGCCCAGCTCGCCGACGTGACCGGCCAGCGCTGCGCGGACTGCGTCTGAGCCGGACCCATGGCCGACGAACGCAACCCACTCGACCGCCTGCTCGACGTGGTGCTCTACGGACCGGTGGGCTTCCTCGCAGAGGCCCACGAACTGATGCCGAAGCTGGCCGAGAGCGGGCGGCACCAGCTCGACCACCAGGTCCGCACGGCCCGAATGATCGGGCAGTTCGTAGTGACCTTCGGGCGCCACAAGGCCGAGCATGCGATCCGCCGCCTCGGCGATCAGGCCTCGCCGGCTGCGAACCCGGCCGCCGAGCCCCCCGCCGCTCGCCTCATCGCCCCTGAGCTGATGGTGGTGGTCCCTGCGCCGGCAGCCGCGGTGGGCGACGACCAGGCCGCCGAGATCGAGATCGTCGTCCGCGGTGCCGAGCCTGCGCCTTCGGCCGACCCGGCGCCCATCGGCGACGACCTCGCCATCCCGAGCTACGACATGCTGGCCGCCTCCCAGGTCGTGCCCCGTCTCGACGGTCTGACCGAGCCCGAGCTCGATGCCGTGCGTCGCTACGAGACAGCTCATCGAGGGCGAAAGACCATCCTCGGGCGCATCACGCAGCTCCAAGGGAGCTGACCACCGGTGGAGGTCGGCGCTCGGCGGGCGGAGGCCACTGACCTCGTGGTGGTCGTCGATCTGCAGCGTGCGGGTCGGGCCGAGCTCATCGAAGCGAAGGGTGGGGCGCTGTGGGCCGCACGGGAGGCTCGGCCGCAACTCGATCCGCAGACCTTCGACGAGCTCCTTGCTGGCGACCGGTCGCTGGTGGTCGTCGGGCAGCTCGACGGGGTGCCGTTCGGGTACGCCGTTGCCACGATCGAGGTGCTGGGGGACGGTTCGTCGCTCGCGGTCCTGTCCGACGTGTTCGTCGAGGCGCCGGTGCGGGGCGTCGGCATCGGCGAGGAGATGGTTGACGCCGTCATCGCCTGGGCCACTGCGGCCGGCTGCCGCGGCATCGACGCGATAGCCCTCCCGGGGACACGCGACACCAAGAACTTCTTCGAGCGCATGGGTCTGGTGGCCAGGGCGATCGTCGTGCACCGCCGCCTCGAGCGATCCGGCGACGATGAGTGAGACCGGTCCCCAGCGGGCCGAGGTGTGCGTCGGCGCCGTTGTCGTCCGCGACGGGCGCCTCCTGCTCGTCGAACGGGGCCGGGGGAGCGGGGTCGGGCTGTGGTCGATCCCCGGAGGCCGGGTCGAGCCAGGCGAGACCCTGGTGTCAGCGGTCGAGCGCGAGCTCTTCGAAGAGACTGGCCTCCGAGGGACGTGCGGTGACTTCATCGGGTGGGTCGAGCGGATCGACGACACTGCGCACTACGTCATCCTCGACTTCACCGTCAGGGTCGACGCGGGCGACCCGGTCGCCGGTGACGATGCCGCCGCGGTTCGCTGGGTGCTTCTCGATGCGCTCGATTCCGTGGCGTTGGTGCCCGGTCTGGCTCGCTTCTTCGCCGAACACGGCATCATCGCGGCCTGACGAGGGCGCGGCCGAGGGGGACGAGACTGCGCTCAGCGACCGGTCCAGATCGGTGCGCGCTTCTCGGCAAAGGCGGCGAGGCCCTCCTTGAGGTCCTCGGATCGCATCATCTTGCCCATGGCCGCATCGGTGAGGGCCCGTAGCGACACGTCGTCGCCGTGGTCGCTCGCCAGCACGACCTTGCGGCTCTCCCACACCGCCATGGGTGCGTTCTGGCAGATCGTCTCGGCCAGCGCCCGCGCCGCCGCTTCGGCCTCACCCGACGCTACGAGTCGGTTGACCAACCCGAGCTGGTAGGCCCGCTCGGCCGACAGCGGCTCACCGGTGAGGATGGCCTCCATCGCCGCGTTGCGCCCGATGGCCCTGGGGAGGCGATAGAGGCCGCCGGCGCCGGCGATGAGGTTGCGCTTGACCTCGGCGAGCCCGAACGACGACCGCTCGGTGGCCACGACGAGGTCGCAGCCAAGGACGATCTCGCAACCGCCCGCAGTGGCCAGACCGTCGACGGCCGCAATCAGCGGCTTGTCGCGCTCGCGGTAGACTAGCCCGGCGAACCCACCCCGCGCCGTGACGCTGTTGCCCTCGGGCGTCCCGATCGCCTTGAGGTCCTGACCGGAGCAGAACGTGGGCTTGTCGCCGACGGTGATGGCCCGCAGGATCCCCACCCAGACCTCGGGATCGGCCTCCATCGCGTCGAGGGCGGCCTCCATCTCGGATGCCACCTGGCGGTTGATGGCATTGCGGGCTTCGGGGCGGTTCAAGGTGATGAGGGCGATGCGGCCCTCGACGTCGTAGTCGACCATGGCCGGGCAACCTAGCGTGCCCCTCTCATGGCCGACCTGTTCCCGATCTTCGACCTCGACGGCACCCTGCTCGACTCCGACGATGCGCTCGTCGCCCCGTTCCTCGCGCTGGGCATCGAGCGATCGGCGATCCGGTTCGGCCCACCGGTGGCCGAGGAGTGCGCCCGTCTCGGGATCGCCGTCGACGACTACGTGCATGCCTACGACCCGGCGCTGGCAAGCCCGTTCGCCGGGGTGAGCGAGGTCCTAGCCGGCTTGGACCGCTGGGCTCTGTGCTCGAACAAGCACCAGGTCCCCGGCCACCTCGAGCTGGTCCGGTACGGCTGGACGCCAGTGGTCGCGCTGTTCACCGATGCCTTCGCGGGCCGGCCCAAACGCCTCGACCCAGTGCTGGCCCAGCTCGGTCTGCACGCCACCGAGGTGCTGTTCATCGGCGACACGGCCCACGACCGCAGCGCAGCCGCTGCTGTCGGGTGCCGCTTCGCCCTGGCTGGGTGGAACCCGCGAGCAGAGCCAGCCACCAGTGATCTGGTACTGGCCGACCCGCGCGAGCTTGCTGCCGCTCTGACCGCCGGCTGAGCGGCTCAGCCCGATGCTCGTCACGCTCACGGCCGGTTGGGACGATTCTTGACGCTGACCGACGCCGCTCGCGGGGAGGGTGGCGTCGGAGCAGGCTCAACCCTCGGGCTGGTCGCCGCCGATGACCTCGAGGGCCTCCACGATCTCCACGCCATCGTCGGTCTCGAGGTTCTCGACGGCCTCGATCACGTCGATGACCTCGACGCCGTCAGCGGTCTCGATGGTGTCGACGGCCTCGATGTCATCGTTGCTCTCGTTCGTGTCCGCAGTCTCATTCGTGGCCGCGGCCTCGATCCCACTCGCGGTCTCGACGATCTCGGTCACGTCGTCGGCTTCGATGACCTCGGTGAGGTCCATCACGGGCTCGGGAGCCACGACATCAGGAGCCGCCACCGCGGGCGCGGGCGGAGCAGCGGCGGCGGGACGCGGGGGGCGGGGAGGACGAGGGGGACGCGGGGGCCTGGTGCCCGGAGCGGGTGGCGTGATGCCGAACTGAGCGGCCAGCTCGGGCAGGAGCCCGGCCACGCGCTGCACCGCCGCCTTCAGGCTGTCGCTGGGAGTGGTGGGCACGCCCGATGCGTGGACCAGGGCCCGCACCGGTGAGGTGGCCAGCGCATCGACCAGAGCTTCCCAACGCTCGGTTGGCGCCTCGGGCGTCATCGAGGCGCTGGCGGCGGCGGCGAGTCGGGTCGCGAGCTCGGGGGGGAACCGCACCCCAGCCTTTGGCGGCCGGGACGACAGGCGAAGGGCCCGCACCGAACGACCACCGTCGAGCTCGGCGGCGATCTCGGCCAGCCAGGCCTCGTGCTCGCTGTCTTGGCGGGTCTTCAGCGCGGCCTTGAGCTGGATGGCCAGCGCGCGGGCGGCCTCGTCGCGAGCCACCACCGGATCCTCGCCTCCGGCCACCACGGAGCGAAGGTCGCGGAGGTCGAGCTCGTCGATGTCAGCGAGCGCACCCTCGGCCCGATCGAGCCAATCGGCGACGCGCAGGGCGGGGAGCAGCCGCTCGGCGAGGGCGAGGATGCCGTCGGGCCGGATCGTGGGGTGGCCCTGCGCGGCTAGTGCCTCGTTCTGCTCGCTGACGGCTTGGCGAACCGCGGGGATGCCGCCTCGGAGCACCTGCTCGGCGACGGCGCGCTCCTCGGGGGCCAGCTCAGCGAGGGCGGCGTTGCGATGCACCCGGCCGGCGCGCAGGCGCTTGGGCTTCGGCTTGGCGGGCAGCTCGGGCCGAGGCGGTCGCTCCCGGCGCTCGCCACCGGCCGGCCTGGTCGACCGCTCGGGGCGACTGGCGCCCTCGGGACGGTCACTGCGGGGACGGTCGCTACGGGGGCGATCCCCCTCGGGACGGGGAGCCCCCTCCGGACGGGGAGCGCCCTCGGGACGCGGCCGACGTGCACCGGGGCCGCCGGGACCACCAGGTCCACCGGGTCCTGTCGAGCCACCCGGGCGATCCGAGCGAGGCGGACGATCGCCACGGGGGGCGTGGTCCCGCCGGTCGCCGCGGTCAGGGCGGTCCGTTCGATCACCGCGTGGGCGCTCCCGACGGGGAGCGAGCGTCTGGATGACCGGCTCGAAGGAGCCACTGGCGGCCAGGAGCTCGATGCGCTCGGGCTCCTGACGATGCCCCTTCGGGGGCAGCACCGCGATGATCGCTATGCCGTCGATGTCCATGTCGGCATCGGCCCGCAAGATGTCGCCGACCTTGCTCCCGCTCGGCAGCAGCGCTCCGTCGAGCGTGCCCTTCGGCTCGCGAGCGCCGGCGGCGCGCCACGTCCACGAGCCATCGGGGCGCGCGCTGGTCAACTCGACTTCGATCCTGCGGGACATGGTTGACCACGCTAGTAGCCAGGCGTGGGGCGCGGGGAGGGCGTCCTTCGCTTTGCATCACAGCTGACACGAACCGCGCGTCGGGCGGGCCCGCCCCCCAGCCACCCACATCAGCCGGTCGAGCTGATGGCGTCTGGGGCCGTCTACCGTCGACGTCCATGACCATCTACGCCTTGGGCGACCAGGTCCCGCAGATCGATCCGCTCGCCTTCGTCCACCCCGACGCCGTGGTGATCGGAGCGGTGACCATCGGTCCTGAGTCGAGCGTCTGGCCCGGTGCGGTGCTCCGGGGTGATGGAGGTGGCACCATCACCATCGGTGCCCGCACCTCGATCCAGGACTGCACCGTGGTCCACACGACCGAGGAGCATCCGACCATCGTCGGCGACGACTGCGTGATCGGCCACATCGTCCACCTCGAGGGGTGCACCATCGAGAACGGCTGCCTGATCGGCTCGGGCTCCGTGGTCCTCCACCGGGTGGTGGTGCACAGCGGTGCCATCGTGGCGGCCAACGCGGTCGTGCTCAACGACACCGACGTGCCCGCCGGCGCACTCGCCTTGGGCGTCCCCGCCAAGATCCGCCCCGGCGCCGCCGACGCCGAATCGATCCGCGAGGGGGTCGAGACCTACGTCGCCAAGGCCAAGCAGTACCGGGTCGGGCTGCGCCGGATCGACTAGGGCGAGGCCATGACGCGAAGGAGCCGCCCCGAGGGGCGGCCCCTTCTCTCCCGGGTCACGCGACGCCCCCAGGCCAAGGGCGTGTCGGCAACCGCTCGGGAAGTCAGGTTGCCATCAGGCCCCACCGGCGCCGGAGGCGGCGCTCGATCGTACCGAACAGCAACGAGTCGATGATGATGCCGACCACCAGGATCACGATCATGATGGCCAGGAGCCCGGCCGAGTCCAGGAGGTCGCGGTTGGTCTGCAGCAGCCCGCCGATGGACTGCTTGTTGGCGATGACCACGATCAGCTCACCGGCCATGAGGCTGCGCCAGGCGAACGCCCAGCCCTGCTTCAGGCCGGCCACGAAGCTCGGACCGGCCGCCGGCAGGATGACGAACCAGTAGGCGTTCAGGCCCCGGGCACCGAGCACCCGACCCGCCCGCTTCCAGACCGGGGGGACGTGGTCGATGCCGTGGATCAAGCCGTTGGCCACCGAAGGTGCGGCGCCGAGCACCACCACGAAGAGGATGGCCGCCTCGCTCAGCTTGAACAGCAGGATCGCCAGGGGGAACCAGGCGATCGAGGGCATGGTCTGCAGCCCCGTGATGAGCGAGCCGACTGCCGTGCGCACCACGGGGAAGCCGGCGACGAGCAGCCCGATGCCCACCCCGATGATCACCGAGAGCAAGAAGCCCCAGGCCCCCCGCAGCAAGGTGGTGCCGAGGGCATCCCACAGCGTCGGGTTTCCGACGAGCTCGCGCAGCGTCTCAAAGACGGTGGCAGGGCCGGGGAGGACGAACTCGGGTCGCCAGCCGCTCCACACCACGCACTGCCAGAGGAGCACGGCGATGGCGAGGGCCATCAGCTTCGGCCAGGTGGCCGACCACGCCCGCAGCCACAGCGGTGGCCGCGGCTCGGGGAAGGTCTCGAGGGCGTCGAGGCCGGCGAGCTCGGCCACCATCTCGGCGGCGGCCCTGGACTCGGTGACCGCAGGGTCGGGCGAGGTCCCGGAGAGATCAGTGACGGCCATGGCGGGCCACCTCCTCGCGCAAGCGGGCCGTGACGGCAGCCGACAGCGCGGTGACGTCGGCATCTTCGATGCGGCGGGGGCGGGCGATGTCGACCGGGAACGTCTCAGCCACCCGACCGGGACGGCTGGTCAGCAAGATCACGCGATCAGCGAGGCGAGCGGCCTCGCGCACGTTGTGGGTCACGAACAGGATCGTGGACCCGGTCTGCTTCCAGATGCGCTCGAGCTCGTCGTGCATGATGTCGCGGGTCATGGCGTCGAGGGCCCCGAAGGGCTCGTCCATCAACAAGACATCGGCCTCCTGGGCCAGCGCCCGGGCGAGGGCAACGCGCTGGCGCATGCCGCCCGACAGCTCGTGGGGCTGACGATCACCGAAGTCGGAGAGCTGCACGAGGTCGAGCAGTTCGGCCGCCCGGGTCCGCCGCTCGGCTCGCTTGACGCCCCGCAGGCGCAGGGCCAGCTCGACGTTGCGGCTGACGGTGAGCCATGGGAACAGCGCTGCTTCCTGGAACATGAGGGCGGCGCGCCCGTCGACGGTCACCGTGCCGTTGCTCGGTTGTTCGAGCCCTGCGACGAGGTTGAGCAACGTCGTCTTGCCGCACCCCGAGGCGCCGACGAGGCAGACGAACTCACCGGGTTGCACAGCCAATGAGATCCGGTCGAGGGCGACGACGCTGCTGGCGCCGTGGCCGAAGGTCTTGGTCACCTCGCTGAGTGCTACTCGGGCGGGGGAGACGGCGGGGGGAGCCGCCCCTCCCGCCCGGATCGGAGTCTCGGTCAGGGTCATGGCCTGGTGTCCCTTTCTGATGGAGTGGGGTGGTGGTGCGGGGGAACGGTGATGGGGGAGAGAGCCGGGCTCAGAGGCCCTTGACCGCGGGCTTGCCGGCCGCCGTGAGGACCTTGTTGAGCGGGGCGAGCTCGT
Organism: Acidimicrobiales bacterium; assembly: GCA_038244535.1. Taxonomy (GTDB): domain Bacteria; phylum Actinomycetota; class Acidimicrobiia; order Acidimicrobiales; family Ilumatobacteraceae; genus JBBRTJ01. Next base: position 35,746 of record JBBRTJ010000015.1, on the reverse strand, counting down.
AGATCCCAGTCAGGTCGACCGGCTTGAGCAGGCCGACGCTCTGCGCGTCCTTGGCGCTCTTGGCCAGCGAGGAGGCGATGGGGTCGTCGGTGAACGTCAGGTTCTTCCACGAGGCCTGGATGGTGGCGTCGCTGAGGCGCTTGGTCGTGATCTTCTCGATCTCGTCGTTGGCGACCTTCTGGGCATCAGCAGTGTTGGCGTTGACGAAGTCGTTGGCTGCGATCTGGCCGGCCAGGAGCCGGTCCACGACGTCGGGGTGGGCCTTCAAGAACTTCTGCGACACGACGAGGTGGGTCGTCACGAACGCACCGTCTGGCCACAGCGACGTCTCGTCGACCAGGACCTTGCCCTTGCCCTCGAGCACCAGCCGGGTGGCCCACGGCTCGGGGACCCAGGCGCCCTGGATCGTGCCGTCGATGAAGGTCTGCAGGGTCTGGGCGTTGTCCTGAGGCTTGATGGAGACGTCGCCGCCACCGGCGGTGTCGGTCCTCAGGCCCTGGGCCTGCAGCCAGGTGCGTAGGGCGACGTCCTGCGTGCCGCCGAGGCCGGGCGAAGCGATCGCCTTGCCCTTCAGGTCGGTCGGGCCGTTGATGTCCTGCTTGACCACGAGTGAGGCGCCGGCCGAGGTCGCTCCGGAGATGATCTTGAGGGCGGCGCCCTTCGACTGCGCCCATCCGTTGATGGCCGGGTTGGGTCCCACGTAGGTCGCATCGATGGCATCGGCGAAGAGCGCTTCGACGGCCTTGGTGCCGACGGTGAACGTGCTCGTCTTCAGCTCGACGTTGGGCCCCAGCTTGTCGGCGAAGATGCCCTTGGCCACGCCGACGAGCGCCGTGGCATGGGTGACGTTTGGGAAGTAACCGAGGCGAAGGGTGACCTTCTCGCCACTCGTCGAAGCGCCGGCGGCCGCGTTGGTAGAACCGCCAACGGCCTTGCTGCTGCCGCCGCAGGCGGTGAGCGCCACGGTACCTATGGCCAAGAGGGACATGACAGTGGGGCGAACTCGCATGAGTGAGCACCTTCGGGGGAGGTCGGGGGCTGGTCGGTCCGTACGTCGTAGGGCTTTACAATAGAAATAGTAGACAAACGGGACAATGGCAAGGCGGAACGGATGACGGCCCGATGAACAGGCCGCACGACCCAGCGCCGTAGCGTCCGTGCCGTGGGGTCCTATGCGGTCGTGATCGTCCCGCTCGCCGACGTGGAGCTGGCTGCCGATGCGGCTTTCGTCGCCGGAGCCGTGGCGGTGGTCGAGCTTCCTGACGGCGACCGGGTCGAGCTGCGGATCGGGTTTGATGCTGCGGACCTACCTGAGGTCGGGACCCGACTCGGCGAGCGGTGGGTGGTGTCCGACCTCGGCGACGATGACGGCTCCTGGTGGGACGCGTGGCGCGCCGGAGCCGCGCCGGTGGTGATCGGCGACCGCATGACCATCGTTCCCGTCGGGTTCGAGGCCGCGGTGACCACCGACCTAGCGATGACGATCGATCCCGGTCAGAGCTTTGGCTACGGCGGCCATCCGACCTCGCGTCTCTGCCTGTCCCTGCTGGCCGGGCTGGTCCGGCCCGGCGATCGGGTGCTCGACGTCGGCAGCGGAAGCGGAGTCTTGGCCATCGCAGCGGCGTTGCTGGGCGCCGCCGAGGTCGTGGCCGTCGACACCGACCCAGCCGCCGTCGCGGCCACCAGCATCAACGTCGAGGCGAACGCGGTCGGAGCACTCGTTTCGGTTGGTGATGGGAGCGTTCGCTGGAACGGCCCGTTCGCCGTTGTCGTGGCCAACCTCCTGGCCGTCGACCTCGTGGGCCTGGCGCCGCAGCTGACCGAAGCTGCAGGCATTCACGGCGTGATCGTGCTGAGCGGCCTGCTGGCCGATCGCTGGGCGCACGTCGAGCAGGCGTTTGCCGGCGCCGGCTTCGCTGTCGGGCGCGTGAGCGAGCTCGAGGGATGGATCGCGCTCGTCCTGTGGCGGTCCGCCGGCCCCCTCCCCTGTAACGCCCAGAATCCTCGTTATGTCAGTTCCACAGAAGTGAGCCGGGGCCGCACAGACTGACCCGATGTCCGCTCCTCTGCCCTCGTCGCCGGCGTCGCCCGATCGGTACGCCCACTTCCCTGCCGGGTTCTTCGACCGTAGCGACGACGGACCGGACGATCGCTTCTATGAACCGGCGCGCCTCGTCACCCACATCGACGATGGGGCCATCGCCGCCGTGGGCGGGCTCTACCGCACGCTTGGCATCGACGGATCGGCCCCGGAGCCCCGACACGTCCTCGACCTCATGTCGAGCTGGGTGTCCCACTTCCAGACGCCGCCCACCGCCCTCACCGTGATCGGGATGAACCGCTCCGAGCTCGACGCCAACCGAGCCGCGACAGCACGGGTGGTGCACGACCTCAACGTGGATCCCTCGCTCCCCTGCCCCGATCAGGTGTTCGATGCGGCGACCTGCTGCGTGTCGGTGGACTACCTCGTGCGCCCGCTCGAGGTCTTCGACGAGGTGGCTCGCGTGCTTCGCCCTGGCGCTCCGTTCGTGCTCACGTTCAGCAACCGATGCTTCCCCACCAAGGCCATCCGGGGCTGGCTGTACAGCGACGACGACGCCCACTGCCGCCTGGTAGCCGAGTACTTCGTTCGCTCCGGCCCGTGGAACGCTCCCGAGATCGCGCTCTGCACCGTGCCCGGCTCCCCTGGCGACCCCCTGTGGGCCGTCTGGGCCCTGCGCGCTTGAGGATGGCCAGGCATCTACATGCTGCTTCTCGCACATCACCATGCTAGAACGCCCGCATGCGCACGACGATCGAGCTCGATGCGGACGCTGCTGCCGCCGTCGAACAGCTGCGGCGCACTGAGCGGCTCGGCGTTTCTGAGGCGGTGAACGAGCTGATCCGACGAGGGCTGCTGCCACGAGGAGCCACCCCAGCGTTCCGGCAAGAGACGTTCCGCCTCGGTCTCAAGATCGACGTGTCCAACGTCGCCGACGCGCTCGACGTGCTCGAGGGCCCAGAGGCACGGTGACGGCCACGTGCTGGTTGATGCCAACGTCCTGCTCTACGCCGTCGACGAGACGAGCCCCCACCATCCCGCGGCCAAGCTCTGGCTCGAAAGGGCTCTGAACGGCTCGCGCCGGGTCGGCCTGCCGTGGGCGTCGCTCACGGCCTTCGTTCGCATCGCCACCAACCCTCGTGCCCTCGCCGAACCGCTCCCCGTCGTCGAAGCCTGGCGGCTGGTCAGCGCCTGGCTCGATGCCCCGACGTCATGGGTGCCGGCGCCGACGCTCGCCCATCGAGAGGTCCTGGGCCGGCTCCTGACCACCCTTGACCTGCGGGCCAACCTCGTGCCCGACGCCGTGCTCGCCGCGCTGTGCGTCGAGCACGGGTTGACCATGGTTTCAGCCGACTCCGACTTCGCCCGCTTCACCGAGATCGCCTGGCACAACCCGCTGGCGTGACTGAGCGGTTCGCGGCACCTCCCTCGGATCTGCGGCGCCTGGTTCTCAGGAAGGAGAAGGAGACGACGCAGATCGCACCCCTGTTGCGTCGGCCGGGCATCTGGGCCGACCGAGCGTGATCAGCTGACGACGATGGTGCCCTTCATCGAGGAGTGGATCGCGCAGGCGTAGGTAACGGTCCCGGCGGTCGAGAAGGTGTGCGAGAACGTGGCGCCTCCGTCGAGGTCCTTGCTGTCGAAGCTCTTGTCGGCGGCGGTCACGGTGTGGGTGGCGCTGTCCTTGTTGGTCCACGTGACGATCTCGCCGACCTTGACGGTCAGCGACGCGGGCGCAAAGGCGAAGTCAGTGATGGCGACGGCGGTAGCGGCGGGGCCCCCCGCGATGGTCGTCGGCGTACCCCCGGCAACGACGCTGGTGCTGGAGCTGCTGTTCCAGAGCACGGCGAGCACGACAGTGGCCAGGACGGCCACGCTGCCGACGATGGCCACCGTGCGCGGTGGCGCGGGCTGCTCGGCCGGGGTGCGGTCCTCGTTGCGGGCCAGCACCAGCGAGGCGACGAGGAGCCCGATGGCGCCCAGCTCGGCGACGAGCGCGATGAGCGCCCAGGGGGACGGGTTGAGGCCCGATTCGGTGAAGCCGAAGATCCCCTGATCGGTCCGGCTGACGGCAAACGCCCCCAGCGTGCCGGCGGCGACGGCCATGCCGGCGAGGCGCACGATTCGCTCGGGCCGAACGGCGATGGCGACCGCCACCACCACTGACGCAAGTGCGTTGAGCAGGAAGGAGCGTCCGAGGTTGGCGTTGGGGACATCGCGATAGCCGTCGAAGTAGAGCTTCAGGTGCACCCACCCGCCGATCAGCAGCAGTGCCGATGCGCCGTAGCGCATGAGTCGCGTCGTGCTCATGTGTCCTCCTGGAGTCCCGGTCCCCTACCGTTCGTTCGAGGCGCTCAAACGGATTGTCCGGTGCTCAACGCTGCCACGTCGCTCAGTACGGTGCGGCGATGCCCCGCCGCTCCCTCTCGCTCAGCGCGCTCGCCGCCGCCCTCCCACTCGTCGTGCTGACGGCCTGTGGCTCCGGTGGGGGCTCCGCCGCTACGACCTCGACCACCGCGTCGTCGCTCGCGACCGCGTCCACGTCCACGGTGGCCACCACCACGGTCCCGGCCGTCACGACGACCACCGTGCCGGCGCCCTCAGGGCCTCGGGCGTTTGCCAAGCCCGGCCCCTACCCGGTCGGCTTCACGACGCTCCAGATGGGTGACCGACCGGTGGCGGTCTGGTACCCGGCCGTGACCGGTTCGGAGGCGGGCAAAGCGAAGGCGACCTACGACATGCGCGACCTGCTGCCTGCCAGTGAACAGGCCAAGGTCCCCGACGGCGTTGGCTCGATGTTCACGATGGAGGCCTACGCCGACCTGCCCGCGGCCGAGCCCGTCACCGCTCCCTTCCCCCTCGTGCTGTTCAGCCATGGGCTGGCCGGCTACCGCACGCAGTCGTCGTTCCTCACCGCGGCGATGGCGTCGTGGGGCTTCGTCGTGGCGGCCCCTGAGCATCGCTCGCGCAACTTGACCTCGGTCCTCGACGGCAGCGCGGGCAAGGGGCAGAGCGACGTCGAGGACCTGCGGGCCACGGTGAAGCTGATGGAGGCCGAGAACCTCCGCGACGGCGGCCCGTTCGCGGGCCGGGTCGCCACCGGCAAGGTCATGGCCGTGGGCCACAGCGCCGGTGGCATCGCCTCGTTCAAGCTGGCCGCCGATCCCGACGTCGTCGGCTACGTCGAGCTCGCCGCTCCCCCCGCCACCGGCTTCGGGGCGACCACGGGCACCACCGTGGTCGCTCCCGCGAAGCCCGCCACGATCGTGGCCGGCTCGGCCGACGCCATTGCGCGCCTCGACGTGATCCAAGGGGCGTTCACCGCCCTGGCCACCTCGCCCAAGCGCCTGGCCGTCATCGACAACGCCACCCACCTGTCGTTCATGGACACCTGCACGATCGAGCGGGACAAAGGCGGCGTGCTGACCGTCGCCCGCAGCTATGGCGTGGCTGTCCCCGACCTCGTCGTCAAGCTGTTCGCCGACGGTTGCGATACCAAGTACCTGCCCGCCGAGCAGGGATGGCTACTCATCGAGCACCTCACCATCGCCGCCACCCGGAGCGCGTTCGGCATCGACGTGGTGCCCGTTGGTCTCGACGCTTCGATCGAGGGTGCGTACTCACCGGTGAAGGTCACCTTCACCGCCGGCTGACCCGCCGCGTCGTCGCGGGCCGCTCGTCTACCGTGCGCGCCCATGGCGCTCCCCGATCACGGCCGGCCTGTCGACGAGGTGCTCGCGCAGCTCCAAGCGCTGAAGGGCGGCGACGTCCGCTGGCGCGACGGTCGGGCGTTCACCCTCGCCTACAGCGCCGGTGATGAGGTGCTGGCGCTGCAGCAGCGGGCCTACGGCGCCTACATGGCCGAGAACGCACTCAACACCGACGCGTTCCCGAGCCTGCGCACCATCCAGGCCGAGGTCGTGACCATCGTCGCCGATCTCGTGTCCGCGCCCCCTGGCGCAGCCGGCTTCATGACCAGCGGCGGCACCGAGAGCCTGCTGATGGCGGTGCGGGCCGCCAAGCAGCGGGGCCTGGCCGAGCGCGGGATCGACGCCCCGGAGATGGTCCTGCCCGCCTCGGCCCACGCCGCGTTCGAAAAGGCGGCTGACTACTTCGGCGTGCGATCGGTGCGGGTACCGGTTGGTCCCGACTGGCGCGCCGACCCCGATGCCATGGCCGATGCCATCACCGATCGCACCGTGCTCGTCGTCGGATCGGCCCCGCAGTACCCGCAGGGGGTCATCGACCCGATCCCGCCCATCGCCGCGCTGGCCGCCGAGCGTGACATCAACTGCCACGTCGATGCCTGCATGGGAGGGATTGCGCTCCCCTACCTCGAGCGACTGGGTGAACAGGTGGCCCCGTGGGACTTCCGCGTCGAGGGTGTCACGAGCATCTCGGTGGACCTGCACAAGTTCGGCTACACGGCCAAGGGTGCGTCGGTCATCGTCCATCGCGACAAGCGGCTCCGCTCGTACCAGACCTTCGTCACCGACAACTGGCTGGGTGGCGTGTACGGGTCGTCGGGGATGCTCGGCACCAAGTCGGGCGGCGCCATGGCGGCAGCCTGGGCGGTGATGCACCACTTGGGCGACGACGGCTACCGGCGGTTGACGGCATCAGCCCGCCGTGCTGCGCTCGCACTGGCCGACGCCATCGATGCCACTGCGGAGCTGGCGCTGCGGGCCCGACCTGACGCGATGCTGGTCGCCTTCGGCGCCGCTGATCCCGAGCAGCTCGACGTGTTCGCGGTCGCCGACGCGCTGTGGCGGCGGGGCTGGTACCTCGACCGCCAAGGCCCGCCGGCCAGCCTGCACTGCACCGTCAACGCCGTGCACGATGGCCGCATCGACGAGTTCGTCGTCGACCTGGAGGCGTCCGTGCGTGAGGTCCTCGCCTCACGAGACCAAGGCGATCACGGGGCCTACGGAACCGTCGAGTGAGCGTCGCCGCTCGTCAGTGCACCTCGGCGGACGCGGCCGCTCGGACGGCGCCACGGGGCTGGCGCACCATGGTGCCGGCGGCGTCGCTGTCGTGGATGAACATCGCGGCGACGAAGCCGACCACGGCGATCAGCACGGCAAAGAACATCGCCTCGTGGTAGGCGCTCACCTGCTCGACCGCCTGCGCCGCGGGCCCACCGACCAGCTTCAGCCGTTCGGCCAGGACGGTGGCGAGGATGGCAACGCCGAACGCCGAGCCGATCTGACGCTGGGCCTGGAACAGCGAGGATGCCCGCCCGGTCTGCTGCGTGGTGACCTGCGCGAAGGCGGCGGTTTGGATCGGGATGAACACGAACCCGATGGACAGGCCCCGCGTGAACATGATCGTGCGGATGATCCACTGGCTCGTGTCGAGGTCGACGAACAGGAACATCGAGGTGATCAGTGCGTTCATCCCGAGGCCGAACATCGCCAGCCGCCGGGGGCCGAAGATCGGGTAGAGCTTCGCTCCCACGATGCGGGCCATGATGATCACCCCGAAGGCCTGCGGGAACGTCGTCAGGCCCGACTGGAACGGGCTGAGCCCTCGGGGACCCTGAAGGAACTGGGGCAGCAGGAACAGCAGCCCGATGAGCGCCGCGGTGGCGAAGAACGACACGACGTTGGGCGTCCGGAACGAACGGGCCACCAGCAGCCGCAGGTCCAGCATCGGCTTGGGCGTGTGCAGCTCGACCACCACCAGGAGCGCAAGGGAGAGCGATCCGAGCGCCGCGCTGGCGAGCACGACCGTCGAGGTCCATCCGTGGAGCGGCCCCTGTGACAGGGCGTAGAGGATCAGGGCCAGGCCGGCGCCCGAGAGCACGACCCCGGGGATGTCGAAGCGGCCCGAATTCGGCTCTGTGTGCTCGGGCACGTACTTCATGGTGAACCAGATGCCGACCAGGCCGATCGGCAGGTTGACGACGAAGATCCAGTGCCAGCTCGCGTACTCGGTGAGGAAGCCACCAAGGACCGGACCGAGCGCGGGCGCCAGCACGGTGACCGAGGCCAGGATCGACGACGCCCTGGCCCGCTCGGCCGGTGGGTAGACGCGAAACAGCATGGCGGTGCCGACCGGCGTGAGCATGCCGCCGCCCACTCCTTGCAGCACTCGAAAGGCGATCAGCCACTCGATGGTCGGCGACAGCGCGCACAGCACCGAGGCGGCCGTGAAGATGGACAGCGCCAGGACGAAGATCCGCTTGGTCCCGTAGCGGTCACCGAGCCAACCCGAAGCAGGGATGAACACCGCCAGGCTCAGGAGGTAACCGGTCACCAGCCACTCGGTCGTGGACAGCTCCGAGCCGAAGTCGCGCTGGATGGACGGCAGCGCGACGTTGACGATCGTGGTGTCGAGGATGTCCATGAACAGCCCGAGCACGAAGGCCACCGCCACCGCGGTCTTGACCGAGATCGTGCGCGACACCGTGCCTCCCCGTGGGTGCTGACGAACCGAGGCTTCCTACCAGTCGCTGGCTAACGTGGCGAAATGTCGACGGTCACAGCCAAACGCGCGCCGCACAAGCTCCCGACGTTCTCGTCACCCGACGATGAGCGCCAGTACCGCAAGCAGCATCTCGCCGCAGCGTTCCGCGTGTGGAGCCGCCTCGGTTACGACGAGGGTCCCGCCGGCCACATCACCGTGCGCGATCCCGAGCGGCTCGACCACTTCTGGGTGAACCCGTTCGGCATGCACTTCGGCATGATCCGCACGAGCGACCTCATCTTGTGCGATCACCACGGCAACGTGGTCGAAGGTGACTGGCCCGTCAACCGAGCCGCGTTCGCCATTCACTCAGCGATCCACAAGGCCCGACCCGACGTGAACGCCGCCGCTCACTGCCACAGCGTGCACGGCAAGGCCTTCTCCGCACTCGGAAAGCTGCTCGATCCGATCACCCAAGACGCTTGTGCCTTCTACGAGGACCACGCCGTCTTTGACGACTACACCGGCGTGGTGCTCGACGTCGAGGAGGGCGGCCGCATCGCGTCGGCCCTCGGCTCGGCCAAGGCCGCCATCCTGCGCAACCACGGCCTGCTTACCGTCGGCACCAGCGTCGACGCGGCGGCATGGTGGTTCATCGCCATGGACCGCTCGTGCTACGCCCAGCTCCTGGCCGATGCCGCCGGCACCACGGTCAAGATCGACCACCCGAGCGCCAAGCTCACCCACAGCCAGGTCGGCAACGAGATCGGCGGCTGGTTCAGCTTCCAGCCCATGTTCGACAAGATCGTCGCCGAGGAGCCCGACCTCCTCGACTGACAGTGCAGGGGTGGGCGGTTCAGTCGTTCGGAACGATCGAAACGGCCGTCACCGCGCCATCGTCGTCAACGGTGAGATCGAGCGCGACCCCGTTTCCGCGCTGGGTGTGCAGCGCGAACCGCGCATGGTGCGCGCCGTCGCACGCCGTGACCGCACCGAGCGATGGGACACCGAACAGCAATGTGATGGCGGCGAGCTCACGCTCGAACCGGCCGATCGCCTCATCGTCGAGTCCCGCCCCGTGCGTCGGCCGACCGGCAAGGCGCGCCGCGATGACTGCGGCGGCAGCCGCGAGCGATTCACTCTGCGGAAGGACCGCGACCGTGTCGTAGTGCTGCACCCGCGGCGGCTTCTCGGCCGACAGCTGCAAGTCGACCTTCACCTCGCCGACGGCGCCAACCAACGTGGCCACCCCCGCAGCCGCGTTCTCCGCGGTCACCCCTGCGAGCGTGAGCGGCCCGTGACGCTCGACGAGCGCGGCAGCGTCAGCGCGCCGGCGCTCGAACGGGTCGTCGAGAGCGACGTTCACGGCAAGCACCGAGCGGGCCAGGCCGTCGTCCCAGTCGCCCAGCAACCCGGCGACCTGTTGGGCCGCCGATCGCAGCGCAGGAGACACGGGCACGGGAGGCGCCGGTGCGAGCGCGTCCAGGTCGGCCAGCAGGTGCAGCAACCGGTGGTTGAGCTGTGCCATGGGCGCGTAGGTCACGTTGCCGAGAGCCACCACGCCGATGCCGCGGTGGGGCAACCACCGCATGTTCGAACCGAAGCCGGGCAAGCCGCCGGAGTGGCCCACCGTCAGTCCGAGGCGCAGGTCGTCGAGGGCCTGCAGCCCCATCGCGTACCCGCCGCTGAACACCCGCCATCGATCGGGGTGGTCCACCATGACGCGGCTCGGGAACGACGTCCACGCGCGCTGGGCTTCGCGCCGACTGGCGCGCCGCAGCGGCGCGCCGTCGTCACCATCGCGGGCCGGGAAGCCATCGCACCAGAAGCCGACCCATCGGGCCAGGTCGGCCACTGTGCTCCAGAGCCCTCCCATCGGCGCGAACCCGCCGTCGCCCAACGGGTCACCGTCGTCGACCCAGCGGTCGTCCTGCCAGCGGTGTGGCCGGGCGACACGCGCCGGGGCGACGTCGTCGGCATCCCAGACGGTGTCGGTCATGCCGAGCGGCGCGAGGAAGCGGTCGGTGACGAACGACTGGCACGTCATCGCCGACGCCGCCTCGACCACCCGTCCGAGCGCGACGTAGCCCAGGTTCGAGTACTCGTAGGCCGTGCCGGTGGCCACGGCGAACGTGGCCCCCCGACCGAGGAGCTCGTCGAGCTCGTCGCGACCGATGGCGAGGAGGCGATCCCCCCACGGATCATCGGTGGCGAGACCAGACGTCATGGTCAGTAGATGGCGGATCGTGACGAGCTCGGCGTCGGCACTCGGGCCGCGCAGTCCGGCCCATTGCGGCACCCACTCCCCCACCGGATCGTCGAGTCGCAAGCGAGCTTCGTCGCGTAGGAGCAGCACGGCCGCCGCAGTGAAGCTCTTCGTCATCGACGCGATGCGAAACAGCGAACGGACATCGGGCCGCGCGTCCGGGTCGGCGATCGAGAGCGATCCGCGCCCGCCGCCAAGCACGACCTCGCCGCCGGCCACCACCGCCCACGCGATCCCGGGCACGTGATGCTCCGAGGCGACGGCCTCGACGGTGTCGGCGAGACGATCAGCGATCTCCGGGTCGCTCAGCTCCACACCGCCATCCTGACGCGGCCTGCGTGGTGACGTGGTGGATCGGACCGGCTTCGGGCACCCGCTGCGTCGTGGGGGATCTGCTACAACCCAGGACATGCCCCAGAACTGGCCGTTGCGCTTCGGCATCTTCATGCCCCCCATGCACAAGGTCGGCATCAACCCGACCCTGGCCCTGCACCGCGATCTCGAGCTCATCGAGCACCTCGACCGGCTCGGCTACCACGAGGCCTGGATCGGCGAGCACCACTCGGCGGGGTCCGAGCTGATCGCCTCGCCCGAGGTCTTCATCGCCGCCGCCAGCCAGCGCACCAAGCACATCAAGCTCGGCACGGGGGTCAACTCGCTCCCCTACCACCACCCGTTCATGCTGGCCGACCGCATCGTCATGCTCGACCACCTCACTCGGGGCCGCACGATGTTCGGCGTCGGCCCTGGTCAGCTCACGAGCGACGCCATGATGCTCGGCATCGACCCCAACCTCCAGCGGCCCCGCATGGAGGAGAGCTTCGACGTGATCATGCGCCTGTTCCGGGGCGAGACGGTCACCGAGAAGACCGATTGGTTCACCTGCGACAACGCCGTGCTGCAGATGAAGCCGTACTCCGACTTCGACATCGCCGTCGCCGCGTCGATCTCACCGTCGGGTTCCAAGCTCGCCGGTCGCTACGGCACCGGCCTGCTGTCGATCGCCGCCACCAACCCGATGGCCGTCGAGCTGCTGGCCGGCCACTGGGCCACGGTCGAGACCGAAGCGGCCGAGCACGGGCACACGGTCAGCCGGAAGAACTGGCGGATGATGGGTCCGATGCACATCGCGGACACCTTCGAACAGGCCAAGGAGAACTGCAAGTACGGCCTGATGTGGGTCTTCAACTACCTCAGCCACATCATTCCGGTGGGGACCGAGCCGCTCCCGACCGACTTCGACGAGATGGTCGACATGATGAACGAGACCGGTCAGGGCGTCATCGGCACGCCCGACATGGCCGCCGCCCAGATCGAGCGGCTGATCGACAAGTCGGGCGGCTTCGGCTGCTACCTGTTCCTCGGGGCCGACCTCGCCGACTGGAAGGCGACGCTGCGCAACTACGAGCTGTTCGCCGAGGAGGTCATGCCGCGCTTCACGGGCCAGCTCCCGCCGGTGCAGGCGAGCTACGACCACGTGATGAGCCAGGGCAGCAAGTTCGTCGATGCCACGCTCAACGCGCAGTTCGCCTCGATCGCCGCCTATCAGGAGGAGCGGGCCGCCAAAGCCTGATCGCCCCAGGCGCGCTGCTTGATCACGTCGCCCGAGCCGTCAGCCGATCGGGTTCAGCCACGCCACCTCGCTGAAGCGAGCGAAGTCGCCATCGGCTGAGGCGACGACGACCCCGTGCTCGATGGCCAGCGCCGCGAGGTGGGCATCGGGCAGCAGGCTCGACGACAAGCGATGGCCGGTGATGAGACCTCCGAGCACCTGTCGATGGCGACCCGTGACGCTCGGGATCCAGGCCGCGGGCGCATCGAGCCACAACTCGATCTGCTCCCATGCCTGAGCGGGGCTTGCAGGCCGTTCGTAGATGCGGGGGTGGCACACGATCCGGGCAAACGCGAGCAGCGAGACCCAAGGCAGTCCGATCCGCGTGCCACCGTTCAGCTGCTCCTCGAGCCACGACCGCGCCTGTTGGTGGAACGGGCTCTGGCGGTCATAGGCGTAGATGAGCAGGTTGGCATCGACGATCATCTACCCCGACCCTGACCTTGGTCGTGAGCATCGAGCAGCTCGAGCACCTCGCCGATGTTCGTCACGTCGACGAGCGCTCGCCCGAGATCGGCCGAGGCCTGCACGAAGGACTGGCGCCCGGCGTCAACCGGTCCGAGCAGGCCCCGGCGCACCAGCTGGTTCAGCGCCTCGCTCTTGCCCATTCCGGTGGCCCGTTGGAGCTCGGCCAGCGCCGCGCTCACGTCGTCGTCAAGATCGACGGTGGTGCGCATGGGCTCATGATACTTCATGATGTGCTTTCACTCGCATCATGATGCGGCCGGCCCGGTCACTCGTCGGCGCCACCCGCGGTGTCGCTCTTGGTGAGCAGGTCGTGCACCACGATGTGACCCAGGTGGGTGGCGAAGTGGGCCAGGCGCAGCCGCTCACGAGTGGAGAGGTCCTTGATCGAGCCACCGCCGAAGCGAACCTCATCCCACCCGAGGTCGTCATAGGCCTGCTGCGCCGCGGCGAGGGCCGCCGGCCCGAACCAGGCCGCCTTGTCGTCCTCGTGGAGCCAGCGACTCATGTTCCGGTAGCCGAGGGCGAAGTCGCTCTTGCGGAAGCGGACGTCGAGGAACCCTCCGAAGTGCCCGAGGAACTCGCCGGCGAGAAGGTCAGCCGGGTCGGGGGCCGAGCCGGGGTCGGCATCGGGGGCCAGCACGACCGGCGACACGGTCTCCACCTTCACCAGACCTTTACCCCTGAGGCCGGTGGCGGCCTCGAGGGCGGCTCGCACCGGATCGGCGGCGGGCGCGCCACCGGCAGCAGCCGGAGCGCGTGACAGCTGGGCCCGGATGTCGCCCTGGTCGGTGGCGATCCTGGCCAGGGCCGCCTGCATCGCCGCGCTGAGCTCCGCCTTGGCACCGTCGCTCAACCCGGCGAGCGCCTCTTCGATGTAGCCGAGCCACATCACCCGGGAGTTGGTCTTCTCGAGGCGCTTGAGATCGTCGAAGCTGCTCTTGGATGACTGCAACCCAAAGGCCTTGAACGCCGTCGGCGTCCACTCGGGCTGCTCGGGTCCCCACCAGGTGCCGGTGTGACTCGGCACGCCCGGCTGTGGATCCACCAGGAGGTAGCGCCGCGCCGCTGTCCCATCGTCAGCGATGTCACCGACGAGCCCGATCGTGCGGCCGAACGGCTCGTTGTCGATCGTGCCGCCGTCGGTGTACCAGAGGTGGCCGTCAGCCGGGAAGTAGAGCACGCCGGCATTGCGGTAGCCCTCGGCATCGGCGCTGCGATCGAGGCGGACCGGCGCGAACCCCAGCGCGTTGGCGCCCGACGCCAACGCAGCCGCCGAAAAGGGCGCGTAGGCGGCGGCACCGTCATCGGGACCGAGCACGCCATCGAACCAGTCGAGGTTGGTGGCCGCGATGACCGGTGAGTCGCTCTGCAGGCTGGCGATCCGGTAGGCGAGGCCTCCGAGACTGGTGAGCGTGAACGACAGGTGCACCGGCTCGCTCTGACGATGGGGACCATCCGGCGTACCGGGGTCGCCGAGGAGAGCCTCGGCCATCATGCGTCCCGGTTCCTGCGACAGGGGCGACAGGGTGTCGTCGCTCAGCAGCACCTCGAGGTCGTCGCCGTCGACCCATGCCGTGCGCATCAGCAGCACCGGGTCGGCGCCCCGCAGCAGCGCTCGCGCCGCGAGGACCGCGGTGATCGAACCGGCCGACGCACCCGCCATCGCGTCGATGACCACTCGGCCTTCGCTGCGCTGGGTGGCCACCAGCAGCGCTGAGAGCGCTCCCCCGTGGTACGCACCGAGCGAGACCGCGCCCGGCAAGGTCAGCGCGAGGCGCAGTCGAGGGCCGGTGACCGGCGTGGTCGGCGTAGTCGACGTTGTGGCGGTCATCGATGCCCTCCTGTCGCGTTGGCGCTTGCCCCGTCAGATCCTTGTCCAGTCCCCGGGATCCGTCGAGCGGTCCGCTAGCGTGCTATTGCCATCGACCCCCTGCGGGAGAGCCCGGCCGGCAGCGTTGCCACCGGGCGCCGAAGGAGCAACCTCCCCGGAAACTCTCAGGCCCCAGGACCGCAAGGGAGAGGCACACGCTGGAAAGCAGGGGTCCGCCCCTCACCGAAGGGGAAAGCCCGGTCCATGCCGGGTGAAGCTCTCAGGTCCAACCACAGCGGGGGAACCGACAACCGGCACCACGACCCGGAGGTTCCTATGGCACCCGCCCGCCCCTCGCTCGACCAGCTCGATGGTCCTGGCTTCGTCGCCCGCCACCTCGGCCCCGATGCTGACGAGCGCGCCGAGATGCTGGCCGCGCTCGGCGTTGGGAACCTCGACGACCTCGTCGGGCAGGTGGTGCCCGACTCGATCCGCACCACCGAACCCCTCCAGCTGCCTGCCGCCCTGAGCGAAGGCGCGGTTCTGACCCGGTTGCGCACCATCGCCGACCGCAACGTGGTGCTCACCTCGCTCATCGGCATGGGCTACACGGGCACCATCACGCCTCCGGTGATCCGCCGCAACATCCTCGAGAACCCGTCGTGGTACACCGCGTACACGCCGTACCAGCCCGAGATCAGCCAAGGCCGACTCGAGGCCATCGTCAACTTCCAGACGATGGTGGCCGACCTCACCGGCATGGATCTGGCCAACGCCTCGATGCTCGACGAGGCCACGGCCGCCGCCGAGGCAATGACCATGACCCGCCGGATCTCCAAGCACGGCGGCGACCGGTTCTTCGTCGATGCCGGTTGCCATCCCCAGACGATCGCCGTGATGCACACGCGTGCCGAGCCGGTCGGCATCGAGCTCGTCGTCGGAGATCCTGCCGTCGACCTCGACCCGACGGCGGTGTTCGGGGTGCTGCTCCAAGAGCCGTCCAGCCTCGGCTCGCTTCACGATCGCACCGCGCTGTGCGCCGACATCCATGCCGCCGGTGGGTTCGTGGTGGTGGCGGCCGACCTGCTGTCGTTGGTCATCACCACGCCGCCTGGTGCGTTCGGAGCCGACATCGTGGTGGGCACGGCCCAGCGGTTCGGCGTACCGATGGGCTTCGGCGGACCTCATGCCGCGTTCCTGGCCTGCCGTGAGG
This sequence comes from Acidimicrobiales bacterium, assembly GCA_038244535.1. GTDB lineage: Bacteria > Actinomycetota > Acidimicrobiia > Acidimicrobiales > Ilumatobacteraceae > JBBRTJ01. Next base: position 19,928 of record JBBRTJ010000015.1, on the reverse strand, counting down.
CCCATGCCCGCGCCCTCCCCGGCCGCCTCGTCGGGGTGTCGACCGACACCAGGGGGCGGCCCGCGCTGCGGCTCGCACTGCAGACGCGCGAGCAGCACATCCGCCGGGAGAAGGCCACCAGCAACATCTGCACCGCTCAGGTGCTGCTCGCGGTCATGGCCGGCATGTACGCCGTGTGGCACGGACCCGACGGCCTGGCCGCCATCGCCGAACGGGTGCACCGCCTCACGTCGATCACCGCCGCCGGACTGCGGGCCGGCGGGCTCACGGTGGTCAACGACACCTGGTTCGACACGCTCCAGGTGCACGCGCCCGGCCGGGCCGAGGCCGTGCTCGCCGCCGCTCGCGTCGAGGGCATCAACCTGCGACTCGTGGACCCCGACCACGTCGCTCTCACCTTCGACGAGACCTCGACACCAGCCGTCGTCGAAGCGGTGTGGCGGGCGCTGGGTGCCGATGGTGCCGAGGTGGCGGCACTCGATGCCATCGCCCCCGATGGCATCCCCACCGATCGCCGCCGCGCGGGTGCGATCCTCGCGTTCGAGGTGTTCCACCGCTACCGCAGCGAGCACGAGATGCTGCGCTACCTGCGTCGGCTGGCCGACAAGGACCTGGCGCTCGACCGCACGATGATCCCGCTCGGCTCGTGCACGATGAAGCTCAACGCCACCACCGAGATGATCCCGGTCACGTGGCCCGAGTTCGCCGACGTGCACCCCTTTGCCCCCATCGACCAGGTCGAGGGCTACCTGCAGGTCATCGCCGAGCTCGAGGGGGCGCTCCTCGAGTGCACCGGCTACGACGCCGTCTCGCTCCAGCCCAATGCCGGCTCCCAAGGCGAGCTCGCCGGTCTGCTCGCCATCCGGGCCTACCACCGCAGCCAGGGTCAGCCTCAGCGCACGGTGTGCCTCATCCCATCGTCGGCCCATGGGACGAACGCGGCGTCGGCCGTGATGGCCGGCATGGAGGTCAAGGTCGTGGGCTGCGATGCCGACGGCAACGTCGACCTCGCGGACCTGCGGGCCAAGGCGGCAGCCGCTGGTGACCGCCTCGCGGCAGCGATGGTCACCTACCCCTCCACGCATGGAGTGTTCGAGGAGGGGATCTCCGAGCTCTGCGAGGTGGTTCACCACCACGGCGGCCAGGTGTACCTCGACGGTGCCAACCTCAACGCGCTCGTGGGGGTGGCCAAGCCGGGCCGGTTCGGGGCCGACGTGAGCCATCTCAACCTCCACAAGACGTTCTGCATCCCCCATGGCGGCGGTGGCCCCGGCGTCGGCCCCGTGGCTGTGCGCAGTCACCTCGCGCCGTTCCTGCCCAACCACCCGCTGCGCCCCGAGGCCGGACCGGCCACGGGCGTCGGGCCGGTGTCGGCCGCTCCGTGGGGCTCGGCAGGCATCCTCACGATCTCGTGGGCCTACGCCGCGCTGATGGGCGCCGACGGTCTGCGCTCAGCCACCGAGCACGCCCTCCTCGGCGCCAACTACCTCGCCGCTCGCCTCGACCCCCTGTTCCCCGTGCTGTACCGAGGGGCCCAGGGCAGAGTGGCCCACGAGTGCATCATCGACCTGCGCCCGCTCACCAAGGCCACGGGGGTCACCGTCGACGACGTGGCCAAGCGACTCATGGACCACGGGTTCCATGCGCCGACCGTGAGCTTCCCGGTGACCGGCACGCTCATGATCGAACCCACCGAGAGCGAGGCCAAGCACGAGCTGGACCGCTTCGTCGACGCCATGGCGGCCATCCGGGGTGAGATCGACGACGTGGTGCGTGGCCGGTTCGCCATGGAGGACAGCCCGCTGCGGCACGCGCCGCATCCGGCTGCCGATGTGGCCACCGAGGACTGGAAGCACCCATACACCCGTGACGAGGCCGCGTTCCCGAGCGACCACCTCCGCCACGGCTCGAAGTGGTTCCCCCCGGTGAGCCGCATCGACGCGGCCTCTGGCGACCGCCACCTCGTGTGCTCGTGCGCACCGCTGGAGGACTACGACCACTCGTAGCGCCGGGCGGTTCGTCAGGTCCGCTTGGTCACGAACGGGAGCGAGACCACGGTCGCGGCCAGCTCGGTGCCACGAAGGTCGATGACCGCATCGGCGCCGACCTCGATGCTCGGGTCGAGCAGCGCCAGGGCGATGCCGTGGCCGAGCACGGGCGAGAAGTTGCCACTCGTCGTCGCGCCGACCGAGACGCCCTCGACCAGCACCGGGCACTCGGCGCGTGGCGGCCGCCGCCCGGACACGGCCAAGCCCCGCAGGATCCTGCGCACGCCCGCGGCACGCTCGGCCTCGAGGGCGGCCTTGCCGCGAAACGCAGGCTTGTCCCATGCCACGACCCAACCGAGCCCCGCCTGCAGAGGTGTGATGCCCGGACCGAGCTCGTGACCGTGCAGCGGCAAGGCGGCCTCGAGGCGCAGGGTGTCGCGAGCGCCGAGTCCGGCGGGCTGGATCCCGGCCGTGACGATCTCGTCCCACATCACCCCCGCGGCCGATGCCGGCACCGACAGCTCGACGCCATCCTCACCGGTGTAACCGGTCCCCGCCACCGTGATCGGGACCCCCTGCCAGGTCAGCGACTGCACGCGGAACCGCTTCACGGCCGCCGCTTCAGGGAACACCGCAGCAAGGCGCTCACGCGCCGCCGGCCCCTGGACCGCCAGGATCACCCGAGCCGAGGTCACGTCATGGCCGCCGACGGCCTCGACCACGGGGTCGGTGTTCGAAGCGTTGGGCATGACATCGAAGATCTCGTCGTCGATCCACCACACGATGATGTCGTCGACCACCGAGCCGTCGGCGTCATCGAGCAGGTGCGTGTACTGGGCCCGGCCGGGGGCGATCTTGCCCAGATCGTTGCTGAGGGTGCGCTGGAGACGATCGAGTGCAGCCGGCCCTTCCACACGCACCGTTCCGAGGTGGCTCACATCGAACACCACCGCGCCCTGCCGGCAGGCCAGGTGCTCGGCCAGGGTGCCGGTCGGGTACTGCAACGGCATGTCCCAGCCCCCGAACTCGACGAGCTTGGCGCCCGCCGCCCGGTGACGGTCGTCGAGCGGGGAAGAGCGCAGGTCGGTCACAGCGGGCGAGGGTAACCCTCGCCGTGGCGGCGACCGGTCAACCGATGACGACTTGCGCGCTGCGCACGACGAGCGGCTGCCGGGCCGCCACGCCGGGGAGGTCGGTCACGGAGTAGGCAGTCCACCGAGCGCCACCGCTGGACGCGAACGACACGTCGACTCGCCAGTGGATCGAGACCACCGCCACGAGGTTGCCGGCGACTGGAGCGGACCGCAGCATCGTCGTGCAGTCGGTGGTGGCGGCGGGGCCGGCCCGGTACGGCGTGCCGAACGGGGTGCAGTCTCGGCGCAGGTCGACCCGCTCGAACCCGCTCGAGTCGAAGAACGACCACCGCGTGTAGAGCGGCCGCACGGCGGCTGTGACCGTGAGGCCTCCGAGCGAGGCCGAGGCGACACGTCGATCGCTGAGCGAGGTCTGCCCGAGCCACAGCCAGCTCCGCAGCCCGACGAGCTGAGCATCAGCCGGAGGGTCGACCCGCGGCACCGGGGTGTGGAACCCGACCTGGCTGACCGCCTGCTGGCGCAGCGTGAGCTGGGCCGGTTGCGACCAGACCCAGAAGATGGGCGGGCTCACCCCCGGGGGGTACTCGACGTCGCACACCTGCCCGAACCAGGACCCGTTGCCACCGGGCCGAGCACCAGGGGGAGGTACCAGCCCCAGCCCGCTGGCCGGCAGGTAGACGCACCGGTACGGCGGTGTCCACCCGCCGCCACCACCGCCGCCGCTGCCCCCACCGGGGGTGGTCACCACCACGATGGCCCCGTGGGCATCGACGTAGGCCTCGCCAGTGGGCGAGGACGTGGACAATGGACTGCTGTCTGCTCCGGCCGTTCCTCCGCCGAGGACCACGAACGTCGATGCCGACAGCGTGAAGAAGAGCGCTCCGCCGAGCGTCCGCCAACGCATGGATGTGAGTCTAGCGGTACCGCAAGCGGGCGCCGGTCGCCTGCGGTGCGCCGATCGGACCTACGAGCCGGCGGCGATGACGGCGGAACCGTCGGCTGGCGCGGTGCGAGCAGACGCCCGAGGAGCCTTGCCCGTCCCGGTGTCGTCGGCCGGGCGCAGCTCGACGAGGCGGCCATCGAGCTCGAGCTTGACGTTGGCGAGAGGCAGCACGTTGAGCACTCCCTGGCCCCGCCGCACGACGTCGACCAGTTCATCTCCGTCGCACAGGATGGCCTGGTTGCCCGAGATGACGATGTGAGCCGAGGCGATGTCACGGTTCAACTCGCGACGCAAGTACTCGAACACCTGGCGGACGGACTCGAGCTTGATGCCGGCATCGAGCAGGTTCTTGATGACCCGCAGCTCGAGCAGGTCGCGGTAGGAGTAGCGGCGCCGCGACCCACTGCCAGACGCATCGGCCAGGCTGGGACGCACGAGATCGGTGCGGGCCCAGTAGTCGAGCTGGCGGTAGGTGATGCCGACGATCTCGGCGGTCTTCGTGCCGCTGTACCCGGGCGTTGCCACGACTGCCTCCTGAACCTCGCGGGCTGGGCGAGGGACCACCTTTGGATGACGCCGCCGTAACTACCAGCGTGCCGTTTGGAGGATACGGAGGGCGGCGCGCGGCGTCAAGCAACGAACAGCGCCGAAGCACAGCTCAGGCGCCGAAGTCCTCCGGCGAGACGTGCTCGATGAAGTCCCGGAACTCCTCGATGATCTCGGCCTGCTGCTCGGCCTCGCCCTCCGGCTCAACCACCGGGACCTGGCCGACCTCGTCGAGGAGGTCCTCGGCGGCATACACGGTGGCTCCCACCCGCACGGCCAGGGCGATGGCATCGGAGGGTCGGCTCGACACGTGGTGCACCTCGCCCCCCTGCTCGAGCTGGAGGTCGGCGTAGTAGATGTGGTCGCGCATCTCGGTCAGCACGACGCGCAGCACCGTGATGCCGACCTCGTCGAGGACGTTCTTCATCAGGTCGTGGGTGAGCGGCCGAGGCGTGGTCACGCCCTCCAACGCATAGGCGATGGCCGAGGCCTCTTGGTTCCCGATCAGGATCGGGAGCAACCGCCGCTGGCCATCGACCTCTTGCAGGACGACGACCGGGGTGTTGACCGGCAACTCCAGGCGGACTCCCAAGAGCTCCATCTCGACCATCGTCAGAACCCTACCGCCGCTGGGTTGGGCCGGCCGCACGACCAGCGTGCGCTCCGAGGCTGTCAGCGCCCGGTGGTGTAGGAGGCCAACGCTTCGCGCACCAGGGCCTGACGCAGCGAGCCGCCGAGCTGCGTCAGCTCGTCGAGGGATGCCACCGCCTGCGCCCGGGCCTGCGGGTTGCGCTGCTTCACGAGGGGAAGGATCACCTGCTCGATGAGCGCCACCTCTCGGTCGGCCGCGTTGCGGAACAGGCGCAGGTGGCGGGGCTCGACGCCGTAGGCGAGGAAGCGGGCCGCGGTGCGTGCCACCACGAGCGCCGTCTCGTCGTAGTAAGTGTCGGGGCCAACCGAGCGGCCGGCCAGGAGGCCGTACCCTTCGAGCGCCTTGAGCGACTCGGCGGTGAGACCACTCGCCATCGCCAGCTCGTCGAACGTGAGGCTCACCGACGTCCCCGCCTCGGCCAGGCTGCGGCGACGGCCGTTGCCGCTCGGTGCGGGCGCCCGACCCGGCTCGGAGGCGGCCGCCATGGTTTCGGGTCGCTCACCTCTGACGCGCTGCATCCACGCCGGGATCCGTTCGGCGCTCGCTCCCAACGAGGCCACCGGCACGGTGACGGCTGGCCCCGCAGCGACGGCGGTCACCGTCGGATCGGTGCTGACGAGCACCACCTCGTCGACCGGCTCATTCTCGCCATCGGTGTCGAGCCGGTCACGAATCACCTTGAGGGGCAAGAACCGCTCCTTCTGCTCGCGCAGGATGTAGCGGAGCCGTTCGGTGTCGGCGTCGTAGAACTTGCGGTAGCCCGAGGGGGTGCGCTCGGGATCAATCAGCCCCTGGCTCTCGAGGAAGCGGATCTTGGAGATCGTGACGTCGGGAAACTCGTCGTGCAGCAGCGCTAAGACCTCACCGATCGACAGGTAGCTGCGCTCGGCCACCGGTCACGCACCCGCGCTGGCGAGGAACACGAGCTTGAACTTGCCGATCTGGAGCTCGTCGCCGTTCTGGAGCGGGGCCTCATCGATGCGTTCGTGGTTGAGGTAGGTGCCGTTCAGCGACCCGACGTCGCGCACGACGTAGCCACGACCCGAACGCTCAACCTCGACGTGACGTCGCGAGACGGTGATGTCGTCGAGGAAGACCTCGCTGTCAGGGTGACGCCCGAGGTGGGTGATGGGCACGCGTAGCTCGATGCGCAGCCCGGCCTCGGGTCCGCTGCGCACGAGCAGCACGCCGGCGTCGGCGGGGACGTCGTCGAGATCGATCACGGTGTCGTCGTGGGCGCCCGCCGAGTCCTGGCCAGGATCGACAGGGGGGAACGAGACCGTTCGGTCATCGACGAGGGCGATGTCGAGGGGGGCGCCGCAGGACGAGCAGAAGTTCGAAGCCAGCGGGTTCCGGTGCCCGCACCGGTTGCAGAAGATGCCTCCGGCGGTCACCGCTTCAGCCCTCCAACAAGGTGCGGTAGTCAGCGGCACTCAGCAGGGTCGAGAGCTCGCCGACGTCGGCGACCTCGATCACGCACAGCCAGCCGGCGCCGTACGGCTCGTTGTTGACCTGCTCAGGGTGGTCGGACAGCGAGTCGTTCACCTCGACGACGGTGCCTGCCACCGGTGCGTAGATGTCGGACACGCTCTTGGTCGACTCGACCTCGCTGAACGACTCGCCCGCCGCGAGGATCGCGCCGACAGCGGGCACTTGGACGTAGACGACGTCACCGAGGGCGTCCTGGGCGTAGTCGGTGATGCCGATGCACACCCGGTTGCCCTCGCGGCGGGCCCACTCGTGGTCTACGGAGTAGAGGAGTCCGTCAGGCACGTTCATGGGCCGGACGTTACCCTCGCCGCCCACCACGGCGTGCGGCCGGTCAGCGCAGCATCTGGCGGATGCGGCGGACGTACTCCTGGGCCAGCCGGCGGGCGTCGCCATCACTGCCGGCCTCGGCCCACACGTGGGTGACGGGTTCCTCGGGATCGGGCAGCGCCAGCGCCCAGGCACCATCGTGGATCACCTTGACACCGTCGACGAGCACCAGTTCGCGGTTGGCGTGCTCGACGAGGCTGCGCATCACCATGCCCTTTTGGTCCCACGGCGTCACGACCGTCTCGTGGGCCATGTGGACCCGGGGCAGGCCGGCCACCACCTCGGACAGGCGGCGCCCGCTGCGGGCCAGGAGGTCGAGGACCTTGACGAGGGCAGCAGCGGCATCGAAGGCAGGCAGGAACCCGGGAAGGATGAAGCCGCCCTCGCCGTCGGCGGCGAAGCCGACCCGGGGGTCGATCGCCGCATCCATGAGGGCGGCCGAGGTGCTCTTGGTCGACAGCACACGAACGCCCTTGGCGCCGGCGAGCTCGGCGGCTTTCGAGGTGCACCGGACCGGCAGGGCGATCGTGTCGCCCATCAGGTAGCCGCTGACCAGCTCGACGAAGGCCAGGAGCGCCTCGACGTCGCTGAGGATGTGGCCCTCGTCGTCGATGAGCGTGAGACGCTCGCCGTCGGGGTTCAGCACCTCGCCAAGGTGGGCCCCGGAGGCCCGCACGAGCGCGCCCACCCGCTCGGCCGCGGCAACCGGGTCGAAGGAGATCACGCCACCGGTCGAGGCATACGGGTTGACGGCAAGGACGTCGGCGTGGGCCTTCGACAGCACGTTGGGCATGACGAACGAGGTCGCCCCGTAGGAGTAGTCGACCACGAGCTTGAACCCGCTCTGGGCGATGGCGCTGGCATCGACGGTGGAGGCCAGCTCAGAGGTGTACTCCTCGAGGGCGCGAAGCGGCACGTTGATGTCGCCGATCTCGGCGGGGAACACCCGGCGGTAGTCCTCGCGCTGGAAGAGCCGCTCGATCTTGCGCTGGCCGTCCTCGCTGAGGTCGGCGCCGGTGGAGTCAAAGAAGCGCACCACGACCGACTGCGGGTCGTGCGACTGGAGGCGCACGGACAGCCCCCCCATGGCGCGGGGCGAGCGCACGAGGTACCTGGTGACCGGCATGGACGCCACCTCGAGGTCGAGCACGTCGACTCCAGCCGCGTTCAACCCCGCCATCATCGCTCGCTTCAGCATCCGAGCTGACCGGCTCGAGTCGCGCGAGGTCACCACCGTGGTGCCCTTCTTGAGCGAGGTGCCATAGGCCATCGCCAGCTTGGCGGCCAGTTCGGGGGTGATGTCGACGTTGGCGAGACCCGAGACGCCATGGCGCCCGAAGAGGCTGCGGGCTCCTCGCGACTCCCAGACGATCGAGGAGTTGACGATCGCGCCGGTCTCGATCGTCTTGAACGGGTACACCTTCACGTCGGAGCCGATGACGGCGTTGTCGCCGACGAAGACCTCGTCACCAAGGACCACACCCTCGTCGAGACGGGCATTGGTGCGGATGTCGGAGCTGCGCCCGATGACCGCGCCCCGGATGCGGACCCCAGAAGCGACGTAGACGTTCTCGTGGATGACGGAGCGGTCGATGATCGCGTTCTCCCGGACGCGACTGTTGCTGCCCAGCACCACGTACTCGCCGATGCGGGTGCCCGCTTCGACGCGGCAGCCGGCACCGATCACCGCCGGCCCGACGACCTGCGCGTCGGGCGAGATCTCGGCACCCTCGCCGATCCACACGCCCTCACTGATCTTGAACCCGGGGATGTCGAGCACGACCTTCTGGTCGAGTACGTCCTTGTGCGACGACAGGTAGGCGTCGAGCGTCCCCACGTCCTCCCAGTAGCCCTCAGCCACGCTGCCGTAGAGCGGCTTGCCGTCGGCCAGCAGAGCGGGGAAGACCTCGCTCGAGAAGTCGACCGAGCGGTTGGGGGCGATGTAGTCAAAGATGCCCGGGTCGAGCACGTAGATGCCCGTGTTGACCGTGTCGCTGAACACCTGGCCCCAGGTGGGCTTCTCGAGGAAGCGCTCGATCGTTCCGTCCTCACGCGTGATGACGATGCCGAACTCGAGCGGGTTCGGGACCTGGTAGAGCCCGATCGTGGCCATCGCCTTGCGCTCGTCGTGGTAGGCGACGATCTTGCCGAGGTCGAGGTCGGTGATCACATCGCCCGAGATGACGAGGAACCGCTCGTCGAGGAACTCCATGGCGTTGCGCACTGAGCCGGCGGTGCCGAGCGGCGTCGGCTCGTTGGCGTAGACCATCGACACCCCGAACTCGGATCCGTCTCCGAAGTGGTTCTTGATGGCGTTGGCCATGAACGCCACGGTGACGACGATCTCGTCGAACCCGTGACGCTTCAACAGATCCACGACGTGCTCCATCATCGGGCGATTGGCCACGGGCAGCATCGGCTTGGGGGCGTTCGACGTGAGAGGGCGTAGGCGGGTGCCTTCGCCCCCCGCCATGATCACGGCCTTCATGAGGGAGCAACCTCTCTGCCCTCGGAGAGGGCATGGCGGATGAGTGGAACGTAGGTGACTGCGCTGTAGAGCGAGAAGAAGGCGCCGACGAGGCCGAAGCCCCACCCGAGGATCCACGCCTGATCAGCCCACGACGCCTCGGACGACCCCATCAGCCACAGCGGAAAGGCGAACATCAGGCAGAAGGTGCCGAGCTTGCCCACCCACTGCACGTCGAAGCGCTTCATGCCGCAGAACATGGTGAGGCCGGCCATGGTGGCGCCCACGACGACTTCGCGTGCAACCACCAGCAACGCGATCCCCACGGGCGCGGAGCCGTCGATCACGATGGCGGTGACGCACACGATGAACAAGATCCGATCAGCGGTCGGATCAAGGACCTTGCCCAGCTCGCTCACCTGGTCGAAGCGGCGGGCGATGAACCCGTCGACCCAGTCGGTGGCGCCGAGGCCCCCCAGGAGCCAGGCTGCCGCCTGCTTGTCGTCGACCACGAACAGCAGCCACAAGAACAGCGGGATGCACAGGAGCCGAACGACCGTGATCACGTTCGGGACCGTCAAGATGCGGTCCTCGCCCCGCCGGACGGTTGCGATCGTCATGGGCGGCAGCGTAGGCACGTCCGACCGGCGCGGGCTGGGCTCTGACCGCCGTTGGTTGCCTACAGTCGCCCCATGAGCACCAACGAGCTGAGCGGCCAGATCGCGCTGGTCACGGGTGGGGGTTCGGGCCTCGGCGCCGCCGCGTGCCGGGCGCTGGCCGAGCGAGGAGCGCACGTCGTGGTCAACGACGTGTCGCCGCGCGCAGCCGAGATGCTGGCCAACGAGACCCACGGCGAACCGATCGTGTTCGACGTGTCCGACAGCGCGACCTTCGACCTCGCCGTCGATGACATCGTGAGGGCTCACGGCCGCCTTGACATCGTGGTGAACAACGCCGGCATCGCTCCCCCGCCCGACGAGCCCCGCTTCGCCCAGGGTGTGGCCAACCAGCAGCTGCGCGTCGAAGGTCGCCTCAACGAGATGGTGCCGCTCGACTGCATCGTGAACCTCGACGATGCATCGTGGTCCCGCATGCTGCGGGTTCATCTCGATGGCACCTTCTACGGCACGCGCGCCGCCCTTCGCCACATGACGCCGGCTCGACGAGGCTCGGTGATCAACATCTCCTCGGTCCTCGGCCTCCACCCAGCGGCAGGTGCCGCCCACTACTCGGTGGCCAAAGCCGGGATCATCGCCCTCACCAAGGCAGCGGCGCTCGACGTCGCCCCGTTCGGCGTGCGGGTGAACGCCATCTGCCCGGGCTGGGTCGACACACCGCTGCTCGCCCCGATGAACGACCTGATGCGCACGGTCATCACCGCGGGCATCCCGATGGGGCGCCTCGCTCTCGACACCGAGATCGCTGCCATGGTCGCCTTTCTCGCCGGGCCTGCGGCCAGCTACTGCACCGGCGAGGTCATGAGCGTGAGCGGGGGCTTCGCCTGATGCCGACGATCTTCACCCGCATCATCGACGGCGACATCCCCGGAACCTTCGTCTGGCGGGATCAGACGTGCGTCGCCTTCCTGTCGATCAACCCGATCAACACCGGCCACGTGCTCGTGGTGCCGATCGCCGAAGTGGACCACTGGATCGACCTGCCGACCGCCGACGCCGCTCACCTCATGACGGTCAGCCAGTCCATCGGGCAGGCGCAGCAGCGCGCGTTCGGCTGCGAGCGGATCGGCTTGATCATCGCCGGCTTCGAGGTGCCGCACGCCCATGTCAACGTGATCCCCATGGAGGGCATGCACCACCTCAGCTTCGCCAATGCCGCCGGGTCCGTGACCCCCGCTCAGCTCGAGGCGGCAGCAGTGCCGATCCGAGCTGAGCTGAGGGCCTTGGGGCTCACCGCTTGATGTAGGGGTCGCACCGGCTGACGTTGCCGGCAACGTCGGTGAGCACGAACTTCGCCTGGCCGGCGCCGAATGTCACCTTGGAGACCTTCACAACCAGTGGCGCCGTGGTGCCGGCGGTGAAGGCCGGAATCGTCACCGTGGCGTTGGTCGTGCTGGCCACGACGATGGACGCCATGCCGCTGCCGCCGTCCTGCATGGTGATGTAGATCGTGTCCGGCATGCCGGTGAACGACGTCTTGGCGCAGCTCGGGGGCGTCGTGTCGGCGCCGCCCCCACCAACGGTGATGGTGAGCACGTGGTGGCCCACATCGGCGCCATCAGCAAGTGCGACGAGGTCGAACACGTAGGTCCCCGCTGGCGTCGCCGCCGGGACCGTCGCCGTGACCTTGGCCGTCACCGTGAAGGGCGTCGCCAGTGGACCGAACGACGGCGGCGTCGAGGTGATCCACGACGCCGCGGCCGGCACCGGCGTGGCCGAGGCGACGCTGAGGTGCAGGTCGGTGACCGTCGTGGTAGCGCCCGTCACGAGGGCGAGGATCTGCGGGGCGAGGTTGACGCCGCCATTGACTCCCTGGCCGCCGGCGTAGCCTCGGGCCGCGATGCCCTGGTAGCAAGCGAGCGACGACGTCTGGGCTCCGGGCTCGAGGACCATGAAGATCGTTCGCAACGCGGCCTTCGCCTCGGCCAGCACCGTGGCGGTGTTCAAACCGTGGGGATCAGCGCTCGTGTCGACACAGCCCGCGACGCCGGCGCTACCGGCACCATGAGGCTCGGAGTCGGTCAGCACGATGACGAACGACCTCGATCCGGCCCGCCAGCCGATCGACCCACCGGTGACGGGCGTCGCGCTGTTGTGGAAGACGGTGTTCTGGGCTTCCGGATTGTCAGCACCACCCGTTGCCGACAGCGTGTTGAGCGCGGCCGAGACAGCGCTCGCCGACGCGGTCATCGACTGCTCGACCCGGTACTCGATCGCATCGGTGCTGTCCTTGAACTGCACCACGGCGAACTGCGCTCCGGGGATGACCGCTTGGACGCCCGTGACGATGGCGATGGCGTCGGCCTGGGCCCGAGCGATGCCCCCTGCCATGCTGCCCGTCGTGTCGACGACGAACTCGATGTCGACGTTCGGTGTGGTGCCTGCCGGCACCGAGATCGTCAGGTTCTCGTTCCCGCTGGCGCCAGCGGCGATCGACAACGCCCCAGTGGGCGGTGTCACTGTCGCTCCGGCCACGCCCGCAATGACGAGCAGCAACCCTGCGCTCGCGACCACCACCGTCGCCATCCTGGCTCGTGTTCGTGCCTTCATTCCACCCTCCGATGTGCTCCGGGCTGGCCCGGGAGGACCCGCGTACCGGGGCCTGGCGACACTCTGCGCCATCGTCGGGAAACTTCAGGACAAGTTGCACCAAACCTTCGACCAGTTCTCTGAGCCGGCCGTACCCTTCGCCGAACAGCCGGACCAGCGCTAGTCAGTCGTCCTTGCCGGGGTGGTCATCAGCGGTGGTCGGAGGGCTGGTGGGGGGCGCAGCCGTGGTCGAGGGCGTAGTCGTCGCGCTGGCCGTCGTCGACGTTCCGAAGGGAAGCGTGCTCGACGTCGACGTCGGAGCGGCCGTTGTGGTCGTAGCGGGGGTGGTCGGCGTGGTCTCGGTCGGGGGACTGGGCGAGGTCCTCGGGACCGTGCCCGTCACCGTTGGGGGCGTGGTCTCAGGGGCGATCGTCGACGGGAGCGGCTGCCCGCTGCCCGCCCCGCCGCTCAGCACGCTGCTCGTCGAGCCGACGAGCGAGCCCTCGGTGCTCGTGCCGACCACTCCGATCTCGTCGAACGGCGCCGTTGTCGGGTCGAACAGGTCGACCGCTCGACCGGCCGGTGCCCCGCGGCCCGACGTCGACGTCGTCGACCCTCCGGAGGAACCGGCACCAAGGTGACCGATGCTCGGGTCGGGATCGGCCGCCGACGCGGCCAGGAGTCCGAGGTTCATCGCAGCGGCACCCACCGACGCGCTGACCATCCCCACCACGACTCCCACAGCGGCGACCATCCGGCGATTCATCATTACAACGCTATTGCGACGACGATGCCATGGCGAGGCCTGGATGGTAAGGACTTTCCCAAGGTCTCGTGCGCGACCGCCCCCGCGTGCCATCGTGGATGAATGCGGATCCTGCTGGTCGAAGACGACGACGGCATCGCGGCCCCCCTGGCCGAGGGTCTGGTCCGGGAAGGCTTCGAGGTCGAGCGGGTGGCGACAGGCGCCGCTGCCCTCGAGGACCGTGACGTCGATCTCGTCCTGCTCGACCTCCGACTGCCCGACCTCGATGGCCTGATCGTCTGCCAGCGCCTGCGGGCCCGGTCGGCCACGCCGATCATCGTGGTGTCGGCTCGGGGAGAGGAGGTGGACCGCGTCCTGCTGCTCGAGGTCGGTGCCGACGACTACCTCGTCAAGCCGTTCGGGCTGAGGGAGCTCGTTGCTCGCATCCGGGCCGTCATGCGCCGAGTCACTGCGACCCCGGATGCCCCGCAGCGCATCGGGACGCTCGAGCTCGATCGACGCACGCGCCGAGTGCGCCTCAGCCACCACGAGATCGAGCTGACGCCCAAGGAGTACGGCTTACTCGCGCTCCTCGCCGACGATCCGGGCGCCGTGTGCACCCGGAGCGAGATCATGGGTCGGGTGTGGGACCCCCATTGGTACGGTCCGACCAAGACCCTTGACGTCCACGTGGCGTCGCTGCGACGCAAGCTCGGTGATCCTCGGTGGGTCGAGACCGTGCGGGGCGTCGGGTTCCGCTTGGTCGCGCCCAGCCCGGCGTGACGCGCCGCCTGCTCCTCGGCTACCTCGCCCTGGTCGCCCTCGTACTGGTCGTTCTCGTCGTCCCCCTCGGCGTGACGTTTCAGCGGCGCCAGGTGCGCGAGGCAACGTCGGCGATCGAGCGGGACGCATTCGTCGTGGCGTCGCTGGCCGAGGAGTCGATCGAGCGGGGCTTGATCGACGCCACCGTCGTGGCCACGGTGCGTGACTACAGCGCGTCGAGTGGTGGTCGAGTGGTGATCGTGCAGCCTGACGGTTCGCTGCTGCTCGACACCAACAGCCTCACGCCCAGCAACGAGAACTTCAGCGGCCGCCCCGAGATCCAAGCCGCGATGCGCGGCGAGCCAGTCTCCGGCGATCGCACCTCAGCCACCCTCGGCGGCAACCTTCTCTACGCGGCCGTGCCAGTGGCGTCCGGCGGTCAGGTCCGTGGCGTGGTTCGGGTCACCTCGCCGAGCACCCGGGTCGACTCCCGGGTGCGGTCCTACTGGTTGCGTCTCGGCCTCGTGTCGCTCGTGTCGCTCCTCGCCGTGGCCTTGGTCGGCGTGGTCGTGGCCCGCTCGGTCACGAACCCCCTGCGCCGCCTCGAAGCCAGCGCGATGGCGCTCGGGGGAGGGGACCTCTCGACGCGCGCCGACCCCGAAAGAGGGCCGCCTGAGGTGCGATCGGTGGCCGAGGCGTTCAACCGCACGGCAGACCGGATCGAGGAGGTGATCAGCAGTCAGGAGGCATTCGTCGCCGACGCCTCCCACGAGCTGCGCACCCCCCTCACCGCGCTGCGACTCAGGCTCGAGAACCTGTCCCCCGAGCTCACGCCCGAGGGTCGGGCCGGGCTCGAGGACGCCACCGAGGAGGTGGAGCGCCTGAGCCGGATGGTGGACGGCCTGCTCGTGCTCGCCCGTGCCGAGCGCGCCACCGCCCCCGCCCAACCGTGCGATCTCCTCCCGGTCGTCGACTCGCGCGTTCAGATGTGGCAGCCATTCGCCGACGAACGTTCCGTGACGCTGTCCTGCGTGCTGCCGGGGCACCCGATCCAGGCCCAGGTCGACCCCGGGCGGCTCTCCCAGGTGCTCGACAACCTGATCGCCAATGCCCTCGACGTCGCGCCGGCCGGCACCTCGGTGACGTTGCGCCTCGGAGAAGGCCCCTCGGTGGTCATCCATGTCGTCGACCAAGGGTCAGGCCTGAGCGAAGCCGATCGGGGCCGGGCCTTTGACCGCTTCTGGCGCGCCGATCCGGTGGCGACCGGCCTCGGAGGAAGTGGCTTGGGGCTCGCCATCGTCGACAAGCTCGTGCGCGCCGACGGCGGCACCGTACGCCTCGACGCGGCCCCGGGTGGCGGCATCGATGCCGTGGTCGCCTATCCCGCAGCGGTGCGCTGAACGTCGGCGTCAGCCGCGTGGGCTAGCAGAACAGCAGGCCGCCTCCGGCATCGCCGAGGTCGACCGGATCGACGAGGTACGCCCCCTTGTTGCGCACGTTGCCGACATCGCGCGACACCGCGTGCATGGTCAGCACGGAGGCGGGCGCTGGCGTCAGCAACGCGCCGAGCCCGACGAGATCGTGCTCGACGGGATCGAGCCATCGATCCCACGACGACGGAGCGAGCAGCGCCGGCATGCGGTCGTGGATCGGCACCATGGTGGCGTTGGCCGAGGTGGTGATGATCGCCACCGAGTGCAGCCAGGGCTTGTCGGGCGGCCCGTTCGGGTCCTTCCAGCTGGTCCACAATCCGGCGAAGGCCAAGCGCTCGCCGTCGGCCCGATGGATGAAGTAGGGCTGCTTCGCCGTGCCCTTGGGCGAGCCAGGGGCAACCGCTTTCCACTCGTAGAAGCCGTCCGCAGGGACGATGCAGCGCCGGCGCTCGAGGAGCTTGCGGAACACCGGCTTCTCGGCGAGCGTCTCGGCCCGGGCGTTGATCATCTTGAGTCCGACGTTCTGGTCCTTGGCCCAGCCGGGCACGAGGCCCCAGTGGAACGGTTCGAGGAGACGCCTGCCCTCCGGTGAGGTGACCACCGCCCAGATGTCGTTGGTGGGCGCCACGTTGTAGGAGGGGGCCAAGCCCTCGCCACTGAGCGCCGCCCCGAAGTAGGCCGCCACCTGGTCGGCCGGCGTGGCAGAGACGAATCGGCCGCACATCGCCGTAGAACCTACCGGGGCCTAGCGTTGTCCCCCATGGACCGTTCGCAGCTCCACTCCCTGCGCGTGAGGCCGGGAGATCCGGCCCACCTTGACCGGCGCGACCAGAGCGACCGCCTCGGCATCCTGGACAAGGCAGAGGCGCAGCGCGCGGTCGAACAGCTCGTGACGCGGCTCTCGACGCTGCAGCACCGGCTCTTCGCCGAGGACCGGCGGTCCCTGCTGCTCGTACTGCAGGGCATGGACGCCGCCGGCAAGGACGGCACGATCCGCAAGGTCTTCACGGGCATCAACCCTCAGGGGTGCACGGTGGTCCACTTCCAGCGTCCCGTCGGCGCCGAGCTCGACCACGACTACCTGTGGCGCGTGCATCAGGCAGCTCCGGCGCGGGGTCAGATCGGCATCTTCAACCGCTCCCACTATGAAGACGTCGTCGCCGCTTACCTCACCGGCGTCATCGACGACGAGGAGCGTCAGCGCCGCTTCGGTCACATCCGCCACTTCGAAGCAATGCTGACCGATGAGGGGACGCACATCCTGAAGGTCTTCCTGCACATCTCGCGCGACGAGCAGGCCCTCCGGCTCCAGGCTCGCATCGACGATCCCGAGAAGCGCTGGAAGATCGAGTCGTCCGATCTCGCGATGCATGAGCAGTGGCACGCCTACCAGGACGCCTACGGTCAGGCGATTGAAGCGACCTCGACCGACGTCGCGCCCTGGTACGTGGTTCCGGCCGACCTCAAGTGGGTCCGTGACGTCGTGGTGGCCCAGCTACTGGTCGACGCGCTCGCTGAGATCGATCCCAAGGTGCCGGCGGCCACGTTGCCGCCAGGCACCAAGGTGATCTGACGGTCAGGGTCAGAAGAGAGGCAACGATCGCTTCCGCGCGCCTGTGAGGGCGAACCATGCGTTGGCGACGGCGGGGGCGATCGGCGGGGTGCCCGGCTCACCGGCACCCCCGGTGAAACCGCCACTGGCCAGCACCTGCACCTCGATGTGCGGCATGTCCTTCATCCGCAGCATGCGGTAGTCGTCGAAGTTGAACGGACTGGCGACCCCGTTCTGGAAGGTCATCTTCCCCCACAGGGCAGCGTTGAGGCCGTGGATGATGCCGCTCTCCATCTGCTGGGTGACGATGCGCGGGTTGACGACACGACCAACGTCGATGGCGCACCACACGTTGTGCACCTTGATGGTCGTGGCCGTCGGGGCGCTCACCTCGACGACCTGAGCTGCCATGCTCCCGAACGCATCGGACAGCGCGATGCCCCGTGCGTGCCCGGCGGGCGGCGGCGTCGACCACCCGCTGAGGGTCGCCACGGCCTGAAGCACCCCGGTAGCCCGGGCGTTGGCCGTGCACAGCCCGAGGCGGAAGGCCAAGGGATCGATCCCGGCCGCGAGTGCCATCTCGTCCATCGAACTCTCGACTCCGAAGCAGTTGAACGAGTGACCAACCGACCGCCAGAACCCCACGGGAAGCGCGGCCGGGTGGCGGACGTACTCGATCAGCCGCGAGCCAAAGGCGTAGGGCAGCGCCGTGGCACCATCAGTGGCCTGGTTGTCGTAGCCGGTGGTCCATCCCCGCTGGAACAGGATCGACGGCGACACGATCCGATCGGTGAAGGCGGTGACGGCGCCGGTCGCGCTGAGCCCAGCCTTGATGTTCATGATCGCCATCGGCCGGTACTGGTCGTGAGAGAAGTCCTCCTTGCGGGGCCAGATCAACTTGACCGGGCTGCCAACTGCCTTCGACACGCGAACCGCCTGAGCGATGTAGTCCTGCTCGAACTTGCGTCCGAGACCACTGCCCAGCAGCGTCGTCGTGCACGTGATCTGGCTCAGGGGTAGGCCCGTGATCCCGGCAGCGGTGAACACGGCGAGGGCGGCGGCCTGCGTCGGTGCCCAGAGATCGCAGCTCGTGGCGGTCACCGAAGCCGTGCAGTTCATCGGCTCGAGGGTGGCGTGGGCCAGGTAGGGCACCGAGTAGGTCAGGTTCAGCCTGGTCGCGGCGGCGGCCATGCCGCCGGTGACGTCACCGTCGGACTCGGCTGGGAACAGCAGCGCCCCCGGCTTGGTCATGAGCGAGCGAGCTTTGGTCGCGATCGCTTGATCGTCGAGCGCCCTTGACGAAGCAGGGATGGACCAGGTCACGTTGAGCGCAGCCGCGGCCTTGAACGCCTTGGCGTAGGTGTCGGCGACGACGGCGACAGCGTTGCCGAGGTCGACGACGGCAATCGTGCCGGCCGGAGCCGGCGGGATGACCTTGACCGTGCCGCCGATGCTCGGACAGTGCTTCACCGACGCGTAGAGCATCCCGGGGACCTTGACGTCGATCCCGTACACCGCCTTGCCCGTGACCTTCGCCGGAAGGTCGACACGAGGCAAGGGCTGACCGATGAGCGCGTACGAGCTCGGAGCCGTGAGGGTGGGTGACGTCGGCGGTGTGAGGAGCGCGGCGGCTGGCGCGAGCTGGCCGTAGGTGAAGCGGCGACCGGTCGAGGTCTGCGTGACTGCGCCGTGGGCCGCCACCAGGCCGGCGACGGGGACACCCCACTTCGAGGCAGCGGCCTGCACGAGCATCTCTCGTGCCGCGGCCCCGACCAGCAGCAGCGGGTCGAAGTAGCCCCGGATGCTCATGCTGCCGCCGGTGGCCTGCATGCCGAACCCAGGGTTGCCAAAGATCGGGTTGGCGGGGGCATGGACACCATTGACGGCCGACCAATCCACCTTGAGCTCCTCGGCCACGATCTGGGGCAGTGCCGTGAGCACGCCCTGACCCATGTCGGCGCTCCCGATGTACACCGTGATGGACTCGTCGGTCCCGATCACGATCCATGAGTTCACAGTGGCGGTGGTCGTGACGAGCGGCGAGGGACCGGCGGTCGTCGTGGCGCCGCTCCCGACGCCGGCACCGGAGAACGGTCCCGCACCGAAGCGCATCGCCGCGTCGGCGCGCGACGGGAGGTTGAAGCCGATGAGAAGTCCGCCGCCAGCTGCGGCTCCTGCAGTGAGGAAGCCGCGCCGGCTGACGGTCCCTGTGCCTGCCGCGGGCGGAGGCGGCGGCACAGAGAGGGTGGGGATGCTGGCGGGAGTGGTGTCGAGATCAGTCATCGAAAGCCCCTCAGCCGCCGGCAGCCTGGTGGATGGCGGCCCGTACGCGCTCGTAGGTCCCGCAGATGCAGATGTTCTCCATCTCGGCGTCGATCTGGGCGTCGGTCGGGTGGGGGTGGCTGGCGAGCAACGAGGCCGCCGCCATGATCATCCCCGACTGGCAGTAGCCGCACTGGGCGGCCTCCTGAGCGATCCAGGCCTGCTGGAGGGGATGGGTTCCCGTGGGCGACAGCCCCTCGATCGTGACGATCGGCTTGCCGGCCAGGCCACCGATCGGGAGCTGGCACGACGACTCGGCCGAGCCCTCGACTGCAAGTCCCTCGATCGAGGCGATGAGCCCGATGACCAACGCCATGAAGGGCGCCTTGATGATGCCGACCATCAAGGTGCTGAACTGGATTACGGAGCGAAGCCGGGACAAAAATACATCCGGACTGAT